>NZ_JAGIQB010000050.1:0-53454 GCF_017815025.1 Cupriavidus phytohabitans
GCTTCGCTTCGTTCGCTGTGATCAACTTACGGTGGGACTTGCACCCACAAGAGTGCGCCCATGCTGGGCGCACAAAAAAAAACCAGGCCCGCCGGCCTGGTTCTCTTTCATACTCAGCAGTACTTCACCGCGCAATCGGCTTATACCGGATCCGCTTCGGCTTGGCCCCTTCTTCGCCCAGCCGCTTCTTCTTGTCCGCCTCGTATTCCTGATAGTTGCCCGGGAAGAACTCGACATGCGAGTCGCCTTCGAACGCCAGGATGTGCGTCGCGATCCGGTCCAGGAACCAGCGATCGTGCGAGATCACCATCACGCAGCCGGCGAACTCGAGTAGCGCATCTTCCAGCGCGCGCAGCGTTTCCACGTCGAGGTCGTTCGACGGCTCGTCCAGCAGCAGCACGTTGCCGCCGGCGATCAGCGTCTTGGCCATATGCAGGCGGCCGCGCTCACCGCCCGACAGCGTGCCGACCTGCTTCTGCTGGTCGCCGCCCTTGAAGTTGAAGCGGCCGATATAGGCGCGCGACGGGGTTTCGTACCGGCCTACCGTCAGGACATCGGCGCCGCCCGAGATTTCCTCGAACACGGTCTTGGTGCCGTCCAGCGCGTCGCGGCTCTGGTCGACAAAGGCCATCTTCACGGTCGGCCCGATCTTGATCTCGCCGCTGTCCGGCTGTTCCTTGCCGGTGAGCATCTTGAAGAACGTCGACTTGCCGGCGCCGTTCGGACCGATGATGCCGACGATGGCGCCCGGCGGCACCTTGAAGCTCAGGTTTTCGATCAGCATGCGGTCGCCGAATCCCTTGCTGACGTTGTCGAATTCGATCACTTCGTTGCCCAGGCGCTCACCCACCGGGATGAAGATTTCCTGGGTTTCGTTGCGCTTCTGGTATTCCTGGCTGTTCAGCTCGTCAAAGCGGGCCAGACGCGCCTTGGACTTGGCCTGGCGGCCCTTGGGGTTCTGGCGCACCCACTCCAGTTCCTTGTGCAGCGCCTTCTGGCGCGCCGATTCGCTGGCCTCTTCCTGCTTCAGGCGCGCTTCCTTCTGGTCCAGCCACGAGCTGTAGTTGCCCTTCCAGGGGATGCCCTGGCCGCGGTCCAGTTCCAGGATCCACTCGGCGGCGTTGTCGAGGAAGTAGCGGTCGTGGGTCACGGCCACCACGGTGCCGGGGAAGCGCGTCAGGAACTGCTCCAGCCAGTCGACCGACTCGGCATCCAGGTGGTTGGTCGGTTCGTCGAGCAGCAGCATGTCGGGGCGCGACAGCAGCAGGCGGCACAGCGCCACGCGGCGCTTCTCACCACCGGAGAGAAGTCCGATCTTCGCGTCCCACGGCGGCAGGCGCAGCGCGTCGGCGGCGATCTCCAGCTGCAGCTCGACGTTGTTGCCGTCGCTGGCTGCCAGGATGGCTTCGTACTTGGCCTGGTCGGCGGCCAGCGCGTCAAAGTCGGCGTCCGGCTCCGCGTACGCGGCGTAAATCTCGTCGAGCTTCTTGCGCGCCTCGAACACGCCGCCCAGTGCTGCTTCCACCGATTCGCGCACGGTCTGCTCGGGATCGAGCTGCGGTTCCTGGGGCAGGTAGCCGATGTTCAGGTTCGGCATCGGCGTGGCCTCGCCCTCGATCTCCTTGTCGAGGCCGGCCATGATCTTGAGCAGCGTGGACTTGCCCGAGCCGTTCAGGCCCAGCACGCCGATCTTGGCGCCGGGGAAGAACGACAGCGAGATGTCCTTCAGGATGTGACGCTTGGGCGGAACGATCTTGCCCACGCGGTTCATGGTGAAAACGTACTGTGCCATGGGTGCGTGTTGGGGTTGGTGCGGGAATGGCGGGAGTGTATCAGGCACGCCGGGGCGCTCAGGCCGGCCCCAGCCAGCTTTGGCCCCCGCCGGTACAATGACAGGTTCGACCTTCCGCTGATTTTTCAAGCCATCGCCATGAGCAGACCCGCCCTGACCCTGAAGTTCAAGTGCAAGAAGTGCGCGAAACCCGTCACGCTGTACCTGCAGAAAACGTCCGCGTGCTCGCACATCACTCCGTACCAGGGCTTCTGCAAGTGCGGCGAAATGATGCGCCACGCCACCGGCGACAAGGACGCGGTCGAGTCCTTCGTCAATTCGCTGGACAACAGCTGGATGCATCACCATCACCACCACCATTGACCACGACTAGGCAGGCCACTGCAGTGACCGAAACCTGGCGCCCCGCCGCCAAGGACCCGATGCGCTTCCTGGGCGGCTATCCGCCCGAAGTGCTCGACCAGGTGCGCGAACTCGCCGCCGCCGGTCGCCTGGGCGACCACCTGGCCCGCCGCTATCCCGGCCGCCATACCGTGCAGACCGATCGCGCGCTGTACGACTACGCCACCGAACTGAAGCAGGAATACCTGCGCAGCGCGCCGCCGCTGCACAAGGTCGGCTTCGATGCCACGCTCGACTCGGCGCACAAGGCATTGGGCCTGCACACCGCGATCTCGCGCGTGCAAGGCGGCAAACTGAAGGCCAAGAAGGAAATCCGCGTGGCCTCGCTGTTCAAGGAAGCGCCGCCGGAATTCCTGCGCATGATCGTCGTGCACGAACTCTCGCACCTGAAAGAGCGCGACCACGACAAGGCCTTCTACCGGCTCTGCGAACACATGGAGCCGCGCTACCACCAGCTGGAGTTCGACACGCGCCTGTGGCTGGCGTGGCGCGAAATGGAGCGCGCGTAGCAAATGTAGCGGCATGCACGTCCTTCGTGCAGCATAGAGAAGCTGCGCCGGGAGGCATTCGCGCCACGACGTTTGCCATTTGCGAACGATATCCGTCGATTCGGCCCATGGCGCTGGTACCCCTTACCGGTCGCATATACCTTACGCATGACAACGAACTCCATGCCGAGGTATTCCATGCGCCACGATATGCATCAACCCTATCCGCCAAACGACCCGAACGCCATGGCCTACTGGCGCGCCCGCCGCATGGTCCGCGCGCTGCGCGGCTGGTACATCCACCTGCTGGTCTATGCCGTGGTCAATGCCTGGTTGTGGTTTCGCTTCTTCTACTTCGGCAGCCCGGCCTGGTCGCACTACACCACCACCGGCTGGCCGTGGCCGCTGACCACCACGCTCGCCTGGGGCCTGGGGCTCGGTGTGCACGGATTGCTGGTCTGGATGCGGCTGTCGCGCCGCGGGCGGGACTGGGAGCAGCGCAAGATCCAGGAGTTCATGGATCGTCAGTAGAGCGCCCCGGCGGCGGCAGTGCGATGCGCTGCCGCCACGTTACATCTGCCGGAACTTGTGCATATAGGCGCGCGATACCGGCAACTCCGTATCGCTATTGCGCATCCGAACAAGCAGCCGCCCGGATTCATCGCGGCGCGTACCGGCCACGAATTCCATGTTGACGATGGACGAGCGGTGGATCTGCCAGAACACCTCGGGATCCAGGCCGGCGATCAGCTCCGCCAGCGGCGTGCGGATCAGGTGCTCGCCCTCGCGGGTATGGACGACCACGTATTTGTCGTCGCTCTGGAAGTACATCACCTCCTGGATCGGCACGTGGCTGGTGGTATTGCCGCGACTGGCACGGACCCAGCGCAGCAGACCAGGGTTCTCCGTGCGCGGCTGATGCCCGCGCGTCAGCCGGCTCAGGAGCTGGGCCAGTTCGGGTAGCGGTGCGGCATCCTGCAATGCCTTGCGCAAGCGCTCGATGGTCCGGCCGAGGCGTTCGTCGCTGACAGGCTTGACCAGGTAATCCACCGCGGCGCGTTCGAAGGCATCCAACGCAAATTCATCGTAGGCGGTAACAAACACCAGCCGAGTATCGGTCTCTATGCCCTGCGCCACTTCCAGCCCGGACAGCCCCGGCATCTTGATATCGAGGAATGCCACGCTGGGCGACAGCCTTGCGATGGCTTCGGCCGCTTCGATGCCGTTGGCGGCCTCGGCAACGATCAGCAGTTCCGGCCACAGACGCTCCAGCTTCCCGCGCAGATGGGCGCGCAGGTGTTCTTCGTCGTCGGCGATCAATGCGGTTAGGGTCATTGGGCGTCTCCGGGTCGGACAGGCTGCTGCATGGGAACATCGATCAGCACCGCGGTGCCGGGCGAGCGCTCCTCGATACGCACGTGCGCATCGCCGTCATACAGCACGGCCAGCCGCTCGCGCAGGTTGGCAAGGCCCACCCCCGAGCCCGCCGTCGGGCGAAAGCCCATGCCATCGTCCTCGATGGTCGCGAGCATTCGAGCGCCCTGCCGCTCCAGCCTGACCAGCAGCCGCCCGCCTTCGATCTTCGGCTCCAGGCCATGCTTGATCGCGTTCTCGACCACCGGTTGCAGCAGCATGGGCGCCAGCGGCATCGGTTCCAGTTCGGGATCGACATGGATCGAGTAATGCAGCCGGTCTCCCATGCGGATGCGTATCAGGGCCAGATAGTCGCGCAGCAATTTCGCCTCCTGCGCCACCGTTCCCTGCGCCGCGCGACTCGCGGCCAGCGAGGCACGCAAATACGCAATGAAATGCTCCAGCATCAGCGTCGCCTTCTGCGGCGCCGGCTCAATCAGGCTGACCACGTTGGCAAGCGTATTGAACAGGAAATGCGGCTCGATCTGGGCCTGCAGCAACTTCATCCGCGCCTCGACCAGCTGCTTTTCGGTGGACAACGTGCGCACCTGTTCGCGCGCCATGTACTCAGCAATCTTGCGCTCCTCCCACTCACGGCCAAGCAGGCCGACCCGGGCCCAGGTCATGACGCCGTGCATCGCCAGGCCGATGCCCCAACCGATGAGCGGTCCGCCAGACCAGGGACGATGCGGCGATCCCACCAAATGGAACGCGATGATCAATCCATTGACCACCACATAGACCATGGCGTGCACATAGAAGAAGCGCAGCGCACGGACGCGGCGGCGGGCGTCTTCATAAGCGCGCTGCTCGGGGGCGGATCGCCAGATGCGGGAGTCAGAGGGATGCACGGGCGGATGAGCTGGTGCTGAGTTGCGGGAGGTTACCACCGTGTCTCCGGAGGTGACACTGGGGTGACGGCAACCGACGGATTTCCGGCGCCAACTGCTGAATGCACGGCGCCGATGACTTGGACAGAACAACGCCGCAACCTCATCCTCGCCAACAGCAATCCTGGCTGGATACCCCCTGAACCGTTCAAGCGGATCGCCTCGGCCTATCGGCTCAGGCAGGCGCTTGCGGGCGCCGGCGGCGACATCTAGTCGAACGGCCGCCGGTCAAAACAAAACGGGCTACGCGATGGTGGTCGCATAGCCCGTTCTTTATCTGGTGCCGGCTGCAGGACTCGAACCCGCCACCTGATGATTACAAATCAACTGCTCTACCTGATGAGCTAAGCCGGCATGTCTGGTGCAGACCGCGATTCTACTGCATCGCGGCCTACTTTGGGATGGCTTACTTCACCACCTTCAACGCTGGCTTCTTGCCGCCGATGCGCGGTACCGGGGGCGGCGTTTCATCGTCTCCCGGGCCGGAGTCGGCCGTGGTGGCCGGCGTTTCGGCTTCCACCGGCGCCAGCTTGGGCGCCGGGTTGTTTTCGCGTTCGGTGGCCGCCTGCGTTTCCGGCAGGCTGCGCTCGACCGGGAAGGCCATGCCCTGCCCGTTTTCGCGGGCGTAGATGGCCAGCACGTTCTCGACGGGGACGTCGATCTTGCGCGACACACCGCCGAAGCGTGCGCTGAAGGTGATCCACTCGTTGCCCATATCCAGGCCGCTGGTGGCATCGAAGCTCACGTTGAGCACGATCTCGTTGTTCTTCACGAACTCGCGCGGCACGTTGGTGTTGGCATCGACGAACACGGCGACGTACGGCGTGAAGCCGTTATCCGTGCACCACTCATAAATGGCGCGGATCAGGTAAGGCTTGGTGGAGGTTTCAGGCATTGTGCTTCCAGTGGCGCCGTGTGGCCCGAGGGCGGGATGCCTTCGGGCCGGTGCCGATTAGCGGCGCATCACCTTCTCGGAGGGGGTGAGCGCTTCGATGTACGCGGGACGGCTGAAAATGCGTTCAGCATACTTCAGCAGCGGCGCGGCGTTCTTCGACAGTTCGATGCCGTAGTGGTCCAGGCGCCACAGCAGCGGCGCGATGGCGACGTCAAGCATCGAGAACTCTTCGCCCAGCATGTACTTGTTCTTGACGAAGATCGGCGCGAGCTGCGTCAAACGGTCGCGGATCGCGGCGCGGGCGCGTTCGTGGTTCTTCTCCGCGGCCTTGCCCTTTTCGTTCTCGAGCGTGTACACGTGCGTGAACAGTTCCTTTTCAAAGTTGAACAGGAACAGTCGGGCGCGGGCGCGCTGGACCGGGTCGGCCGGCATCAGCTGCGGGTGCGGGAAGCGCTCGTCGATGTATTCGTTGATGATGTTCGACTCATACAGGATGAGGTCGCGCTCGACCAGGATGGGCACCTGGCCGTAGGGGTTCATCACCGAAATATCTTCGGGCTTGTTGAACAGGTCGACGTCGCGGATTTCAAAATCCATGCCCTTTTCGAACAGGACAAGGCGGCAACGTTGGGAAAACGGGCAAGTCGTACCCGAATACAACACCATCATGGTTGGATTCCTTGGGCTTAGCCGGAGCTGGGTCGGACGGTAAGGTCTGCCATTCTGCCAAAAGCGGACACCGAAAAGCAAATAAGTGGCAATTGATCCACTTACCAAGGCATGTTTGATCACCCATCCAATGAAAAAGGCCAGAGCGATGCTGCTTTCGCAACGTCCGCATCTGGCCTTCGGCGTGGCTGCCGGCTCCGGGCCGCCACCAGCGAGACTTACTTCACATCCTTCCAGTAGGCCGCGTTCAGGCGCCACGCGAAGACGGTGAACATGCCCAGGAACAGCAGCACCCACACGCCAAGGCGCTTGCGGTGGTTCTGCGCGGGTTCGGCCATCCAGTCCAGGAAGCCGACCAGGTCGGCGGTGGCCTGGTCATACTCGACCTTGCTCATCTTGCCCGCGCTCAGTTGCTCGAAGCCGGCGAACTTGTGGACCTTCTCGCCGTGCTCTTCCACTTCCGTGAACTTCGCGGCGCGCTGGCCCTGCAGCTCCCACAGCACGTGCGGCATGCCGACGCTCGGGAACACCAGGTTGTTCCAGCCGGTGGCGCGGCTGTCGTCACGGTAGAAGGTGCGCAGGTAGGTATAGAGCCAGTCGTCGCCGCGGGCACGCGCAATCACCGACAGGTCCGGCGGCTGCGCGCCGAAGAAGGCCTTGGCTTCCTTCGGCTGCATGGCGATGGTCATGGTCTCGCCGACCTTGTCCGCGGTGAACAGCAGGTTCTGGCGGATCTGGTCGTCAGTGAGGCCGATGTCCTTGAGCCGGTTGTAGCGCATCATCGATGCGCCATGGCAGTTCAGGCAGTAGTTGACGAACAGCTTGGCGCCGCGCTGCAGCGACGACAGGTCGGCAGTGTTCACCGGTGCCGGCTCCAGCGGGAAGCCTCCCTCTGAAGCCATGGCAGGCGCGCCGGCAAAACAGGCGCCGGCCAGCGCGATGATCGAAAGCAGCTTTTTCATCTTGTGTCCTTGTGCTCTTGTCGGGGTTCGCGTCGCTCAGTGCGGATGGAACGTGACACGCTCAGGCACCGGCTTGAACTCGCCGGCACGGCTCCACAGCGGCATGGTCAGGAAGAAGGCGAAGTACAGCAGCGTACCAAGCTGCGACACCTTCTCACCAACCGGCGACGGCGGTTGCACGCCGAGATAGCCGAGCACCAGGAACACCACCACAAAGACGATCAGGATGGTCTTGTGGAAAGCGGGACGATAGCGGATGGACTTGACCGGCGAGCAGTCCAGCCACGGCAGGAAGAACAGGATCACGACCGAGCCGCCCATCACCAGCACGCCCCAGAACTTGGCGTCGATGAAGTAGAAGCCCACTGCCAGGATCACGGCGATGGCGATCGCACCGATCTTGACGCGTGCGTCCTTGCTGCGCAGGAACACCATGCCGAGCAGCAGCGCGAAGAACACCCACAGGATCGGCAGGAAGTTCGACGTGGTGGCGCGCAGCATCGAGTAGAACGGCGTGAAGTACCAGACCGGCGCGATATGCGGCGGCGTCTTCAGCGGATCAGCCGGGAAGAAGTTGTTGTGCTCCAGGAAATAGCCGCCCACTTCCGGGAAGAAGAAGATCACCGCCGAGAAGATGATCAGGAAGCCGGCAACGCCCAGCGTGTCGTGCACCGAGTAGTACGGGTGGAAGGGGATGCCATCCAGCGGCACGCCGTTCTCGTCCTTCTTGGCCTTGATCTCAACGCCATCCGGGTTGTTCGAGCCCACTTCATGCAGCGCGATGATGTGTGCAATGACCAGTGCCAGCAGCACCAGCGGCACCGCGATGACGTGGAACGAGAAGAAGCGGTTCAGCGTTGCATCGCTCACCACGTAGTCGCCGCGGATAAACAGCGACAGGTCCTGGCCGATCACCGGAATCGCCGAGAACAGGTTCACGATCACCTGCGCGCCCCAGTACGACATCTGGCCCCACGGCAGCAGGTAGCCCATGAAGGCTTCCGCCATCAGGCACAGGAAGATCAGGCAGCCGAAGATCCAGACCAGTTCACGCGGCTTGCGGTACGAACCGTACAGCAGTCCGCGGAACATATGCAGGTAGACCACGACAAAGAAGGCCGAGGCGCCGGTCGAATGCATGTAGCGCACCAGCCAGCCCCACGGGACTTCGCGCATGATGTATTCCACGCTGGCGAAGGCCACGGGAATGCCGGCGGCGTTGAGCGTGCCATCCGGCTTGTAGTTCATCACCAGGAAAATACCCGTGACGATCTGGATCACCAGCACCAGCAGCGCGAGCGAACCGAAGAAGTACCAGAAATTGAAGTTCTTCGGCGCGTAGTACTTGGAAAGGTGGTCTTCCCACAGTTGCGTTGCCGGGAAGCGGGCGTCGATCCAGCCCATCAGGCCGGTCGTCTTGACTTGTTTTTCGGCCGCCATGATCAGGCTTCTCCTTTCTCATCCTTGCCGATCACGATTTTGGTGTCAGTCAGGAATTGGTAGGGGGGAACATCGAGATTCTGCGGAGCCGGCTTGTTCTTGAAGACGCGCCCGGCCAGGTCGAACGTGGAGCCATGGCAAGGGCAAAGGAAACCGGGATCGGCGCCGAGTTGGGGATTGGCACCGGAAGCAAAGGGGCCGGAAGGCGAACAGCCGAGGTGGGAACAGATGCCGACCACGACCAGTACGTCCTTGTGCTCCGCACGCGAACGGGTTTCGTTCTTGCAGTAGTCCGGCGTCTGCATGGTAAACGGAACCTCGGAATCCGGATCGGCCACCTCGCCGTCCGTCTTCTTCAGCGATGCCAGTTGTTCCTCGGTCCGCTTCATGATCCAGACCGGCTTGCCGCGCCACTCGACAGTCATCATCTCGCCCGGCTTCAGCGCACCGATATCTGCTTCAACTGGCGCGCCCGCGGCCTTGGCTTTCTCCGATGGTGCAAAGGTACTGACGAAAGGAACCGCTACCGCTACGCCTCCGACGCCGCCGGCGACGGATGTCGCGATCAACCAATTGCGGCGACCTTTATCCACGCTCTTCACGTCTTGCTGGTCACTCATTCCAAACCCCAGGGGAAGTCAATTTAGATTTTGCGTCAACCATAAAGTGTACCTTAGACATCTGCGCGCTAGATAGGCGCAAATTGCCTTGTCCATGCGCGATAATCGGACATGCAAGCCGGAAAGCCGCCACCAGACTTGCTTTCAGGGCAGTGATGCGGCAGGCTGATAGCTTGATACCGTTCATCGCTAGCAACAAGAAGGAGAACCCCCCATGGGCATGATCTCGGAATTCAGGACCTTCGCAATGCGCGGCAATGTCATCGACCTTGCGGTCGGTGTGATCATCGGCGCTGCATTCGGGAAGATTGTTGATTCAGTGGTCAATGACCTGATCATGCCGGTAGTGGGCCGCATCGTCGGCAAGCTGGACTTTTCTAATATGTTTGTCACGCTGGCCGATCCACCGCCTGGAACGCCAATGACGTTGGATGCGTTGAAGAAGGCAGGTGTGCCCGTATTTGCCTATGGAAATTTCCTGACTATCGTTGTCAACTTTGTGATCCTGGCCTTCATCATCTTCATGATGGTGCGCGCCTTCAACAAGATGCGCGAAAAGGAACCGCCCCCGGCCCCGGCCGCACCGCCTGAAGAAGTGGTACTGCTGCGCGAGATCCGCGACGCCCTCAAGACGCGCTGAGTCCAGAACGATAATACGGCCCCGATGGGGCCGTATTGTTTTGAGTCAGACGGGATTGGGAATATCGATGAACGTGTGCCGCAATCCGAAGTGTTGCGCCACATGCTCGCCCAGTGAGCGGATGCCATAGCGCTCGGTGGCGTGATGACCAGCTGCCAGATATGCCACGCCGCTCTCGCGCGCAAGGTGCGTGGTCTGCTCCGAGACCTCGCCACTCAGGTAAGCATCGACGCCAGCCGCCACCGCCGCATCGAAGTAGCCTTGCGCCCCACCCGTGCACCAGCCGATCGTGCGGATCATCTGCTCCGGCTCGCCAATGGCCAGCGGCTCTCGCCCGAGCACGCCACCAACATGCGCTGCCAGGGCAGACAGCGGCATCGGCGCGGGCAAGGTGCCGGTCCAGCCGAGCTGGTCATCGCTGAAGCGTCCGGTCGGTGTGAAGCCGAGCTGCAGCCCGAGCTGCGCGTTGTTGCCGAATTCCGGATGGTTGTCCAGCGGCAGGTGGAAGGCGAACAGGTTGATGTCGGCGCCAAGCAACCGCTTCAAGCGCGCGTGCTTCTGCCCGACCACACGCGCATCTTCGTTTTTCCAGAAATAGCCGTGATGGACCAGGATGGCATCGGCGCCGGCTTCGGCAGCGGCCTCGACCAGCGCCAGGCTAGCCGTGACGCCGGTGATGATGTGAGTGACTTCCGGGCGACCTTGCACTTGCAGCCCGTTGGGACAATAGTCCTTGTAACGGGAAACCTCCAACAGGGCGTTCAAGTACAATTCAAGCTCTTTTGTTTTCATTTTCTGCTCAAAACTCCAATATGTTGCGGCGCTTTTGGCTGTTCTTTGCCCAGGCTGTCACCGTCGTGCTGGCGGTCTGGTTCGTCGTGGCAACGCTCAAGCCGGATTGGCTGCAGAGGGGGCGCGTCGCGGTCCAGTCTGGGTCGCCCATTGTGGCGCTGAAGGAAGTCGTGCCTAACGTCTCCGGCCCGGCCGCCGAAGGGTCTTACAGTGAAGCGGCCCAATCCGCCATGCCGGCGGTGGTCAACATCTTTACCAGCAAGAACGGCAACAAGCGCTCGCCCAACCCGCAGGCCGAGGATCCGTGGTTCCGCTTCTTCTTTGGCGACCGCCTGCCTGAACGGCAGGAGCCGGTATCGAGCCTGGGATCGGGCGTGATCGTCAGTGCCGAGGGTTACATTCTAACCAACCACCACGTGGTGGATGGCGCCGACGAGATCGAGATTGCCCTGACAGACGGCCGCAAGGCCAACGCCAAGGTCGTCGGCTCCGACCCGGAGACCGACCTGGCTGTGCTGAAGGTGACGCTGAAGGACCTGCCCGCGATCACTCTGGGCCGGCTGGAGAACGTCAAGGTCGGCGATGTGGTGCTGGCGATCGGCAACCCGTTCGGCGTGGGCCAGACGGTGACGATGGGCATCGTGTCGGCGCTGGGGCGCAGCCATCTCGGCATCAATACCTTCGAAAACTTCATCCAGACCGACGCGGCGATCAACCCGGGCAACTCGGGCGGCGCGCTGGTCGACGCACAGGGCAATCTGCTGGGCATCAATACGGCGATCTACTCGCGTTCGGGCGGTTCGCTCGGGATCGGCTTCGCGATACCGGTATCGACAGCCAAGCAAGTGATGGAGTCGATTATTTCCACCGGAAGCGTCACGCGCGGCTGGATCGGCGTCGAGCCGCAGGATATGACGCCGGAGATTGCCGAGTCCTTCGGGCTGGATGCCAAGGAAGGCGCACTGATCGCCGCGGTGGTCCAGGGTGGGCCGGCCGACAAGGCAGGCGTGAAGCCGGGCGATGTCCTGACCAAGGTTGACGGTCTTTCGATCACTGACACAACGGCGCTGCTCAATGCCATTGCGCAGCTCAAGCCGGGCGTAGACATCAAGATGACCGTGATCCGTCGCGGAAAGCCTGCCGATCTGACGGTGACGATCGGAAAGCGGCCACCGCCGCCGCGTAGGGTCTTGCCGTTTGATGAAGAGGAGTGAGGCCGGGCCGTTACCTCCCAGCCCCGTCTCCAAAGAGCCCCGTCAGCGATGACGGGGTTTTTTTGTGCGTTGGGATTGGAGCGTCGGTTGTGAGCGCCTGATTGATTACCCTGAGGCGCTTGCTGCGATATCTTTCCGTCGCGGTTAGCTACTCGTGACAAGAACCGCCCATACGTCGGCCACTACAAAGGGCAAGCACCGGTCACCCGCGAAGTTGCGGCAGACCCAAGGCAGAAGCGCCCGAGCGGGCCGTACCAAGTGCTCATCCGGACGGGCCCTCCACGCGTGCCACGGCCGCAAGCCTCGATTGGCCCCGCGAGCGGCCCATCCTTGGTCGAGTGGCTCGCACAGCGCTACGCCGTGAAATGACAAAAGGCCGGCATCCTTGCGGACGCCGGCCTTCTGCAAGCCAATCTCAAGCGAGCTTACGCCCGCATCAGATTAGAACTTGTGGCGCAGACCAACCACAGCACCGAACTGATCCTTGTTCGGCTGAACGTTGGTGGTCGTGGCGGTGTTGAAGCCGTTCACGCCCAGGGCCGAGCCCTTGTCGTTCAGAGCGTACGACAGCGAGGTGTACACGTCGGTACGCTTCGACAGCGCGTAGTCGGCCGTGATCACGAACTGCCACGGATCGGCTTCGCTCTTGCGGAAGTCCTGGTAGTACGCAGCGCCCGACAGCGAGAACGCCGGGGTCAGCTGGTAGCCCAGACCCAGCCAGTACAAGTTCGACGAGGTGGACGTGGTGACAACACCGTTGTCGACCGTCGTGCCGCCGGTCAGCGGGGCGCCGTCGAAAGCCTTGGCCCAGCGATAGCCAGCGTAGACCTTGGCCGGACCGAAGGCGTAGTTAGCGCCAACGGTAGCACGGCGGGTGCGCTGACCGCTTTGGTCAACACCAGCGGCCGACACGGTGCCGTGGATTTCGTCGTAGGCAGCACCAACCGAGAACGGGCCGGCTGCGTAGTTCAGCATTGCGCCGTACTGTTGGCCGCGGCGGAACGCACCAGCGGTTTCCTGGCCGTTGTTGTTGAAGCTGTAGAAGGCGTTAGCGGTCAAGCCACCGAAGGTGCCGATGTACTTGACGGTGTTGTCAGCGCGAGCAGCGAACTGGGCGTCTTGTGCCAGGATGCCGTAGCGCGACGAGATGGCCATCGGGTCATAGATCAGACCGAAGTCATAGAACGAGGTCTGTTGACGGCCCAGCAGCAGCGAACCGAACTGGCTTTGCACACCGACGTAGGCTTGACGACCGAACAGACGACCGCCTTGGGCCGAACGGCCGTCATCGAGGTCGAAACCGCTTTCCAGGACGAACACGCCCTTCAGGCCGCCGCCCAGATCTTCCACACCACGCAGGCCCCAGCGCGAACCGGACTGGTTACCCGAAGCCATACGGAACAGGTCGTCGCCATTGGCGTTGGCATTGCTGTTGTACTCGAGGCCAACGTCAGCCACGCCGTACAGGGTTACGCTCGATTGGGCATACGCGCCACCAGCGGCCAGAGCGGCGACGGCAGCAGCAAACAGTTTCATCTTCATATCGACACTTTCCTTGTCAACTGATTGGGAAATCTTGGTTGCCCAAGTGCTTGGGCGACGTATTTACATTCACGTCTGCTGCGTATTATGTGCCAGCCCCCCCAGCCCTCAGAAGGCTTTTTCGGCGTAAACCATGCTTAGCAGCGGTTTTTGTTGTGATCGAACAACACGATCGGGCAAAAAAAATCCCCGTTTTGGTGCAAAAACGGGGATCGATGGCTAGGAATACCTGCCTCAGCGGCACTAATCCGTTTGTGTTTCCCCTGAAGCTTCGGCTTGCCCGGCCGGACGGCCGACAAAGCGGGCCATGAGCAGACCAAGTTCATAGAGCATCACGAGCGGAACCGCGAGAAGCAACTGAGACAGCACGTCCGGGGGCGTCACGATGGCAGCAATGATGAACGCCCCGACGATCACATACGGGCGAATCTGCTTCAGCTTTTCCAACTCGACCACGCCGAACCGAACCAGCACGATCACTACCACCGGCACCTCGAAGGTGATGCCGAAGGCCAGGAACGTGGTCATGGCAAAGCTGAGGTATTTGTCGATATCCGTAGACATGTCCGCGCCCAATGGCGCGTTGTAGTGCGCCATGAAGTGGAACACGGTTGGGAACACCAGGAAGTACGCAAACGCCACGCCGCACAGGAACAGGATGTAGCTGCTCGATACCAGCGGCAGGATCAGCCGCTTCTCATGCTGGTACAGCCCGGGCGCAACGAACTGCCAGACCTGGTAGAGGACCCATGGCAGCGCGATCAGGAAAGCCACCAGCAAAGTGACCTTCATCGGTACGAAAAATGAGCCGGTGACGTCGGTCACGATCATCTTGCCACCCTTGGGCAGCGACTCCATCAGCGGCGCCGCAAACAGGTTGAAGATGACAGGCGCCCAGTAGACGAGGCAAACGAAGACCAGGATGATCCCGGCCACCGCCTTGACCAGGCGCTGGCGCAGCTCGATCAGGTGGGAAATGAAGGTTTCCTGCTGCGACTCGTCTTGCGGGTCTTGGGGATCTGGGGACCGGGTGTCGCTCATGGCGTGAACCGCTCAGCCGCACTGGCTGGCAAGTTGGGGATCGATGTGCCGCTCGCGCGGCGCGGTTGGACGGGCATGGCGATGGCAGCGGCGGCCCTGGCTCGGGCCATCGACCCGTCGCCGCGCAACGTGCTCACTCGAAGAAGGAACGGGACGGCCGGCTGGCCGGACGGTGGCGCTTCACGCGCGCGGCGCCCGACTGCACCCAGACCCGGACATTATGCTGGCGCTTGAACCACAGTGGCCGTGCGCCCTGCTTCACGCGCCAGCTCTTGCGGCCGTTGTGCGCCTTGTGCGCCGCGTCCCAGCTGGGCACGAAGCTGTTGCCGCCGGCGCTGACGCCTTCGGTGCTCGCTTCGGTGCCGGCGAGCGCCTCGTTCAGCGCCTGGGTCTGCTCGTTGACTTCCTTGTGGATGGTGCGCTCGACGTCGCGCGCCGCTTCCTCAAATTCAGAACGCATCTTGCGCAATTCTTCCAGCTCGACTTCGCGGCTGACCTCGGCCTTGACGTCATTGATATAGCGTTGCGCGCGGCCGACCAGGGCGCCAACGGTGCGTGCGACCTTGGGCAGCCGCTCGGGACCGATCACGATCAGTGCCACGGCACCGATCAGCGCCAGCTTGGAAATGCCGAGATCAATCATGCGGACATCATGCGAAAGACAGCAAAGACGCGGGGCTGCGCGCAGGCAGCCACAATCACGGGAAGGGGACGGCTCACCGCCGGCTTACTGCTGCTGGCGCGACTTTTCCTTGGCCTCGACATCGATGGTGGTGGAGTCGCGCAATTCCTTGGACTGGGTGGCCTGAGCCGACTTGTCCTTGTCTTCGCCATCCTTCATGCCGTCCTTGAAACCCTTGACCGCGCCGCCCAGGTCCTGGCCGATATTGCGCAGTTTCTTGGTGCCGAACACAAGCATGACGATCACCAGCACGATCAGCCAGTGCCAAATGCTAAACGAACCCATCTCTTGCTCCTGATGAAGCCTCGGGCGTAGTCATAGTCGCCCGGACCCGTTGTTCCGTCCCGTTATGGCCGCGCCGGGCGACGGTTGCCGGCGCAGCATTTGCCCAGGCGTTGCCGCCGCGGGCGCTTCCATGCCAAGGCTGCCCGGTCAGGGCAGCGGTCCCTTCCACTGGTGGCGCGGCCCACCGAGCACATGCAGGTGCAGGTGGTAGATTTCCTGGCCGCCGTCCGGTCCGGTATTGATCACCGTCCGGAAACCGTTGCCACAGCCTGCCGCGCGCGCCAGTTCAGGCACCTTCAACATCATTCTAGCAAGCACCTCACCTTCGCCGGCGCCGCAATCGGCCAGCGAGTCGACATGCGACTTGGGGATGACCAGCAAGTGTACCGGGGCCTTGGGATGGATATCGTGGAAGGCCACCATGTCGTCGTCTTCGTACACCTTGCGCGACGGTATCTGGCCGGCCACGATCTTGCAGAAGATGCAATTATCCTGAACGTTCATGAAAATTTCATTGCGGCGAACCCTGCACCCGGAGGGTATCGGTCCGCCCGGCATCAGAACGGCTGATCCGGGTACATCGGCTTGCTGTCGTTGAGGTACAGCCAGCCCTTGACGATACGATACAGCATCCATAGCGACAGCACGCCCCAGGCCGCAAACGCCAGCGGCATCAGCACCACGGTGGCGAAGAGCACGCCGCCCAGCACCGCCCACACCACCGACCACCAGAACGAGCGGATCTGCCAGGCGAAGTGCGAGGCATACAGCGAACCGCGCGCGTCGTCGCGCTTGACGTAGTCGATGACGATGGCGATCAGCGCGGTAATGCCGCCGGTCAGCCAGAAGATTGCGTACAGCGCGTACAGGATATGCAGCAGCTTGCGCAGGCTGCTCTGTTGTTCGCCGCTGGGGCCTGTAACCTGCGCGGTGTAGTCGTTCGCCATGTTTGCCCTTGTTCTGCGATGGCCTGCCTCGCGGCAGGCGGGAGACTGGCCAGCACAGCGACTGGTCAGCCGGTCATCCCTCTTCCTTGCGCCGGGCCTTTTCCTCGAGGCCGGAGAGGCCTTCGCGCCGCGCCAGTTCGTTGACCACGTCGTCGGGGCCCAGCCCGAAGTTTGCCAGCAACACCAGGGTGTGGAACCACAGGTCCGCCACTTCATAGACCAGCTTGCCGGCCTCGGTGCCGGTGTGGCCAGCAGCGCGCGCATCCTTGGCCGCCATCACGGTTTCGGTGGCTTCCTCGCCGATCTTCTTCAGGATGGCGTCGTCGCCCTTGCTGTACAGCTTGGCAACATAGGATCTGGCGGGGTCGCCGCCATTGGCGGGCTTGCGCGATTCGAGCACTTCGGCCACGCGCGCCAGCACATCGCTGCTGCTCGGTCGGGAGTCGGTCATGGCTTGCTATAGATCTGTGCAGGGTCCTTCAACACGGGCTCGACGGTCTGCCAGTCGCCCGCTTCCGCATCGCCCTCGAATTTCTGGAAGAAGCAGGAATGGCGCCCGGTATGGCAGGCGATGCTGTCGACCTGCGTGACCTTGAGCAGCACCACATCTTCATCGCAGTCGAGGCGGATCTCATGCACCTTCTGCACGTGGCCGGACTCTTCGCCCTTGTGCCACAGGCGCTTGCGCGAGCGCGACCAGAACACGGCCTCGCCCAGTTCCACCGTGCGTTGCAGCGCGTCGCGGTTCATGAACGCGAACATCAGCACGTCGTTCGAACCCATTTCCTGCACGATCACCGGCACCAGGCCGTTATCGTCCCACTTGACCTTGTTGAGCCACTTCTTTGCCATGATCAGATCCGCACGGGAATGCCCTCGCGGGCCATGAATGCCTTGGCTTCGCCCACGGTATGCTCGCCGTAGTGGAAGATGCTGGCGGCCAGCACCGCGTCGGCGCGGCCCTTGGTGATGCCGTCGGCGAGGTCCTGCAGCCCGCCGACGCCGCCCGAGGCAATCACCGGCACCGGCACCGCGTCGCTGACGGCACGGGTCAGTTCCAGGTCGAACCCGCTCTTGGTGCCGTCGCGGTCCATGCTGGTCAGCAGGATCTCGCCGGCGCCGCGTGCGGCCATCTCGCGGGCCCATTCGACCGCGTCCAGGCCGGTCGCCTTGCGCCCGCCATGGGTGAAGACTTCCCAGCGCGACGGCTCGCCCGGGGCGGAGCTGCGCTTGGCATCGATCGCCACCACGATGCACTGCGAACCATATTTGGCCGTGGCGTCGGACACCAGCTGCGGATTGGCAATAGCCGACGAGTTGACGCTGATCTTGTCCGCGCCGGCATTGAGCAGGCGCCGCACATCTTCAACCGTGCGCACGCCGCCGCCGACCGTCAACGGGATGAAAACTTGCGAGGCGACGTCCTCGATAATGTGCAGCATCAGGTCGCGCCCATCGCTGGTGGCGGTGATGTCGAGGAATGTGATCTCGTCGGCGCCCTGTTCGTCATAGCGGCGCGCGATTTCCACGGGATCGCCCGCATCGCGCAGTTCGACGAAATTGACGCCCTTGACCACCCGCCCGTTGGTCACGTCCAGGCAGGGGATGATACGTTTGGCTAGCATGAGAGTCCTTGTCCGCCGCCGCGCCGGCAAGTGACCGGTGCGACAGCGGCTGCGCCCGAGGCGCGTTGGCTTGCGTTTGGCTTACTGGCCGTCGCGCAGCTTGTCGGCACGAGCCTGCGCATCGGCAAAGTTGAGATCACCGGAGTAGATTGCGCGACCGCAGATGACGCCTTCCACACCCTCGCCTTCGACCGCGCACAGGTTGTCGATATCCGCCAGGTTGGACAGGCCGCCGCTGGCGATCACCGGGATCGACATCGACTGCGCCAGCTTGACGGTGGCGTCGATATTGATCCCCTGCAGCATGCCGTCGCGGCCGATGTCGGTATAGATGATGGCTTCGACACCGTAGTCTTCGTACTTGCGCGCGAGGTCCGCCACTTCATGGCCGGTCAGCTTGCTCCAGCCGTCGGTGGCGACCTTGCCGTCCTTGGCATCGAGGCCGACGATGATGTGGCCGCCGAAGGCGGAGCAGGCGTCCTTCAGGAAGCCGGGGTTCTTCACCGCCGCCGTGCCGATGATGACGTACGACAAGCCGTCGTCCAGCCAGCGTTCGATGGTGTTCAGGTCGCGGATGCCGCCCCCCAGTTGCACCGGGATCTCGTCGCCGACCTCGGCGATGATGGCCTTGATGGCCGCCTCGTTGCGGGGCTTGCCCACGAACGCGCCGTTCAGGTCCACCAGGTGCAGGCGCCGCGCGCCCTGCTCCACCCAGTGGCGTGCCATGGCGGCGGGATCTTCGGAAAAGACGGTGGCCTGGTCCATGTCGCCTTGTTTGAGGCGTACACACTGACCGTCCTTCAGGTCGATGGCCGGAATGAGCAACATATGCGTGACGAGCGTGGTTGAGTAAGTGAGGTTGAGCGAGACCGGCGGGGCCGGTCAGGTCGGGTCGATGTTTCGATCGGGAACTGGTCGCTTGACGGGTTGCGTGAAGGGTCCGGTGACGGGTCTGTCTGGTTCTCGGTCTAACAATCGTCAAACAAGCGATTCGGGGTGTCCGGTGCGCCTTATGGATTCCAGTGGACGAAGTTCCGGTACAGCCGCAGGCCAAGGGCCGCGCTCTTCTCGGGGTGGAACTGCGTCGCGAAAATATTATCGCGGGCTACCGCGCTGGTAAACACGACTCCATACTCCGTCTCACCGGCGATATGGGCCGGATCCTGCGCCTGCACGTAGTAACTGTGGACGAAATAGAACCAGCTGTCGTCCGGAATCCCGCTCCACAGCGGGTGCGGCTTAGCCTGGCGCACCCGGTTCCAGCCCATCTGCGGCACCTTGAAACGCGAGCCGTCGGGCTGCGTCATGCCTTCCAGCGCAAAACGCACAACCTGCCCGGGCATCAGGCCCAGCGCTGGCGTGCGGTCCGCGCCAGCACGACTTTCGGTGCTGAACTCAAACAGCATCTGTTCGCCGACGCACACACCCAGCATCGGCTTGCTGCCGGCGGCCTCGACCACCGCTTCCTGCAGGCCCGAGGCGCCCAGCGCCGACATGCAATCGGGCATCGCGCCCTGACCGGGCAACACCACGCGATCCGCACTGCGGATGCCTTCGGGGGCATCCACCACCCGCACGTCCGCTTCCGGCGCCGCGGCACGCAGCGCCTGCGCCACCGAGCGCAGGTTGCCCATGCCGTAATCCACAATTGCTATGGTAGTCATGATTTCAAAACAGGCAACAATGTCTTCAGCCCGTCCACAATGAATTCGACGGCCAGCGCCGACAGGATCAGCCCCATCAGGCGCGTGCCGATATTGATGCCGGTGCGGCCGATGACCCGGGCGATCGGGTCGGCCGCGCGGAACACCAGGTACACCACCGAGCCCAGCAATGCGCCGATGCCTACCAGGATCAGCAACTGGTACCAGTGCTGGGTCTTGCCGGCATAGACGATCACCGTGCTGATCGAGCCCGGCCCGGTCAGCAGCGGCAGCGCCAGCGGCACCACCGCAATGCTGGACTTTACCTCGGCCTCATCCTCTTCTTCCGGCGTGGCCTTGGTGCGGCTGGTCTGCGCGTTCAGCATGTTCATGGCCATCATGATCATGATGAGACCGCCACCCACCTGCAGTGAAGCCACCGAGATATTGAAGAACTCGATGATCTGCTGCCCCAGCAACGCCGACACCGCCACCACGATCGCCACCGAGATCGACGCGATCTTGATGGTACGCAGCTTTTCCGCTTCAGTCTGCTGGCTGGTCAGGCTGATGAAGAACGGGATCGCCCCGATCGGGTTGATCAGCGCCAGCAGCGAGATAAACGACTTGAGCGTATCCATCGGTTGCGGGTTGCCAGCATCGCTGGCCGGGATTCAGGCAGGAAAAAAAAGTGGGCGGGCGCCGCAACCAGCCGGCACGCCTACGGGTTCAGGAAGCTCAGAGCGTACCCTTGGTCGACGGGATCGTGTTGGCCGCGCGCGGATCCAGCTCAACCGCCATGCGCAGGGCCCGGCCAAAGGCCTTGAACACGGTTTCGCACTGATGGTGGGCATTGATGCCGCGCAGATTGTCGATATGCAGGGTGACGCCGGCATGGTTGACGAAGCCGCGGAAGAACTCGATGGTCAGGTCGACGTCGAAGCTGCCCACGCGCGCACGCGTGAACGGCACGTGGAACTCCAGGCCGGGGCGGCCGGAGAAATCGATCACCACGCGCGACAGGCACTCATCCAGCGGCACGTAGCTATGGCCGTAGCGGGTGATGCCTTTCTTGTCGCCAATGGCCCTGGCGACGGCCTGGCCGAGCGTGATGCCGACATCTTCCACCGTATGGTGGTCGTCGATATGCGTGTCGCCGGTGGCTTCGACCTCCAGGTCGAACATGCCATGCCGGGCGATCTGGTCGAGCATGTGGTCGAGGAACGGCACGCCCGACGCCAGCTTCTGGCGGCCGGTGCCGTCGAGATTCAGGGAAACGCGGATTTGCGTTTCCGAAGTATTGCGGGTGACCTCTGCAACACGCATGGTGTTAATCCTGCAGCGACGCTGCGAATGCCTCAAGGAACTGCGCGTTTTCTTCGGGCGTGCTGACCGTGACGCGCAGACAATTGGCCAGCAACGGGTGCATTTTACTCACGTTCTTGATCAATACCTTCCGCGCCAGCAGCCGGTCGAAGGCCTGTGCCGCATCCGGCACGCGCGCCAGCAGGAAGTTGGCGGCGCTGGGGAACACCGTGACGCCGGCATGCGCGGCCATGCCGTCGGCCACGCGGGTGCGCTCGGCGCGCAGCTGCGCGGCCTGTTCGTCCAGCACCGACACATGCCCGAGCGCGAACAGCGCGGCGGCCTCGGTCAGCACATTGACGTTGTATGGCGGACGCACCTTGTCGATCTGCGCCAGCCACTCCGGCGCACCGGCCAGGTAGCCCAGGCGGATGCCGGCCAGGCCGAGCTTGGACACGGTTCGCATCACCAGCAGGTTGCCGAAGTCCGACAGGCGCGGCATCCAGCTGTGCTGCGCGAACGGCTGGTAGGCCTCGTCGACCACCACCAGGCTGTTGCAGACGTCGCCCTGTGCGGCACGCAGGATGGCCTCCATGTCGGCGGCGTCAAACAGGTTGCCGGTGGGGTTGTTCGGATAGGCCAGGTAAATGATGGCGGGCTGGTGCTCGGCCATCGCCGCCAGCATGGCTTCGCGATCCAGCGTGAAGTCCGCGCGCAGCGGCACGCCGACGAACTCGAGGCCGGCAAATTGTGCAGACATCGCGTACATGACGAAGCCCGGCACCGGGGCCATCACCTTGGCGCCCGGTTTGGCCGCGGCCAGCGCCAGCATGCTGATGATCTCGTCCGAGCCGTTGCCCAGCAGGACGTCCATGCCGGCGGGCACGGCCATCACATCCTTCAGCCTGGCGCGCAGCGCTTCGCTGCTGGGCACCGGATAGCGGTTCAGCGCCACCTCGCCCAGCCGCGCGGCCAGTTGCTGGCGCAGTTCGGGCGGCAGGCGGTACGGGTTCTCCATCGCGTCGAGCTTGACCAGACCGTGCGAATCCGGCACGTGATAGGCGCCCATGGCGCGCACGTCGTCACGGATGATGCGTTCGATCAGGGAGGGCTCTACGGCTGACATGGGAACTCCAGGTTTGACTGCGTTGGTTCAGGAAATCAACTGCGCTTGAAACGGTATTCCGCGCTGCGCGCGTGGGCCTGCAGGCCTTCGCCATACGCCAGCTCGGCGGCGATCTGGCCCAGCATCTGCGCCCCGCCCTCGCTCACCTCGATCAGGCTGGAGCGCTTCAGGAAGTCATAGACGCCCAGCGGCGACGAGAAGCGCGCGGTGCGCGAGGTCGGCAGCACGTGGTTGGGGCCAGCGCAGTAATCGCCCAGCGACTCGCTGGTATAGCGGCCGAGGAAGATGGCGCCGGCGTGGCGGATCTTCTCGCTCCACTGGCGCGGGTTTTCGGCGGAAATCTCCAGGTGCTCCGGCGCGATCGCGTTGGCGATCTCGCAGGCTTCCTCCATGTCGCGCACCTTGACCAGCGCTCCACGGCCCGAGATCGACGCGGCGATCACTTCGCGACGCGGCATGGTCGGCAGCTGGCGCTGGATGCTGGCCTCGACGCGGGCGATGTACTCGGCGTCCGGGCACAGCAGGATCGACTGCGCCAGTTCGTCGTGTTCGGCCTGCGAGAACAGGTCCATCGCCACCCAGTCGGGGTCGGTGGTGCCGTCGCAGATCACCAGGATCTCGGACGGCCCTGCGATCATGTCAATGCCGACGGTGCCGAACACGCGGCGCTTGGCGGCAGCCACGTAGGCATTGCCCGGGCCGACGATCTTGTCGACCTGCGGCAGCGTAGCGGTGCCGTAGGCCAGCGCGCCCACGGCCTGCGCGCCGCCGATGGTGAAGACGCGATCGACCCCGGCGATCTGCGCGGCAGCCAGCACCAGCTCGTTGCGCACGCCGCCGGGCGTGGGCACGACCATGATGATTTCCTTCACGCCGGCCACGCGCGCCGGGATCGCGTTCATCAGCACCGACGATGGGTAGGCGGCCTTGCCGCCCGGCACGTAGATGCCGACGCGGTCCAGCGGCGTCACCTTCTGGCCCAGCATGGTGCCGTCGGCCTCGGTGTACTCCCAGCTGTGGCTGCCGCACTCGATCTTCTGCTTCTCGTGGTAGGCGCGCACGCGCGCGGCGGCTGCTTCCAGCGCGGCGCGGCGCTTGGGCTCGAGGTCCTCGAGCGCGGCTTCGAGCTCGGTTTGCGACAGTTCGAGCGCCGCGATCGAAGGCGCGGCCATGCGGTCGAAGCGTTGCGTGTACTCCAGTACCGCGGCGTCGCCGCGCGCCTTCACGTCGGCCAGGATCTGTGCCGCGGCGCGGTCGATGGCCTCGTCCTCGCCAGCCTCGAAGGCCAGCACCTGGCGCAGTGCCTCGGCAAAGCCCGGCTCGCTGGAATCAAGCCGGCGGATCGGCAGGTTTTCCATTTCGGATACGGTTGCGTTCATGACTTCTTTTCCTTCTCAGTCGGCACCGGCCTGGTGTGGCCCGATGTGGCCTTACACCAGCGCCGCCGAAGCGCGTTCGAATGCGTCGAGGATCGGCGCCAGCCGCTCGCGCTTGAGTTTGAGCGCGGCCTGGTTCACCACCAGCCGCGACGAAATTTGCACGATCTCTTCCACTTCGACCAGGTTGTTGGCGCGCAGCGTGCTGCCGGTGCTGACCAGGTCGACGATGGCATCGGACAGCCCCACCAGCGGGCCCAGCTCCATCGAACCGTACAGCTTGATCAGGTCGACGTGAACGCCCTTTTTCGCAAAATGCTCGCGCGCGGTCTGCACGTATTTGGTGGCCACCGCCAGGCGCGCGCCCTGGCGCACCGCGCTGGCGTAGTCAAACCCGGCCGGCACCGCCACCGACATGCGGCAGCGGGCGATGTTGAGGTCGATCGGCGCATACAGGCCGGCCATGCCATGTTCCATCAGCACGTCCTTGCCGGCCACGCCGAAGTCGGCGGCGCCATACTGCACGTAGGTCGGTACATCCGAGGCGCGCACGATCACCACGCGCACGGCGGGGTCCGAGGTCGGCAGGATCAGCTTGCGCGAGGTCTCGGGATCCTCGGTCACCTGGATGCCGGCGGCTTCGAGCAGCGGCAGCGTTTCGGTAAAGATGCGGCCCTTGGACAGCGCCAGCGTCAGCTGGTTGGGCGAAGCGTTGAATGTGGGGCTCATCGGCGTCAGTCCTCGTGCTCAGGCAATGCGGCGGATCTTGGCGCCCACTGCAGACAGCTTGTCTTCCATGCGGTCGTAGCCGCGGTCCAGGTGATAGATACGGTCGATCACGGTGTCGCCCTCGGCGACCAGGCCGGCGATGACCAGGCTGGCGGAGGCGCGCAAGTCGGTCGCCATCACGCTGGCACCGGACAGGCGCGGCACGCCGTTGACCACCGCGGTGTTGCCTTCGACGACGATGTCGGCGCCGAGGCGGTTCAGTTCCTGCACGTGCATGAACCGGTTCTCGAAGATGGTCTCGGTCACGCGCGCGGTGCCTTCGGCCACGGCATTCAGCGCCATGAACTGGGCCTGCATGTCGGTCGGGAAGGCGGGATATTCCGAGGTGCGGAAGCTCACCGCCCTGGCGCGGCGCGGCATCGCCAAACGGATCCAGTCGGCACCGGTCTCGATGCGGGCGCCGGCTTCGCGCAGCTTGTCGAGCACGGTGTCGAGCAGGTCCGGGCGCACGTCGCGCAGCACCAGTTCGCCCAGCGTCGCGGCCGCGGCGCACAGGAAGGTGCCGGCCTCGATGCGGTCGGCGATCACGCTGTGGCGCGCGCCGTGCAACTTGTCGACGCCCTGCACCACCAGCCGGTCGGTGCCGATGCCGTCGATCTTCGCGCCCATCCTGACCAGCAGGTGCGCCAGGTCGCTGACTTCGGGCTCGCGCGCGGCGTTTTCCAGCACGGTCTCGCCTTCGGCCAGCGTGGCGGCCATCAGCAGGTTTTCGGTGCCGGTCACGGTGATCATGTCGGTGACCACGCGCGCGCCCTTCAGGCGCCGGGCGCGGGCATGGATAAAGCCATGCTCGATGCTGATCTCGGCGCCCATCGCCTGCAGGCCCTTGATGTGCTGGTCGACCGGCCGGGCGCCGATGCCGCAGCCGCCGGGCAGCGAAACCCGGGCCTCGCCGAAGCGCGCCACCAGCGGACCCAGCACCAGGATCGACGCGCGCATGGTCTTGACCAGCTCGTACGGCGCCTCGAGCGAGTTGACGTCGGCCCCGTTGAGCGCGACGGTGGCGCCATCCTGTTCGGCACGCATGCCCATCAGGCGCAGCAGCTTGAGCGTGGTGCGCACATCCTGCAGGTCGGGCACGTTATCCAGCGAGACGGTATCGGCCGTGAGCAAGCCCGCGCACAGGATCGGCAGCGCGGCATTCTTGGCGCCCGAAACGCGGACTTCACCCCGTAGCGGACCGTTGCCCTGGATCTGGAATTTGTCCATGTTGTGTCGGTTCTGGCCGGGCCTGCGCCCGGAGTCATTGTTCTCGGACCGCGCATGCAGCGCGGTGCGGCACGGCCGGCTTACTTGCCCTCGCCTGCCTGCCACTCGGCGGGCGTCAGCGTCTTCATCGACAGCGCATGGATCTCGGCGCGCATGCGGTCGCCCAGCGCGGCATAGACACGCTGGTGGCGCTGGATCAGCCGCTTGCCTTCAAACTCGGTACTGACGATGGTGGCAAAGAAGTGCTGGCCGTCGCCCTCGACTTCCAGATGTTCGCAGGGCAATCCTTGGGCAATGTATTCCCTGACTTGTTCCGGTGTAGGCAGCATGGAGTTCTCTTCAGCGTATTCAGTAAGTGCGCGGTGTCAGTGCGGCCGCGCTCAGTGGCGCAGCTTGTATCCGGACTTCAGCAGCCGCAGCGCCAGCGCCGCCAGCACCACGAAGGCCGATCCCACCACCGCCAGGCTGAACAGCGGCGACACGTCCGAGACGCCGAAGAAGCCATGGCGGAAGCCGTCGATCATGTAGAAGAACGGATTGGCATGGGACACCGCCTGCCAGAAGGCCGGCAGCGAATGGATCGAATAGAACACGCCGGACAGGAAGGTGGCCGGCATGATCAGGAAATTCTGGAACGCGGCGAGCTGGTCGAACTTCTCGGCCCAGATGCCGGCGATCAGGCCCAGCGTGCCGAGAATGCCCGCGCCCAGCAGCGCGAACACCACGATCCAGCCGATGCTGGCGAAATGCAGGTTGGCAAACCACGCCGTCACCAGCAGCACGCCCAGGCCCACGGTCAGCCCGCGGATCACCGAGGCCAGCACATAGGCACCGAACATCTCCCAGTGCGACAGCGGCGGCAGCAGCACGAACACCAGGTTGCCGGTGATCTTGGACTGGATCAGCGACGACGAGCTGTTGGCGAAGGCGTTCTGCAGCACGCTCATCATCACCAGGCCGGGCACCAGGAAGGCGGTGTAGCTGATCTGGTCGTAGACCTTGACGCGGTCTTCCAGCACATGGCCGAAGATCAGCAGGTACAGCACCGCGGTCAGCACCGGCGCGGCCACGGTCTGGAAGCTGACCTTCCAGAAGCGCAGCACTTCCTTGTACAGCAGGGTCCGGAAGCCGACCAGGCCGCCAACGGCCATCGGGCCCAGGCGGGCGTCTTCCACCAGTTCGATTTCGCCAGGCTGCTTCATGCCGCGGCCTCCATGGCGGGGTCGGGCAGCGCGCCCGGCATGTGGCCCTCGCGGCGCATGATCTGGACAAACACGTCTTCGAGGTCGGCCTTGTTGATTTCCATGTCTTCGATGTCACAGCCCGCTTCGCGGCAGGCGGCCAGGATCGGCTCGACCGCCTGGTAGCCCGACAGCCGCAGCCGCACCGCACGCTCGCCCGGGTTGGCCGGCATGCGCAACGGCTCCAGCGCCGACGGCAGGCTGCCGTGCGCGAAGGTCAGCACCAGCTGCAGCCCGGCGAACTGCGTCAGCAGGTTGCTGGTGCGGTCCAGCGCCACCACTTCGCCGAACTTGAGCATGGCGATGCGGTCGCACAGCGCCTCGGCCTCTTCGAGGTAATGCGTGGTCAGGATGATGGTGTGGCCTTCCCGGTTCAGGCGCGAGATGAACTTCCACAGCGTCTGGCGCAGCTCGACATCGACGCCGGCGGTGGGCTCGTCCAGCACGATCACGGGCGGGCGGTGCACCAGCGCCTGGGCCACCAGCACGCGGCGCTTCATCCCCCCGGACAACTGGCGCATGTTGGAATCGGCCTTGCTGGTCAGGTCCAGGTTGGCCATGATCTCGTCGATCCAGTCGTCGTTGCGGGTCAGGCCGAAATAGCCGGACTGCAGCCTCAGTGTCTCGCGCACCGTGAAAAACGGGTCGAATACCAGTTCCTGCGGCACCACGCCAAGCATACGCCGCGCCATCCGGTAGTCGGACACGACATCGTGGCCCAGCACACGGACGCGGCCGGAGTCGGCGCGGTTCAGGCCGGCGAGGATCGAGATCAGCGTGGTCTTGCCGGCGCCGTTCGGCCCGAGCAGGCCGAAGAATTCGCCGCGTTCAACGGTGAAGCTGACGCCCTTGAGCGCCTGCAGGTTGCGGTAGCGCTTGCGAACGTCGTGGATTTCAATGGCTTTCATGGCCGATTGTCTGTGGCGTGTCCAGCCCTTTTGGGAGGCCAGCCGCCTGAAATGGGGAGCTGCTGCGTGCCCGGATTTCCTGGGCCGGCTTGGCATACACCGGAATCAGGCGGGGGGAAGGGCGAACAACCCGGAATTATAGGGGATGCGGGGTGGGTCCCGCTTGATCCCCACCGGATCCGCCCGCTGGGCGCGGCGACAGCGTCAGGCCGTCGCCGGGGCATCGCGGTCGGCCGCAATCGCTGCGTCCGGCGATGCCGGATCAATGTCGGTGGTGGTGGCCCGGGCGGGAAAGCGGCTCGGCGCTGGTCGCCAGGCCCAGCAGGCTGTCGACGCCATACAGGTTGGCCAGCTGCGACAGTTGCGCCGGCACCCCGCGCAGCGCCAACGCCAGGTTGCGCGCGGCCGCGGCACGATGCCATGCCAGCAGCACGGCAACCGCGGAGGAATCCACCTGCGCCAGGCCCGTGCAGTCGACCTGCACCTTGCCCTGCACCCCGCCCTGGCCCACGCGCGCCAGCCCGTCGCGCAGCACGGCGGCGGCGTTCTGGTTGGTCAGCGAGGTGCCCAGCGAAAGCATGGTGGCGTCAGGAAGCGTGATCGGCGTGATTGGCAATGCGGTGCAAACAAAAGCTCCCGCGCTGAGGCGGGAGCCAGTGCCGCGAACGGTCATTGTAGTGCAAGATCGGCGCGCCGTGCTGCATTGCAGCGGCGCGCGCTCGCCGCGGCTTAGCTCTTGGCGTTGGCCAGCTGGCGGTTGCGGTCCTGCAGCGTCTTGATCACGCCCTCGACGCCCTGCTGGCCGACGATGGTGTTGAAGCTGCCCTTGTAGGCCTCGGTCAGCCACGCGCCCAGCACGTTGATGTCATAGACCTTCCAGCCGTTCGCGGTCTTCTCCAGGCGGTAGTCCATCTGGATCGGCTCGCCCTTGTTGATGACCTGGGTGCGGATGGTGGCATCGGTGTCCTCAGGCGTACCGCGGTACGGGCGGTACTGCACGGCCTGGTCGCGGATCTGGGCGATGGCGCCGGCGTAAGTGCGGATCAGCAGGGTCTTGAACTCCTCGGTGATCTGCTGCTGCTGCTCCGGGGTCGCCTTCGACCAGTTGCGGCCCATCGCGATTTGCGTGGTCTTCTGGAAGTTGGCGTTCGGGATGATCTTCTGCTCGACCAGCGCGGTGATCTTGGCGATATTGCCGCCCTGCATGTCCTTGTCGGACTTGACGGTCGTCATCACGTCGCTGACCACGGCCTTGACCAGCCCGTCCGGAGTGGCCGCGTCCGTGCCCGACACCTGCGCGTGGGCAGCGCCGGCGAAGGCTACTACCGTAAGGAAGGGGACCAACAGTCGCTTAATCATGGATTTTTTCCTTCTTTCTCAAAGACGTTTGCCGGCGAGGTCCACCGGACGAGCGCCGCCGGGCGGCAGCGGCCTTGCGGTGATTGGAACATAAGCGCGGGCCCCGGGTTGCACCGGCCAGCGCCCTCCCCGCCACTTCCAAACAAATTGTTTCAGCCCTGACAGGGCATTCACAGCCTGGCGCCAGCCCGTCGGGACTAGTGCCACAAAGACCACAAAGGCGGTCAGCGAATCCGGATCACGCCCGGGACGATACGCTGCATCGGCTCCACCGGTGGCACCGGCAGGCTCTGGCCTTCCGGCTGGATGTCGCCTTTGGGCGGCGTCGCCGCGGGCGTGGAGGCGTCGGCGGGCGGCGCGGCCGCAGGGGCGGAGGCGTCAGCGGGCTGGGCCGCCGGCGCCGGCTGGGCTGGCGTTTGCGGTACCGCCGGCGCCTCTGGTTTGCCGCCTTCGCTCGCATCCGGAGCCGCGGGAGCAGCCTCATCGCTGTCGGCTTCGGCGTCCGGCGGATTGCCGTCGTAAACCAGGTACTGACGGCGCTGCAGGTAGGAGTCGCGCAGGAACGAGTACTTGTCCAGCGCCGCCTGCTCCAGCAGGTTGCTGGCGCCCAGCAGCTGCGCGCGGCCCGCCACGATGCGTACGCCGACCAGCGAATTGCGCAGCGATACCGGGTCGAGATAAGCCGACGGGTCGAACTGGCGGTCGACCAGCATGCCTCCCGTGTCGCGCACCGAGCTCGGCCCGAACAGTGGCAGCACCAGGTACGGGCCCGGCGGCACGCCCCACACACCCAGCGTCTGGCCGAAGTCTTCCTTGTACTTGGGCAGGCCTGCAGGCGTGGCGATGTCGATCAGGCCACCCAGGCCCAGCACGCTGTTCATCGCCACGCGCATGGAGTCTTCCGCCGCGCGCGTGGGCTTGCCCTGCAGCAGGTTGTTCACCGCCGAATAGACATCGCTGACGTTGGAGAAGAAATTCTCCACCGCGCGCTGCACCGGCGTCGGCATGTAGTCGGCGTAGACCTCGGCCACCGGGCGCAGGATGCCCTTGTCGAAGTCTTCGTTGATCTTCGAGACTTCGCGGTTAAAGGGCTCCAGAGGATCCTTCGGGTTGGCCGTAGGGCCCGTGGCACAGCCGGCGAGCAACGCGGCGGCGGCGGCCATCAGGCCAGCCGCCGGGCGGCGCGCGGCGCGGCCCGGCTTGCCGGGGGGAACAGCACTCATTTGGCATCCCCGCCCAGCGCCGGCGCGCTGGCGCCGGCCGCGGGCGAGCCGCTGGCACCGGCATCCGCCGCCTTGTTGTACAGGAACTGGCCGATCAGGTTTTCCAGCACCACCGCGGACTGCGTCATGGTGATGCGGGCGCCATCGGCCAGCATCGCGGTGTCGCCGCCGGCCTCCAGGCCGATGTACTGCTCGCCCAGCAGGCCCGAGGTCAGGATCTTGGCCGAGGTGTCCTTGGGAAACTGGTAGCGCTTCTCCAGGCTCATCTCGACGGTGGCCTGGTAGGTCTTGTCGTCGAAGCGGATCGCGGCAACGCGGCCGACCACCACGCCGGCGCTCTTGACCGGCGCACGCGGCTTGAGTCCGCCGATATTGTCGAAGCGGGCCTGCACAGCGTAGGTTTCCTGGAAGGTGAAGGCGCTCATGTTGCCGGCCTTGAGGGCCAGGAACAGCAGGGCGACGAACCCCGCCGCCACGAACAGCCCCACCCAGAAATCGAGTGTGTTCTTTCTCATTGGAATCTCTTTCTTCAACCCCGTAGTGTCTTGTCGCTGTGTTGCAGTCAGAATGGTCCGCGCCGGCTGCCAGCCGTCAGTTGCTGAACATCAGCGCGGTCAGCAGGAAATCCAGCCCCAGCACCGCCAGCGACGCGATCACCACGGTGCGGGTGGTCGCGCGCGAGACGCCCTCGGGCGTCGGCTTGGCCTCGAAGCCCTGGTACAAGGCAATGAACGTCACGGCAATGCCAAAAATAAAGCTCTTGATCACGCCATTGAGCACGTCGGCGCGCACGTCGACGCCGCCCTGCATCTGCGACCAGAAGGCACCGGCGTCGACGCCGATCAGCTGCACGCCGACCACGTAGCCGCCCAGGATGCCCACCGCGCTGAAAATCGCCGCCAGCACCGGCATGGCAATCACGCCCGCCCAGAAGCGCGGCGCGACCACGCGCTGCAGCGGGTTCACCGCCATCATTTCCATCGCGGTCAGTTGCTCGCCCGCCTTCATCAGGCCGATCTCGGCAGTCAGCGAGGTGCCGGCGCGCCCCGCAAACAGCAGCGCGGTCACCACCGGCCCCAGTTCGCGCACCAGCGACAGCGCCACCAGCAGACCCAGCGCCTGCTCGGAGCCGTAGCGGTTCAGCGTGTAGTAGCCCTGCAGGCCGAGCACGAAGCCGACGAACAGGCCCGACACGGCGATGATTACCAGCGACAGGTTGCCGACAAAGAAAACCTGGTCGGTCACCAGGCGGAAACGGCGCAGCAATGCCGGTGACAGGCCCAGCACGGTAAGGAACATGCGGGTGGCATGGCCCAGGCCCGTCACGTTGCGGCGCACGGCCGCGCCGATGGTGGTAAAGAAACCGATCACCGCGCCCTCCCGGCAAAGTCCTCAGCCAGCGACGGCCCCGGGTAATGGAACGGCACCGGGCCGTCGGCCTCGGCGTGGACGAACTGGTGCACGAACGGATCGTTGGAGGCTCGCAGTGCCTCGGGCTCGCCCTGCGCGGCGATGCGCCCGTCGGCAATGAAATACACGTAGTCGGCGATCTGGAAGGTCTCGTGCACGTCGTGCGAGACGATGATCGTGGTCGCGCCGAGCGCGTCGTTCAGGCTGCGGATCAGGCGGGCGGTCAGGCCGAGCGAGATCGGGTCGAGGCCAGCGAAGGGCTCGTCATACATCAGCAGCGCGGGATCGAGCGCGATCGCGCGCGCCAGCGCCACGCGCCGCGCCATGCCGCCCGAGATCTGCGACGGCATCAGGTCGCGCGCACCGCGCAGGCCGACCGCGTTCAGCTTCATCAGCACCAGGTCGCGGATCATCGAGTCCGGCAGGTCGGTATGCTCGCGCAGGGGAAAGGCCACATTGTCGAAGACCGACAAATCGGTAAACAGCGCGCCGAACTGGAACAGCATGCCCATCTGGCGCCGCACCGCGTACAGGCCGCGGGTATCGAGCTGGTGGATATCGGTGCCGTCGAAGCGAACCGCGCCCGCCTGGGGGCGCACCTGGCCGCCGATCAGCCGCAGCACCGTGGTCTTGCCGCACCCCGAACCGCCCATGACCGCAATCACCTTGCCACGCGGAAATTGCATGGTGAGGCCGGACAGGATGGGCTTGCCGTGGTCCGCATAAGCGAAATCCACCGCATTCAGTTCGACGAGGTTTTGAGCAGAATCGGTCACGTTGGCACCGGTCGGGACAGGGGCGCATTATAAGGTGTACTACCTAGCCCTGCTGGCACCCGTGTGTCGCGCGCCACATCGCTGCGGACCGATGCAATAGGAAAGCGTCTGATTCTGTGAGCGGAAATTTTTCCTTCAGGGTTCCTGCACTTGGCTGGCGTCCCGCAGAATCACCTGCCACTGGATCGATTCCGAACGGATCGCCGTGGCGAAGGCCTCCGGCGAATCGCGCAGCGTGGTCAGCCCGGCGGCCTGGAGCCGGGAGCGCACTTCGCGCTCGGCCATCACCGCGTCGAGTTCGACTGCCAGCCGCGCAACGATCGCCCGCGGCGTCTTGGCGGGCGCCATCACGCCAAACCAGGCCGCCGCCGCGTACCCATCCAGCCCCGACTCCTGCAGCGTCGGCACCAGCGGCGCCAGCGGCGAGCGCGCCACGCCGGTCACGCCGATCAGCCGCAGCCCGCCGCTGCGGACCTGGCTCTGTACCGCGGCAAACGAACAGAAGCAGGCGCTGATGCGACCGGCCAGCATCTCCTGCACCACCGCGGACTCACCCTTGGCGGTGACCAGCGGCACGCCGCTGCGGACGCCGCGCACGGCGTACTCGGCGTACAGATGGGAAGGGCTGCCCGGCTGGCCGTAGCCATAGCTGTAGGAACCCGGGTTGGATTTCACCGCGGTCATCCACTGCTCCGGCGTACGCATCGGCAGCCGGGCGTCGATCACCAGGAACAGCGGCGTGGTGGCGACCCGCGCCACCGGGGTGAAATCGCGCACGACGTCGTATGGCACCGGCTCCAGCCCCGGCTGGATCAGCATATTGGCCTGGTGGAACAGCAACGTGTGGCCGTCCGAGCTGGCCTTGGCGACGACATCGCCCGCGGTGGTGCCGCCTGCGCCGGGGCGGTTGTCGACCTCCATTGGCACGCCCAGCCGCTCCGACAGGCGCTCTGCCAGCAGGCGGGCGACCGCGTCGGCCACCCCGCCGGCCGGGAACGGCACGATCAGGCGCATCGGCCGGTTCGGGAAAGACATGCTGCGTACCAGTCCCGGCCCGGCTACAGCGGGCGTCGCGGGCACGGCAAGGGCGAGCGAGGCACAGCCCAGCGCATACAGGCACAGGAAAGGCTGGAGCCAGCGTCGGAGCACCGCCCATGCGGACGGCCACGACGCAAACTTCACTTTACCTCGCCAAAGTTGCGGCATATTGCGCACTTCGGTCATCAATTTCCTCCCACCCATCCCCTGAGGGGACGGCGAGCTGGTTCTGGGGAAAAAGGATTCGCGAGGCGGTTTCCGTTAGTTGTTTTCTGAAAATTGTAAGTACATCGCCCGGATGGCCACAGGCACGTAAACCATAGCCGGGAGAACCCTGAAGGCCTTGTCCAGCCTTGCCAAACGCGCCATGCCCGCAATGCTGCCGCACCGCGGCCCCGCCTGGGCCGCCGGCTATAATCGCGCGATGACGATGTTTCCCCTGCGGCCCATGGCGGCCGCCGACCTGCCTGCCGTGCTGGCCGTGCAGGCCGCCTGCTATACCGAAGTGCTGCTGGAAAGCCGCGACGCGCTAGCCAGCCGGCTGGCGCTCTCCCCCACCACCTGCTGGGTCGCCGACGATCCGCGCCAACCCGGCACCCTGGCCGCCTACCTGTTCACCCACGCCTGGCCCGAGACCAGCCTGCCGCCGCTCGATGGCCTGCTCGACGACGGCTCGCGCCAGGCGGCGGCGCCGGCACCACTGACCTGGTTCGTCCACGACATGGCCGTGGCGCCCACCGGGCGCGGCGGCGGGCTTGCGGCACGGCTGTATGCGGCAGCGCAAGCGGCTGCGCTGGCGGCCGGACTGAAGCATTCGCGGCTGATCGCCGTACAGTCGGCCGCGCCCTGGTGGCGCAGGCTCGGGTACGCGCCGGTAGCGGCAGAGACCGCGGCACGGCACGCCGGCGAGCTGGCAGACTATGGTGCCGCTGCGATCCTCATGGAAAGGACGCTGGCCGGCTGAAACCGGCTACGGCATCGCGCCCGCAACGAAAAAAGCCCGCCGGCTTGCGCCGGGCGGGCTTTTTGCTGCGGCAGTGACCTGCGGATCAGCGCGGCAGGTCGGTATGCCCCATCAGGAAGGCATCGACCGAACGCGCGGCCTGGCGGCCTTCGCGGATCGCCCACACCACCAGCGACTGGCCACGGCGCACGTCGCCGGCGGCGAACACCTTGGGCACGTTGGTGTGGTAAGCGCGCTCGCCTTCGGTGGCGGCCTTGGCGTTCTTGCGCGCATCCGTGTCGACGCCGAAGGCTTCCAGCATCGAGCCCACCGGGTTGGTGAAGCCCATCGCCAGCAGGACCAGGTCGGCCGGCAGGATGAACTCGCTGCCTTCCACTTCCTGCATGCGGCCATCCTTCCATTCGACGCGGCAGGCCTTCAGCGCGGTGACCTTGCCGTTCTCGCCGATGAATTCCTTGGTGGCGACCGACCAGTCGCGCTCGCAGCCCTCATCGTGCGACGACGAGGTACGCAGCTTGATCGGCCAGTACGGCCACACCAGCGGCTTGTTCTCTTCTTCCGGCGGCTGCGGCAGCAGTTCGAACTGGGTCACCGAGGTGGCGCCGTGGCGGTTGGACGTGCCCACGCAGTCGGAGCCGGTATCGCCGCCGCCGATCACGATCACGTTCTTGCCCTCGGCGCGGATCTCGTTGGCGCCGTCGCCGGCCACCTCCTTGTTCTGCGGGATCAGGAATTCCAGCGCGAAGTGGATGCCGTTCAGGTCGCGGCCCGGCACCGGCAGGTCGCGCGGCACTTCCGAGCCGCCCGCCAGCACCACGGCGTCGAACTGGTCCATCAGGGCCTGGGCCGAGATGGTTTCACGCGCATAGTTCTTGATGCCGGCCGGCAGCTCGCCGTCGGTCACCATGACGCCGGCGCGGAAGGTCACGCCTTCGGCCTGCATCTGTTCCATGCGGCGGTCGATCAGCGACTTCTCCATCTTGAAGTCGGGGATGCCGTAGCGCAGCAGGCCGCCGACGCGGTCGTTCTTCTCGAACACGGTCACGTCATGGCCGGCACGCGCCAGCTGCTGCGCGGCAGCCATGCCGGCGGGGCCGGAGCCGACCACGGCGACGGTCTTGCCGGTCTTGTGGCGCGGCAGCTGCGGCTTGACCCAGCCCTCTTCCCAGGCCTTGTCGATGATGGCGTGCTCGATCGACTTGATGCCCACCGGCAGCTCGTTGATGCCCAGCGTGCAGGCGGCTTCGCACGGCGCCGGGCAGATGCGGCCGGTGAACTCGGGGAAGTTGTTGGTCTGGTGCAGCACCTCGATCGCCGACTTCCAGTCCTGGCGGTACACCAGGTCGTTGAAGTCGGGGATGATGTTGTTGACCGGGCAGCCGTTGTTGCAGAACGGGATGCCGCAGTCCATGCAGCGCGCACCCTGGAGCTTCGCTTCGCTGTCGGACAGCGCGAACACGAATTCCTTGTAGTGCTTCACGCGCTTGACTACCGGTTCGTAGCCCTCATTCTGGCGCGGAAATTCGAGAAAGCCAGTCGCCTTACCCATGTTGCGTCCTTGGTCATGCTGCGCGGGACCGGCGGCTTCGCCGGCCCTGCGGTGGGGTCAGTATCTTGTCAGGGCCGCCGCGGCTTGCCGCGACCCGTCGCTACGTTGGTTTGCTGCTGCGCTCAGGCCGCGATGGCTTCGCGGTCGCTGTCGCGGGCTGCCTGTTCCTTGGCGTACATCTCGCCCAGCGCGCGCTTGTACTCGGTCGGGAAGACCTTGACGAACTTGCGGCGTGCCGTGGTCCAGTCAGCCAGCAGCGCCTTGGCGCGCTCGGAACCGGTGTAGCGGAAGTGCTGCTCGATCAGGTTGCGCAGGATGGCTTCATCCAGCACGCGCTTGCCGTCGACCTTGTGCCACGAGGCCTGGGGCTGGCCCTTCTCCTGGTCGGCCGAGGCCAGCACGGCTTCCAGCGCCACCATCGAGGTGTTGCAGCGCTTGTCGAACAGGCCGTCCTCGTCATAGACGTAGGCCACGCCGCCCGACATGCCGGCCGCGAAGTTGCGGCCGGTGCCGCCCAGCACCACCACCGTGCCGCCGGTCATGTACTCGCAACCGTGGTCGCCGGTGCCTTCCACCACTGCCACGGCGCCGGAGTTGCGCACCGCGAAGCGCTCGCCGGCCACGCCGTTGAAGAACGCTTCACCGGCAATGGCACCGTACAGCACGGTGTTGCCGACGATGATGTTGCGGGTCGGGTCGCCGCGGAACTCGTGCGGGGCACGCACGATCACGCGGCCGCCCGACAGGCCCTTGCCGACATAGTCGTTGCCGTCGCCCACCAGGTCCAGCGTGATGCCGTGCGCCAGGAACGCGCCGAACGACTGGCCGGCGGTGCCTTGCAGCTGGATGTGGATGGTGTCGTCGGGCAGGCCTTCGTGGCCGTGCTGCTTGGCGACCACGCCGGACAGCATCGCGCCGACGGTGCGGTTGACGTTCTTGACCGGCTGGATGAACGACACGCGCTCGCCCTTCTCGATCGCCGGGCGGGCCTTGGCGATCAGCACGTGGTCCAGCGCCTTGCCGGCTTCCTGCGACAGGCCGTGATCCTGCACGTCGGTGTGGTACAGCGGCACGTCCGCGCCCAGCGACACCTGGTGGAAGATGCGGCTGAAGTCCAGGCCGCGTGCCTTCCAGTGTTCGATGCCTGGCTTGGTGTCGAGCAGGTCGGCGCGGCCGATCAGCTCGTCGAAGGTGCGGATGCCCAGCTGGGCCATGATCTCGCGGGCTTCTTCGGCAACAAAGAAGAAGAAGTTCACCACGTGTTCCGGCTTGCCCTGGAACTTCTTGCGCAGCTGCGGATCCTGCGTGGCCACACCCACCGGGCAGGTGTTCAGGTGGCACTTGCGCATCATGATGCAGCCCTCGGCGACCAGCGGTGCCGTGGCGAAGCCGAATTCGTCGGCGCCCAGCAGCGCGCCGATGACGACGTCGCGGCCGGTCTTCATCTGGCCGTCGGCCTGCACGCGGATGCGGTTGCGCAGGCCGTTGAGCAGCAGCGTCTGCTGCGTTTCGGCCAGGCCCAGCTCCCACGGCGTGCCGGCGTGCTTGATCGACGACCACGGCGAGGCGCCGGTGCCGCCATCATGGCCAGCGATCACGACGTGGTCGGCCTTGGCCTTCGACACACCAGCGGCCACCGTGCCGACGCCCACTTCGGACACCAGCTTGACCGAGATATCCGACGACGGGTTGACGTTCTTCAGGTCGTGAATGAGCTGTGCCAGATCCTCGATCGAGTAGATGTCGTGGTGCGGGGGCGGCGAGATCAGGCCCACGCCCGGCACCGAGTAACGCAGCTTGCCGATGTAGTCCGAGACCTTGTGGCCCGGCAGCTGGCCGCCTTCGCCCGGCTTGGCGCCCTGCGCCATCTTGATCTGGATCTGGTCGGCGGAAGCCAGGTATTCGGCGGTCACGCCGAAACGGCCAGACGCCACCTGCTTGATCTTCGAGCGCAGGGAGTCGCCGTCCTGCAGCGGCAGGTCGGCCTCGACCACGTCGCCCAGCAGGCTCTTCAGGCTGTCGCCCTGCTTGATGGGAATGCCGCGCAGTTCATTGCGATAGCGCTTCTCGTCTTCGCCGCCTTCGCCGGTGTTCGACTTGCCGCCGATGCGGTTCATCGCCACGGCCAGCGTGGCATGGGCTTCGGTCGAGATCGAGCCGAGCGACATCGCGCCGGTGGCAAAGCGCCGCACGATTTCCTTGGCAGGCTCGACTTCTTCCAGCGGAATCGCCTTGGCCGGGTCGACCCTGAACTCGAACAGACCGCGCAGCGTCATGTGGCGCTTGCTCTGGTCGTTGATGATGTTGGCGTATTCCTTGTACGTCTGGTACGCGCCCTTGCCGTCGTCGGCGCGCACCGAGTGCTGCAGCTTGGCGATCGAGTCCGGGGTCCACATGTGCTCTTCGCCACGGATGCGGAAGGCGTACTCGCCGCCGGCGTCCAGCATGTTTTCCAGCACCGGGCTGTTGCCGAAGGCGTCGGTGTGCAGGCGCAGCGCTTCCTCGGCCACTTCGAAGATGCCGATGCCCTCGACGTTCGACGGCGTGCCGTGGAAGTACTTCTGCACCAGTTCGCGCGACAGGCCGATGGCTTCGAAGATCTGCGCGCCGGTGTACGACATGTAGGTCGAGATGCCCATCTTGGACATTACCTTGAACAGGCCCTTGCCGACCGCCTTGACGAAGTTCTTGACCGCCTTTTCCGGCGACAGGTCGCCCGACAGGCCGCTGGCCATGTCGGCCAGGGTTTCCATCGCCAGGTACGGGTGCACGGCTTCGGCGCCGTAGCCGGCCAGCAACGCGAAGTGGTGCACTTCGCGCGCGGTGCCGGTCTCGACCACCAGGCCGGTCGACGTGCGCAGGCCCTTCTCCACCAGGTGGTGGTGGATCGCGGACGTGGCCAGCAGAGCCGGGATGGCGACATGGTCGGCATCCACCGGGCGGTCGGTCACGATCAGGATGTTGTAGCCCGAGCGCACCGCATCCACGGCTTCGGCGCACAGCGAGGCCAGGCGCGCTTCGATGCCTTCCTTGCCCCACGCGGTCGGGTAGCAGATGTTCAGTTCATACGAACGGAACTTGCCGCCGGTGTAGTGCTCGATGTTGCGGATCTTGGCGATGTCCTTGAAGTCCAGCACGGGCTGGGACACTTCGAGGCGCATCGGCGGGTTGATGTTGTTCAGCTCGAGCAGGTTCGGCTTCGGGCCGATGAACGACACCAGCGACATCACCATGTTCTCGCGGATCGGGTCGATCGGCGGGTTGGTCACCTGGGCGAACAGCTGCTTGAAATAGTGGTACAGCGTCTTGTTCTTGGACGACAGGATCGCCAGCGGCGAGTCGTTGCCCATCGAGCCGGTGGCTTCTTCGCCGGCCAGCGCCATCGGCGCCATCAGGAACTTGACGTCTTCCTGGGTGTAGCCGAAGGCCTGCTGGCGGTCCAGCAGCTTGGCCACCGGCTTCTTCTCGGCGGCGACGTCTTCGGGCTTGGCGTCGATCTCGTCCAGCTTGATGCGAACGGCGTCGATCCAGCTCTTGTACGGCTTGGCGTTGGCCAGGTTGTCCTTGAGCTCCTTGTCGTCGATGATGCGGCCCTGCTCCATGTCGATCAGGAACATCTTGCCCGGCTGCAGGCGCCACTTCTCAACGATGCGCGACTCGGGGAACGGCAGCACGCCGGCTTCCGAGGCCAGCACCACGACGTCGTCCTCGGTCACGTAGAAACGTGCCGGGCGCAGGCCGTTGCGGTCCAGCGTGGCGCCGATCTGGCGGCCATCGGTGAAGCAGATCGCGGCGGGGCCGTCCCACGGCTCCATCATGGCGGCGTGGTACTCGTAGAAGGCGCGACGGTTGTCGTCCATCAGCGTGTGCTGTTCCCAGGCTTCCGGGATCATCATCATCATCGCGTGGACGAGCGGGTAGCCGGCCATCGTCAGCAGTTCGAGGCAGTTGTCGAACGATGCCGTATCGGACTGGCCCGGGTAGATCAGCGGCCACAGCTTGGGCAGGTCGTCGCCCAGCACCGGCGACGAGATCGCGCCGGTACGCGCGTTGATCCAGTTGACGTTGCCCTTGACCGTGTTGATTTCGCCGTTGTGGGCGACCATGCGGTACGGGTGGGCCAGTTCCCAGGCCGGGAAGGTGTTGGTCGAGAAGCGCTGGTGCACCAGGGCCAGTGCCGACACGGCGCGCTGGTCCTGCAGGTCCAGGTAGTACTCGCCGACCTGGTTGGCCAGCAGCAGGCCCTTGTACACCACGGTACGGGCCGACATCGACGGCACGAAGTATTCCTTGCCGTGCTTGAGCTTGAGCGCCTGGATGGCGTGGCTGGCGGTCTTGCGGATGACGTAGAGCTTACGTTCCAGCGCGTCCGTGGTCATGATATCGCGGCCGCGACCGATGAAGATCTGGCGGATCACCGGTTCGGTCTTGCGCACCGTCGGCGACATCGGCATGCGGGCGTCGACCGGCACGTCGCGCCAACCCAGCACGACCTGGCCTTCCAGGCGGACCGTGCGTTCCAGTTCCTGCTCGCAGGCCAGGCGCGAAGCGTGCTCCTTCGGCAGGAAGATCATGCCGACGCCGTATTCGCCGGCGGGCGGCAGGCTCACGCCCTGCGCGGCCATTTCCTCGCGGTAGAACTGGTCCGGAATCTGGATCAGGATACCAGCACCGTCGCCCATCAGCGCGTCCGCGCCGACGGCACCCCGGTGGTCCAGGTTCTCCAGGATCTTCAGGCCCTGGGAAATGATCTCGTGGGACTTCTTGCCCTTGATGTGCGCGACCATGCCGACGCCGCAGGCGTCATGCTCGTTGGTCGGGTCATACATGCCTTGCGCCTGCGGACGCAGGTCGAGGGCGGAGGAAGACTCGCTGATTTGCTCGCTGGTCTGCGCTTGGGCCGAAAGGTTCTTCATTTGGTCCACGGGCTGAATTCCGGTGAAGGCTGCGCGAACTGCTGGACTACCGGAACGGGGACCGCGCGCTTTCTTTAAATCCACCCAAACCGGTGGACCGGCGGGAAGGGAAATGGGGACGAAGCTGTCTGCGGGCCGCAGCGGCGTACACGAGCGTGACGCGCCGCACAATGACTGTGGGTGGAGCAACTATATGGGAATCCTGAAAAGCTCGCAAAAATTTTAAATAGGGTCAGAACACATTTAATATCGCACCGTTTCGGTGATTGAATTAAATGGGGACACATTAATTCTGCGCGGCTGGCGTCACCTCCCCCGGCGCGGGACGCACCTTTTTGGGGCGTCCTTTCGGGAGGGGCTGGACACGTCGGGTTGCGCCACGCTCGAGTTGCGCCAGGAATACCTCGTCGCCGAGAGGCCAACCGCTGTGAGCGTGGCTGCGGAGGGTCTCCAGCGTGCGGCCGGAAAGCCCCTCGGCAGTCAGCATGCGGTAGTTCGACTGGCGCTCGAACGGAGTATTGCCAAGTTCCCAGTAGGCGGAGTGATCGCTCACAAATGGGCTGGCCTCGATGCCAGCGTGATGGCGATAGCTGCTCCAGCGGTCGGCTTCAGGCGTCGATACTTCGCCCGCGCGCATAGCATTGCCTTCGACGTACAGCATGGCTGGCAGAATCCACGGTGTCGGGTCGAATACCGCCGAGCGGAAGCGTCCTTCCCACAGCGTGCCGGTACGATTGGCGACGCGATTGAAGTAGCGCGCATAGCGGCGGCCGACCGCCTGCATGGTCAGGCTCAACGAGTCCGGGCCCTTGGGCGTGGCCACGAGGTGGACATGATTGGGCCGCAGCGCGTAGGCGTGGACCGCCAGGTCATGCTCGCGCGCGGCCATGCGCAGGCAGTCGAGGTAGTGCAGGTAGTCGTCCGGGCCGAGAAAGACGTCCTGGCGATTGTTGCCACGTTGCAACACCAGGGCGGGAAGTCCGGCGGGGGAAAAACGGGGAAGTCGGGCCATGGCAGGTCATGCGAGCGTCGATGCCCACATGATAGCCTGATCCGTCCCCACTTTATCTGAAGAGCCGGCGCCCTTCCGCGCGTCTCGGTCAGTTGCCCTCGCTGACCGCGAAGATGCGCCGGTGCTCGCGGATCGCATAGCGGTCCGTCATGCCGGCGATGTAGTGGGCGATCAGCCGTGGCTGATCGGCGCCATGGCCGGCCTGGTACTGCGGCGGCAGCAGGCGCGGATCGGACATGAAGGCTCCGAACAGGTCGCCGACAATGCGCTGGGCCTTGGCCGACATCCGCATTACCAGGTAATGCCGGTACAGGTGCCGGAACAGGAAGCGCTTCAATGTCGCCGCTTCCTCATGGAGTTGTGGACTGAAGCCCACCAGCGGGCCGGCGGCGCGCACGGCGTCGATATTACGCGGGTTGGCGGCGGCGATATTGCGGCTGGTGGTCTCGATCAGGTCGACGATCAGCGTGTTGATCATGCGCCGGACGGTCTCATTGATGGCACGCCGGCCATTCACGTCCGGGAAGGCATCGGCAACCTCGGCGCGATGGCGCGCCCACATCGGGACTTCGTCCAGCTGCTCCAGCGTCAGCAGGCCGGAGCGCAGGCCATCGTCGATATCGTGGTTGTTGTAGGCGATTTCGTCGGCCAGGTTGGCGAGCTGTGCCTCCAGCGACGGCTGCGTGCCCTCCAGGAAGCGCCGGCCCAGCTCGCCCAGCGCCGCGGCATTGACGCGCGAGCAATGCTTCAGGATGCCCTCGCGGGTTTCGAAGGTGAGGTTCAGGCCATTGAAGCCGCCGTAGCGCTCCTCCAGCTCATCCACCACCAGCAGGCTCTGCAGGTTGTGCTCGAAGCCGCCATGATTCTTCATGCAGGCGTTGAGCGCATCCTGCCCGGCATGGCCGAAGGGCGTGTGGCCGAGGTCGTGCGCCAGCGAGATGGCCTCGACCAGGTCTTCGTTGAGGCGCAGGTTGCGCGCGATCGAACGGGCGATCTGCGCCACCTCCAGGCTGTGCGTCAGCCGGGTGCGGAACAGGTCCCCCTCATGGTTGACGAAGACCTGGGTCTTGTACTCGAGCCGCCGGAACGCGGTGCTGTGGATGACCCGGTCGCGGTCGCGCTGGAATTCGCTGCGCGACTGCGAAGCGGGTTCGGCGTGCACCCGCCCGCGCGTCTGCGCGGAGCGGGCGGCGTACGGGGCGAGGTGGCTTTCAAAGTCGGTCATGCGGCAATCCATTGGCTGGAGGTTTGGGGGCCTGGGTTGCGAGGCATAACCGGTCAATCACGCGACCGTGGCCTCGGTGGGAGGTTTAAGCACCGCGTGCTGCAGCGTGGCACGCAGGTCGGCGTCCGGCACCGTGGTGATGAACGCCTCGCCGAGCTTCTTCAGCAGGATGAACTTGATGCTGCCGGCCTCGGCCTTCTTGTCGACCTTCATCAGTTCGATATACCGGTCGGTGGCCAGTTCCGGCGCCACCACCGGCAGGTTGGCTGCCTGGGTCAGCTGGCGGATGCGGGCGCGCGTCTCGGTATCGATAAAGCCCAGCCGCAGCGACAGGTCCGCGGCCATCACCATGCCGCAGCCCACCGCTTCGCCGTGCAGCCAGGCGCCGTAACCCATACCGGCCTCAATCGCGTGACCGAAAGTGTGGCCGAAGTTGAGGATGGCGCGCAGGCCGCCTTCGCGCTCGTCCTGCGCCACCACGCCGGCCTTGATTTCGCATGAACGCTGCACCGCCACCGCCATCAACTCAGGATCGCAGTCGTTCAGCGCCTTGATGTTGCGCTCGATCCAGGCAAAGTATTCGGCGTCGGCGATGGCGCCGTGCTTGATCACCTCGGCCATGCCGGCGGCCAGTTCGCGCGGGGGCAGCGTGCGCAGCGTGTCGATATCGGCGATCACCGCATTGGGCTGGTGGAACGCGCCGATCATGTTCTTGCCGAGCGGATGGTTGATGCCGGTCTTGCCGCCCACCGACGAATCCACCTGCGACAGCAACGTGGTCGGCACCTGGATGAACGGCACGCCGCGCATGTAGCAGGCGGCGGCAAACCCGGTCATGTCGCCCACCACCCCGCCGCCCAGCGCGACCAGCGTGGTCTTGCGGTCGGCGCCGGCCTGCAGCAGCGCATCGAAGATCAGGTTCAGCGTTTCCCACTGCTTGAAGGCCTCGCCGTCGGGCAACGTGACCGTGCGTACGGTCTTGCCGAGCGATTTCAGGCAGGCCTCGACGCGCGCCGCATAGAGCGGCCCCACGGTTTCGTTGGTGACGATGACGGCGTGCTGGCCGCGCACGTGCGGGCGCAGCAGCTCGGCATTGTCGAGCAGGCCGGTACCAATATGGATGGGGTAGCTGCGCGCTCCCAGGTCGACTTCAAGCGTGATCATGGATGGGTGGGGTCCTGCGGCGCCGGTTGCGCGGGATCGATCGCAAAGCCGGCCATTTCGAGTTGCATCAGCACCATATTAGCAAGCTGCGCCACCGAAGGCTTGCCGGTTTCAATAATGAAATCCGCCACCTCGCGGTAAAGCGGGTCGCGCTGGGCGTACAGCGCCTCTAGCTTGCCCTTGGGGTCTTCGGTCTGCAGCAGCGGGCGGTTCCGGTCGTGCCGGGTACGCAGCCACAGGTCGTGGGGGCTTGCGCGCAGGTAGACCACGGTGCCGCGGGATTTCAGCACCTCGCGGTTTTCGGCGCGCAGCACCGCGCCGCCGCCGGTGGCCAGCACGATGCCCTGGCGCCCGGCCAGTTCTCGGATCATCGCGGTCTCTCGGTCGCGGAAACCGGCTTCGCCCTCGACCTCGAAGATCACCGGGATGCGCACGCCGCAGTGGGCCTCGATCTCGTGATCGGAATCGAAAAACGGATAATGCAGGCGCCGCGCCACCGTGCGGCCCACGGTGGTCTTGCCGGCGCCCATCAGGCCGACGAAAAAGAGATTGGGTCGATCGGATTCCGGTCGGTCGGATTCCTGTCGATCGGGGTGCGGGCGCGGTGCCGACCCTGTCGCAGAGGCTGTCACGGGACTGTCGTTCGGGAGCGCGGCGCCTGGGCCACCCTCCCCGGTTAGGAACTGCATCATCTTCTTATGTTGTGGTGCGCACGGCAAGTGCCGGCATGCAGCATCAGCCACATCCACGCATGTCTTGCCGCGCATGCCGGGCTCCTCCTGGCCTGGCCGGCCACCGGTCCAGTCCGGCGGCAACAAAAAAGGCCGCATCTGTCGATGCGGCCTGCCAGTCTACTGTATCCGGCGTCGGACGCCCGGCGCGGTCACCGCAGCGACACGCTTTCGTTAAGGATCCGCGGCGTGAGGAACACCAGCAGCTCGGTCCGGTTGCGGACCTTGGCGTTGTTCTTGAACAGGTAGCCGAGCACCGGGATATCGCCCAGCAGCGGCACCTTGTCGGTGTCGTTGGACTCCGTCTGCGTGTAGATGCCGCCGATCACCACGGTGCCGCCGTTTTCCACCAGCACCTGCGTCTGCACGTGCTTGGTGTCGATGGCAAAGCCCGAAGTGGTCTGGATACCGACGCTGTCCTTGTTGACGTCCACGTCCAGCAGCACATTGCCTTCAGGCGTGATCTGCGGCGTCACCTCCAGCTTCAGGTTGGCCTTGCGGAACTGCACCGAGGTGGCGCCGCTTGAGGTGGCGGCCTGGTACGGCAGCTCGGTGCCCTGCTCGATCAGCGCCTTGATGTTGTTGGCCGTGACCACGCGCGGGCTGGAGATGATCTTGCCCTTGCCGTCCGCCTCGAGCGCCGACAGCTCCAGCGCCAGGAAGCGGGTGGCCGCGCTGTTGAACAGGCTGACCGCGATGTTGGCCGGGTTGGTGCCGTTGATCGAGGCGGCCGGCAGACTCAGGAACGGGCCGTTGTCCGAGGTTGCGCCCGGCAGCACGTTGTTATAGGTGTTGCCGACTCTCGCGTTGTTGTACTGCCCGGCAAAGCCCAGCTTCACGCCGAGATTGCGGCTGAAGGAATCGGTCGCCTCGACGATGCGCGCCTCGATGATGACCTGGCGCACCGGGATGTCGATCTTGCCGATAAAGCTCTGCACCTCTTCCAGCTTGCTGGCGATATCCGACACGAACAGCTGGTTGGTGCGCGCATCGGCGGTCAGCGAGCCGCGCTTGGACAGCATGCGCGCACTCGCGCCCGCGCCACCCGCCACGCCGGCCGGGGCCGCTGCGCCGCCGCCGGCACTCATGCCCAGCAGCATCCGGCGCACGTCTTCAGCGCGCTGGTAGTTGAGCTGGAATACCTGGCTGCGGATCGGCTCGAGGTCATTGATCTGCTGCTGCGACTCGAGCTCGAGCTTTTCCTTGGTCTGGAGTTCCGCCTTGGGCGCCACCCACAGCACATTGCCGTTGCGGCGCGAGGCCAGTCCCTTGGCATCCATCACGATCTGCAGCGCCTGGTCCCACGGCACATCCTTCAGCCGCAGCGTGATATTGCCCTGCACGCTTTCGCTGGTGATGATGTTCAGGTTGGTGAAGTCCGCGAACACCTGCAGCAGTGAACGGATGTCGATGTTCTGGAAGTTCAGCGACAGGCGCTCGCCACGGTAGCCCGGGCCGCTGATCAGCTTGGTCGGGTCTTCCTTGACTGGCCTCACCTCGACCACGAACTGCGTGTCGGTCTGGTAGGAACTGTATTCCCAGTGGCCGCGCGGCTCGATGCTCAGGCGCGCATTGCCATTGGTGTCGGAGGCAACCAGGCTCTGCACCGGCGAGCCGAAGTCGCTGACATCAAAGCGCCGCCGCAGGTGCTCAGGCAGCGTGGTGCCGAGGAAATCGACCACCACGTTCTTGCCCTGCTGCGCGATATTGATGCCCGAATCGCGCGAGGACAGGTCCACCACGACGCGTCCGGCGCCGTCCGCACCGCGCCGGAAGTCGATATGGCGCACCGACGGCCGCGCCGCCGCGGCCGCAGGCGTCATCGCCGCCGGCGCGAACGTGGGCGCGGCGTTCTTGACCGCGGGCGCCACATTGTCCAGCGCGACCACGAAGACATTGCCGCGCTGGTCGGTGCGATAGGTTGCGTTGCGCGTGAGCTCGAGGATCACGCGGGTGCGGTTGCCGATCTGCACCACGTTGGCGGCCTTGACCAGCTTGCCGTTGTAGTCATACTGCGCGCGCCCGTTGGCGATGCCGGTATCGGCAAAATCGATCGCCAGCCGTGCCGGGTTCTGCGTGGTGAAATCCATCGGCTTCTGCGCCGGTGGCCGTTCGAGTTCGATCGTGAACACGGTCTGCTCGCCGACCGTACTGACGTCGACCGCCTTGATCCGGTTGCTTTGTGCCAGTGCTGCCGGCGCGGCAATCAGCAGCAACAGCGCCAGCATTGCGCTTGCGGCGCCCGCGAGCGCACGATACCAGCGCGCGGGGGTCATGCCGACACCTCCAGCTTGAGGCTGGTCATTTTCTCTTTCCACTCGGATACCCCCTCCCGGACTAATTCGCGCAACACGATCTCCTGATCGGTGATGCGGACCACCCGGCCGTAACTCTGGCCGAGATACTGACCCACCTTCACGTGGTGGATCTTGTTATCGACGCGTACGATGCCGAAGGTCTCCCCCTGCTTTTTCAGCATCCCGAGCATCTTGAAATTCTCGAGGGGGTAGTCTTCCAGCGGCTGGCGCGGCCGCCCGGCTTCGGGCGAATCCGGCAGCGTTTTGTTCAGTTCGCCGATCTTGGCCTGGGCGAAGGGCTCCGGAGCATTGGCCGCGGCGTATTCGCGCGCCACGTAGGGCCTGGCTTCGGGCAACGGCTCGGGCGGCTTGGCGCGGGCGTTGCGCGTGGCATCCATCCACTGGCGCAGCGCGTCTTCGTCGCTGGCGCCGCAGGCGCCCAGCAGGCCCACGGCAAGCGCCGCAGCCGCCATCACGCGTGGCGATGCCTGCAGGCCCGACCATGCCGAGCCGCGAGCACGATGGGTGCGATGAGTGCGGCTCATTTGGCACCTCCCGTCTTGGCGGCGGCGGCAGCCGCGGCGGCCTTGCGTTGCGCGGCCTGCTCGTCCGGATCGAGCGCACGGTACGCCATTGCGACGGCCTCCATGGAGAGGCCGCCCTCCTTGGTATGGGCAAGCTGCAGGCTTTGCATCGACACGATCCGCGACAGCGCGGCCACGTCGGCGTTGAATTGCGCCACCTCGTGGTACCGGCCGGTCACGCGCAGGTTCACCGGGATCTCGGCGAAGTAAGGCTTGAGCACCGCCGCCTGCGGCTTGAACAGCTCGAACTGGAGGCCGCGCGCCACGCCGGCATGGTTGACGTCGGCCAGCAGCGCATCCATCTCGGTCTTGTTGGGCAGTTGCCGCTCCAGCAGGGCAACGCGCTGCTCGACCTGCTTCTTCTGTTCGCGCAATGCGTCGAGGTTGGCCACCTGCGCCACCTTGGACTGGTACGCCTGTTTCAGGTTTTCCTGTTCCAGCCGCTGGCGGTCGAGCTCGTCGAACTTGCCGCTCCAGTAGAACTGCCAGCCCAGCAGCAGCACCAGCGCCGCCGCCATCACGGCAAACAGCACGCGCGGCGCGGCCGGCCACGTTTCCGGCTCGTTGAGGTTGAGCCCGCGGAACTGGCTCGTCAGGTCGGCCAGGTTGATTTCACTATTGAGCGCCATGGTCAGGCTGCCTTTCCGGATGCGGCTGCTGGTGCGGGAGCTGAAGCGGGTGCGGTGGCGGGATTGCCCGGCGTAGCCTGCTTGCCATTGGCGCCCGGCGGCGTCTCCGGCGCGCGGTACGCGAAGCGCATCGAGAAATCGAACAGCCGGCGCTGCTCGCGCAGGTTGTTGGTCATCGTGACCGCCTTGGACTCGACCAGCTCGGCCTTGTCCAGCCACGGCACGCCGCCAAGGTTGCGCAGCAGTTCGGAAATGCGCTCGTTGGACTGCGCCACGCCGGCGATGGTGAAGGCCTCGCCCGCCTGCTTCAGGCTGGTGAGGTAGACGCCTTCCGGCACCTGGCGCACCAGTTCTTCCAGCAGCTGGACCGGGCGGTTGCGCTCGGTCTGCAGGCTTTCCACCGCCTTCTGGCGCTGCAGCAGCGCGTCGATATCCTTCTTGAGGTTATTGACTTCGCGGATCTGGCCATCGAGCCTGGCGTTCTCCGCGCTCAGCACCTGGTTCAGCGCGACCACGGAGTCGATGCGCCCGTCGATATAGAGCCCGCCCAGCAGCAGCACCGCGGCACCGGCCGCGGCAGCGCCGCCCAGCATGGAATACACCTTCTTGCGCCGCGCCGCCTTGCGGGCTTCGTGGTAAGGCAGCAGGTTGACCGAAGGCAGCGTGTTCGTGGACATTCGAATGCCTCCGGTGCGTTATTGCAGGCCGCGCAGGGCCAGGCCGGCACTGACGATATACGCCGGCAGGTCGCGCTGCAGGTAGCGCTCGTTGACCTTGGCGTGGGTCGCCATGTTGGCGAACGGATTCGCCAGCGTGGTGGTGATCTTGGTCTGCTGCTGGATCGCCGCCTGCACGCCCAGCAGCGAGGCATGGCCGCCGGACAGCAGGATCTCGTCGACGCGTCCCAGGCTGGAGCTGGCGATGAAGTTGCCGATGGCGGCCTGGACTTCCAGCGCCAGCGCATCGAGTGACGGCTTGAGCAGCTGCGCGCGCCACGCTTCGGGCAGCGTGTTCTTGCGCTTCTTGATCTCGGCCTTGAGCGCGTCGAGCGTGAACATGCGCGCCGCGCTCTGCGTGAGCTGGTCGCCGTAGCTGTTCAGCGGCTGTTCGTAGAGCTCTTTCCAGCCCTGGTAGAAGATCGCCTTGGAGCGGCTGCCGCCGAGGTGGACCACCGCCACCACGGGCAGCGCGCGCGCGTCGGCCTCGGACATTTCCTGGGGCACGCCCAGCATCTGCACGATCGAGCGCTGCACCGCGTACTCTTCGACGTCCATCACCTGCGGCTTGAGGCCGGCCATTTCGGCAGCGGTCACACGCTCCTGCACGCGGTCGCTGTTGGCCGCGGTGACGCGCACGCCGATGCCGCCCTCGGTCTCGCTGGGGCCGATCACGGCGAAGTCGAAGTTGACCGCCTGCGATGGCGGATAGAGCCGGTGTGCCTCGGACTCGACCTGCGAATACAGTTCGTCCTCGGACAGGTTGTCCGGCAAGCTGACCGTCTGCGATTCGGTCAGCATGGACGGCACGCCCAGCACCACCTCTTTCGAGCGGATGCCGGCCTTGCCGAGCGCACGCTTGAGCGCGATCCCGACGGCTTCAATGTTGATGACGTTGCCATCGGCAACGGCATTGCGGTCCAGCAGTTCGCTGGCGCACTTTTCCAGCCGATAGTCGTGCTTGCCGCCACCGACGGACAACTCGACTACCTTGATACTGGACGACCCGATATCCACGCCGACCGTAGTCCGGCGCAGAAGCCCCGACAAAATGCCCCGTCGCAAGGTGACCCCCCCTGACTTTGAACTCGCCCACGGCATGTACGCTCTAATCGGGCGAGCCTTGTTTCTTGACCGAAACACTTGCTCTTATATGTTGGCCGATTCTCACAAAAACCGGCATCGGTGGCAACGTGCCGGTCTGATCACGATTCTTTTTTCAGAAGGCTCTCGCCAATCCGTTGCCAAAACCCCACGGTCGTCGGGTTCCCTTCCTCCTGAGCTTGCTGCATGCAACTTCGCCCTGCTTGCCGCCTTCCGCTGTCTTACATCTTGTAACAGCGCGGTAGCGGCGCGCGGGGCACTGCGCGCGCGGAGCGCCCGATGCCGGAAGATATAATGCCCGGCACCCCTGACTAGGTATTTTCCTTATGGCCACAGCACAACAGAAGCCGACCCATCCTGCCCGCCGCCCGATCTGGGCGCGCTTCATGTTCTGGGCGGTGGGGCTGGTTGTTGCCGGTGCCGTCATGATCGCGCTGCTGCTTGGCTATGCGCTGCTGGTGGCCGCGCCCAACCTGCCCTCGCTGGACACCATCACCGACTACCGGCCCAAGATCCCCTTGCGGATCTACACGGCGGACAATGTGCTGATCGGCGAGTTCGGCGAAGAGCGCCGCAACTTCGTGCCGATCGCCGAGATCCCGGATGTGATGAAAAAGGCCGTCCTGGCGATCGAGGACGACCGCTTCTACGAACACGGCGGCGTCGACTTCGTCGGCGTGATGCGCGCGGGGCTGGCCAACTTGCGCGGGGGACTGTCGCAAGGTGCGTCGACCATCACCATGCAGGTAGCGCGCAACTTCTTCCTGTCGAGCGAGAAGACCTATACCCGCAAGATCTACGAGATGCTGCTGGCGTACAAGATCGAGGCCAACCTGAACAAGGACCAGATCCTCGAGCTGTACATGAACCAGATCTACCTGGGCCAGCGCGCGTACGGCTTCGACAGCGCCGCGCGCGTGTACTTCGGCAAGTCGGTGCGCGACGTGACGCCGGCCGAAGCCGCGATGCTGGCCGGCCTGCCCAAGGCGCCGTCGGCGTACAACCCGGTAGTCAACCCGCGCCGCGCCAAGGTGCGCCAGGAATACATCCTGCAGCGCATGCGCGACCTGCGCTACATCACGCCCGAGCAATATGACGCAGCGGTGCGCGAGGAACTGAAGGTGCGCACCGAGGGCAACGAGTTCTCGACCCACGCCGAGTATGTCGCCGAAATCGTGCGCCAGCTGATGTATGCGCAATACCGTGAAGAAACCTATACGCGCGGGCTGACGGTCTACACCACGCTGACCAAGCCCGACCAGGATGCGGCGTACGAATCCGTGCGCACCGGCATCATGAACTACGAGCGCAAGCACGGCTACCGCGGCCCCGAGGCCTTTATCGACCTGCCTTCCGATCCGGCCGAGCGCGAGCAGGCGATCGACGATGCGCTGGTCGAGCACCCGGGCAGCGGCGACCTGCGCTCGGCCGTGGTCACCAGCGTGTCGTCGAAGCAGGTCAGGGCCACCCTGCTGTCGGGCGAGGTGGCGACCATCGAAGGCTCGGCGCTGCGCTTTATCTCGCCATCGATGTCGGCAAACGCGCAGCCCAAGATGAAGATGCGCCCCGGCGCGATCATCCGCGTGACGCAGGATGACAAGGGCAACTGGTCGGTCACGCAGCTGCCGGAAGTGGCAGCCGCGTTCGTGTCGCTGAACCCGCAGGACGGCGAGATCCGCTCGATGGTGGGCGGCTTCGACTTCAACCGCAACAAGTTCAACCACGTGACGCAGGCCTGGCGCCAGCCGGGTTCGAGCTTCAAGCCGTTCATCTATTCGGCGGCGTTGGAGAAGGGCTTCTCGCCAGCCACGGTGATCAACGACGCGCCGCTCACGATCGGTCCCGATACTGGCGGCCAGGTGTGGGAGCCGAAGAACTACGACGGCCGCTTCGAAGGGCCGATGACCATGCGCCGCGCGTTGGCCAAGTCGAAGAACCTGGTTTCGGTGCGGATCCTGCGCGCGATCGGCACGCAGTATGCGCAGGACTACATCACCCGCTTCGGCTTCGAGGCCGACAAGCATCCCGCCTATCTGCCGATGGCGCTGGGCTCCGGCGCCGTGACCCCGCTGCAGATGGCGGGCGCGTATTCGGTGTTCGCCAACGGCGGCTACCGCGTCAACCCTTACCTGATCCAGAAGGTGGTGGACGCGCGCGGCAACGTGATCTCCGAAACGCATCCGCAACGCGCCGGCACCGATGCCGTGCGCGTGCTCGACGCACGCACCGCGTTTATCGCCGACACCATGCTGCGCGACGTGGTCCGCTACGGCACCGCCAACAGCGCCAAGCAGCGCCTGGGCCGCAACGACCTGGCCGGCAAGACCGGTACCACCAACGATGCGGTCGATGCCTGGTTCGCCGGCTACACGCCCAACCTGGTGGCGATCGCCTGGATGGGCTACGACCAGCCCAAGAGCCTGGGCGTGCGCGAGACCGGTGGCGGGCTGGCGCTGCCGATCTGGGTCGGCTACATGAGCAAGGCGCTCAAGGGCGTACCCGAGTCGCCGGAGCGGCCGGCGCCCGAAGGCGTGCTGATGGTGGGTGGCGACTGGACCTTCGAGGAGAACGCGGGCGGTGCCGGCGTGGCCTCGGTCGGCCTGGGCGATCCGTGGCCGGGCAAGCCGGACGAATCCACGACACCGTCGCCGGATACCGAGCAGGAGAAGAAGAAGATCCTGGAAATGTTCGGCGGCGCCTGACGGGCCGCCAGCATCCGCCAGAAAGCAGAAAAGCCGGCCCGTGGCCTAATGCCGTTCAGTTAAGTCTGAACGGCATTTTTCTTTGCAGGGGTTGTAAACAAGGTGTCGAGCTGTTAACT
>NZ_JAGIQB010000051.1:0-53008 GCF_017815025.1 Cupriavidus phytohabitans
TCACCTTCGAAGAAGTGCATGCGCGGGTGGTCGACGAGGTCGCCGAGGCGGTCCGTGTTCATGTCCATGCCGTAGACCTCCCACGGCGTGGTTTCCAGGATGCGGCGCGTCAGGTGATGGCCGATGAAGCCGTTGACGCCGAGAATCAGGACCTTTTTCATCGGTGTTCCTCGTTCGTTTGTTTTCTGAGAATCTGGGAAAAGGTATCGGGCGTGACCGGCGCCCCGTCATGCGCCAGCAATTCGGTGATGAGCACCGCACCGCCATCTCCGCACACGCCCACGATCCTGCCGTCATGCACGTGCAGGCCGGGCGGCAACCCGCCGGCGGCGCTGGCGGAGCCGGCCTGAAGGCGGCGTGCCTGCGCCACGATGAAGCGCTCCCCCGCCACCTCGGTGAACGCGCCGGGATAGGGCGGCGCGACCGCGCGGATCAGGTTGTAGACACTGGCAGCCGGCTGGCGCCAGTCGATGCGGCCGTCTTCCGGCTTGCGTCCGGAAAAATAGCTGCCTTCCTCAAGCGGGTTGGGCCGCTGTGGCGTATTGCCGGCGATCATCGCCGGCAATACGCGCCACAAGGTCTGTTCGGCGGCCACGGTGACCTTCTCGAAGACTTCGCCGGCGGTGTCGTCCGGCAGGATCGGCACGGCGGTCTGGTCGACGATATAGCCGGCATCGGGCCTGGCCTCCATCGCATGCAGCGTGGCGCCGGTTTCGGTCTCGCCGTGCAGCACCGCCCAGTTCACCGGCACGCGGCCGCGATACTTCGGCAGCAGCGATCCGTGCATGTTGAAGGCGCCGCCAGGGGCCAGCGCCAGCACTGCCGCGGGAATCATTGCGCGGTAGTAGAAGGAAAAGATCACGTCCGGGTGCGCATCGCGCACTGCCTGCGCGATCGCGGGGTCGGCGGGGTCCTCGCCGTAGAGGAAGGGAAGGCCCAGCTCGGCGGCGGTGTCCGCAACCCGGCGGAACCAGATGTTCTCGTCGGGACGGTCGCGGTGCGTGATGACCAGCGCCACTTCGACGCCGCGCGCATGCAGTACCCGCAGGCAGCGGTCGCCGACATTGTGATAGCCGAAGACGACGGCGCGCATTATCGCTCCACCTGCGCGGGGGCCGATGCGGCGCGCGCGGGGTCGGCCTCCAGCACCGCCTTGATGCGGTAACGAGGCCGGTCGCGCACTTCCTGGTAGATGCGGCCGACGTACTCGCCCAGCAGGCCCAGGCCGAACAGCAGGATGCCGATCAGGAAGAAGTTCATGGCGAACAGCGTGAACACACCCTGGACTTCAGAGCCGAACAGGAAGCGCCGTACCAGCAGCACTACCACCAGCACGCCTGAAAACAGCGACAGGATCGTGCCGATTGCCGAGAACCACTGCAGCGGCACGATCGAGAAGCCGGTCACCAGGTCGAAATTCAGGCGGATCAGCTGGTACAGCGAATACTTCGATTCCCCCGCGTGGCGCTGCTCGTGGCCGACCTCGATCTCGATGGGATTCGACGCGAAGGTATAGGCCAGCGCGGGGATAAAGGTGTTGACCTCGCGGCAGGCGTTGATGGTGTCGATCACGTTGCGGTCATAGGCGCGCAGCATGCAGCCCTGGTCCGTCATGCGGATCTTGGTGATGCGCTCGCGCAGCCGGTTCATCGCGCGCGACGCGTAGCGACGGAACGCGGTGTCATTGCGCTGGCGGCGGATGGTGCCGACGTAGTCATGGCCGGCGCGCATCGCCTCGACCAGGCGCGGGATTTCTTCCGGCGGGTTCTGCAGGTCGGCGTCGAGGGTGATGACGATCCTGCCGCGGGTATGCTCGAAGCCCGCCAGGATCGCCATGTGCTGGCCGAAATTGCCATTGAACAGCACCACCCGGGTCACGTCCGGGCGCTTGTGGAACTGCGCGGCCAGCAGGGCCGCCGAACGGTCGGTGCTGCCATCGTTGATGAAGATGACCTCGTAAGAGTTGCCAAGGCCATCCAGCGCCGGATAAAGGCGGTCGAACAGGGCTTGCAGCCCGTCTTCTTCGTTGTAGACCGGAATGACGACCGAAACTTCGACCGGGCTCATTTGGAGAGACGTTTGCATGTTTCGCTGAGGGTTGCGCAGACCCGCTCGACATCGGCGGCTTGCATCGCCGGGAACAGCGGCAGCGTGACGATGCCGCGCCCGATGCGTTCGGCATGCGGCAGCATGCCTTCGCGCCAGCCGAGCGAGCGGTAGTAGGTAAAAAGATGGACGGGCGGGTAATGCACGCCGGTGCCGATGCCGCGCTCGCGCATGGCTGCCATGACCTGCTGGCGCGCCTGCGCCGGACCGCCCTGCAGGCGCCCCGTCGGCAGCACCACCTGGAACATGTGCCAGTTGGTGGTGGCGGCCTGCGCATCGAGCGGCCGCGGCAGCTCGATGCCGAGCTCCGCCAGGCCGCTGTCGGCGGCGCAGCGGAAGTAGGCCTCGGCCAGTTCGGCGCGGCGCGCGGTGATGGCGTCGAGCTTGCCGAGCTGCGCCAGGCCTACCGCGGCATTGACGTCGGTCAGGTTGAACTTGCCGCCGGGTTCTTCCACGTCCATGCCGTCCAAGCCGGTGCGGATCACGCCCTGCAGCCGCAGGCGTTCGGCGCGCACGGCTTCTTCCGGCGTGTTCATCACCAGGCAGCCGCCCTCGATGGTGGTGATGTTCTTGTTGGCCTGGAAGCTGAAGCTGACCAGGTCGCCGAAAGCGCCGATGCGCTGGCCCTGCCAGCGCGAGTCGATCGCCTGGGCGGCGTCTTCGATCACGCGCAGGTCATGTTTCGAAGCAATGGCGTAGAGCCGGTCCATGTCGACTGGCAGGCCTGACAGGTACACCGGCATGATCGCGCGCGTGCGCGGCGTGATCGCGGCCTCGACCGCGTCCAGGTCCAGGTTGCGTGTGCGCGGGTCGATGTCGACGAACACCGGGCGCGCGCCGACCGCGATCACCACGTTGGCGGTGGCGACCCAGGTGATCGGGGTGGTGATGACTTCATCGCCAGGGCCGATATCCGCAATGCGCAGCGCGATTTCCATCGTCGCCGAGCCGTTGGCGAAAGTGCGAACCGGCCGTCCGCCGAACAGGTCCGACAGTGCGGCCTCGAAGGCCTGCATTTTCGGCCCCGAGGTGATCCAGCCGGAGGCCAGCACCTTGCCGACGTCGGCGATGGCGGCGGCATCGATTTCAGGCCGGACAAAGGGCAGGAAGTCGGAAGCAGGAGCAGTCATGGGCTTAAAAACGAAAGATCGACAAAAAATCCGCGAAAAATCGGTCCCGGTCGGTGAGGCAGGTCAGGCAAGCCAGGGTGGCCAGGTCAGGAGCGGGCGATCAGGAAGACGCCAGCCAGTATCAGCAGGATGCCGGCCACGCGCAAGGGGCCGATCATCTCGCCGAACAGCCACCAGGCGGCGAGCGCGTTGACCACATAGCCGAGCGACAGCATTGGGTAGGCGACCGACACGTCCACGCGCGACAGCCCCACGATCCACACGCCGACGCTGACCACGTACAGGGTCAGGCCGGCCAGCACCGGCCATTGCGTCAGCACGCGCAGCGCCGTGACGAGTAGCGTGCCGCGATCCAGCGTGATCGCGCCGATGGCGTTGACGCCGGCCTTCAGCAGCAGCTGGGCGGCTGCGTTGAGCAGCACGCCGGTAACGATAAACAGGAAAGTCGAAAGCGTCATGGCGCCAGGTCGTGCAGGGTTACTGTCCTTGGGATGGCGCGTGCGGGCCCTCGCCCGGCAGTGCAAAGTTGGCGACCGCCACGCGCCGGCGGTCGCCGGCGATCCGGTGCATCGGCACGCCGCGCGCCGCCAGCATCTTGTAGGTTTCGGGCATCATGATCGCCACGGCGCGCTGGCCGTCCTGCCAGCGCGAGATAAAGCCGTCGATGGTGGGGATCCACTTCCGCGGCTCCTGCCCGATGCCGAACGCCAGTTCGTCCCGGTGCGCGACCATGATGACGGTGCGGCGCAGGTAGAACGGCAGCGTATGGTCCAGCATGCCGACGCTGTACAGCGGCATCTGCGGCGTCAGCACCGCATTGATCGCCGGCACCAGGTCCGCGCCGGAACTGGGCCGGCCCATCGCCTCGTGGCCACGCAGCGCCACCGTGCAGCAGGCGAACATCGCCAGCGCATACACCACGATGCTGGGAAATACGCCGCGTGTGCGCAGCAGGCGCCGGGCAGCCACGGCCCCGGCCAGCATGATGGCAAAGGCAATGGCGATCCAGAAGGTGAATTCGCGGTACACGGCATTCGGCGTGCTCGGCTTGTCCAGCATGGCAACGAAGGGGCACGCCAGCAGCCCGATCACGCCCAGCGCAATCATGGCATTGACCTGCCAGCGCCACGCGCGTTCCGTGACCGTGTCAAGCGCCACGCCCGCCAGCAGCGCCAGTGCCGGAAAGATCGGCACGATATAGCCCGGCAGCTTGGATCCCGACAGGCTGAAGAACACGAAGATCGTCACGGCCCACAGCGCCGCCAGCAGCGCGGGCTGGAACGGCCGCGGCGAAGTGCCGCGCGCGACGCCGGCGCGCTCGCGCACCGCCTGCCACATCTGTGGTGCAAGCCCCAGCCAGGGCAGGAACCCGGCCAGCAGCAGCGGCACGAAGAACCAGATCGCGCCTTCGCGCTGGTGGACATGCGAGGTATAGCGCTGCCAGTGCTCGTGGATAAAGAAGAAATGCGGGAATTCAGGGTTGCGCACCGACACCAGCCAGAACCACGGCACGGTGACCGCGAGCAGCACCGCCGTGCCGGCCAGCAGATGGAGCCTGCGCCACAGGCCAGGATCGCGGGTGGCGAGGGTATAGACCACCAGCACCAGCCCGGGCAAGGCCAGCCCGACCAGCCCCTTGACCAGCACTGCCACGCCCATGGCGGCCCAGCACGCCAGCATCCAGTTGCGGCGCGCCGCGGGCGTGGCGTCCGGGTGCTGTGCGATGAGCATGCAGGCCAGCACGCACGCCATCGCGCCGGCCAGGGTCATGTCCAGCGAATTGAAATGCCCGGCGACATTCCACATCGGTGCCGCCAGCAGCGCCAGTCCGGCTAGCAGCGCCACGCGCTGCCCATACCAGCGCGCCGCGGCCAACATGGTCACGCCCAGGCCAAGCAGGCCGGACAACGCTACGCACAGGCGCGCCTGCCAGTCGCCGACACCGAACAGCGTATAGGCCAGCGAGGTCACCCACAGGTGGAAGGGTGGTTTCTCGAAGTACTTGAATTCGTGGTAGCGGATCGTCACCCAGTCGCCGGTGACGAACATCTCGCGCGCGATTTCGGCGTAGCGGCCCTCGTCGGAGCGCAGCAGGTGGCGCATGTCGAGCGTGCCGAACCAGACCAGCAGTACGGCAAGGCTGACCAGCACGACAGCACTGGTGGTGGCACCAACCGACAGCCCGGCATACCGCGAGGTCGATGAACTACGCATAGAACTCCTGGAAAGACGACGGATTGGGATGGTCTTGCGTGGGTGCGCGATGACGGGAAGCCATCACAACGCATCAGGCCGTCCATTGGTGGACAGCCAACCGGCGACCTGGTCAGGGCAAGCCGGAAGACATGCTGGATGGCCGCGCCGACAGCCGTTGCCGAGCGCCTGGGGCGCCACAGCCGCGGCGGAGGCACGCGCGGCGGGCAATGGTAGCACGGCGACGGGGTGCCCCTTGAGACGCCACGCTCCGCACGACGGGCGGGCGGCGAGCGCCGGTAGGCCCGCAGGATGGCGCTCAGGCCGCCTGGACGCCCGCTGCGGCCGGACGCGCGCGGCGCAGGCGGAACGCGACGGCGATCAGCAGGATGCCGCACACGATGGCCCATGCGCCGATCATCCACAGCACCGCCAGCGCCCCCGCCAGCGGCTGCCACAGTACCAGGAAGGCAAAGGCAATGCTGACCAGGCCCGCCAGGATCAGCCACCATTCGTTGGGGATCTCCTTGCGCAACCGGATCGCGGCGACGATCTGCAGCACGCCCGTGGCCAGCGTCCATACCGCGATGTAGACCAGCAGCGACAGCGCGGTGATAGCCGGGCTGAACCATGTCAGCGCGCCCACGCCGAGGCCGAGCAGGCCCTGCAGCGCAAGGATCCAGCGGTCGCTGGTCTCGCGGTCCCTGCCGGAGATGGCCATGACCAGGGCCATCAGCCCGTCGGCCGCGGCAAAGGCGCCGAATACGATCACCAGCGCGGCCAGCGTGGCGATCGGCGCGAAGAACGCGCAGAAGCCGAAGACCAGCGCAAACAGGCCGCGCAGGGCGACCACCCACCACAGTTTCGCGTAGTACTGAAGCATGGAACCTCCCTCTGGGCCCGCGCGGGCCGGTACACGGGAACAGCCCGGCGGCCTCAGGCATGTGGCCCTGGCCACCGCTAAGGGTCAGCGAGATAGCCACTTGCACGAAAAACACCAATAATCTGAGTGGCCAGGCGGACGCGTGGCAGGCCGGGCGGGATATCGGGGGCGCCAGGTCATTCTAGACAGGGATTCATGTGAAGACAAAGGCGCAACAGTACCGGCTTGCCAGCCTTGCCGCAGTGGCGTCCACGCTGCTGGCCATGCCGGCAGCGGCGCAGCCGGCGGCGCCCGCCGGTGCCGCCGCGACAGCCGTCAATGCCGCCGCGCAGGTGGCTGCCACGCAGATGGCCGCGTCGGCGGCGGCCGTGCTTTGCAACGCGCCATGGTTCCGCTCCGGCTCGCATGTGCAGCTGGAGGGCGACGGCGCCATGCCGATGTCGATCCGCATGACGCTGCGCGATGTCGGGCGCAGCGCATCCGGCTGCCGCGCGCAGCTGACGGTCAGCTCCAAGTCGGCGATGTCGGCGCTGATGGGGCCGCCGGTGATCATGGAACAGGTGCATGAGGTCGTGATCGACCGGCGCACGCCCGATGACGAGACCAGCATCGAAAGCCAGCGTGCGATCATCAATGCCCGCGCCCGCTATGCGCGCATGTACGGCGAAGCCTCGTTCCGGGGCAAGGGCGTCTTCAACTACGCCGGCATGGATCTGCGCGAAGGCAGCAGGCTCGAAGGCGAGACGTTCCAGTCCAGCGTATCGCTCAAGGTCTATCCCCTCGGCTCCGACGAAGTGGTCAGCACCATGCGCGCCCTGCATGCATCGATCCATATCGGCTCGCGCCAGGTGGGCCGGCGCCAGGTGATCGAAACCGTGATGGGGCGCAAGGAATGCCTGCCGATCACCTATGAGAAGCGCACTTCGCTGGGGCCGGTGATGGTGGGCGAGGAAGTCGTGCAGGTCGAACCCTCGCTGATGCTCGTGACCGACTGGTACTGCCCGTCCGAAGCCTTCGTGCTGCGCACCGAGGTGCGGCAGGACGGCAATGTGCAGCGCATCGACGTCACCGCGCTGGAGCGCGACACGCAGGCGCCATAAAGTGGCGTTGGCCCGCGCAGGGCACAAAAAAACCCGCCTCGGCGGGTTTTTTCGTCGGAGCCATTGCCGTTTCAGCTGGCGGCCGGCGCCGGAGCGGCCTTCTTCTTGGCCTTCGGCTTGGAGGACTTCTTCGCCGGCTTCGGCTCGGCGGCCGGAGCGGCGGGGTTCAGGTCGCTGCGCGTGCTCTTGTTCGCGCCCTGGCTGTACGGGTCGAACTTGTCGCCGGCCTTGGCACCCTGCGAGTACGGGTCGAATTTCTCGCCCGACTTTGCACCCTGGGAATACGGATCGAACTGCTTCTTGCCGGTACCCTGCGCCTGGGCGGCCAGCGAGGCGGCGCCGAGGCAGAGCGCGATCGCGGTCGCGACAAACTTGTTCATGGTTTCTCCTGAGAAATGCCGCCGTCGGGCGGTCGTGTATGTGGCCTATCCCACGCAGGGATGGCTCGGGCCAGTGTCGCCAACATCGTTTGTCGCTGTCAACTTGGGGCTTGCCCGGCGCGGCACTCTCATGGAAACCCTGAATTGCGGCCGCGGTCCGGCTGCGGGCGGGGTCTTTGCTGGCGGGATCCGGGTTACTCGGTGACGGCGTCGGAAGGATGCTTCCACGCCGCGCGCACCTCGCCCGAAGGCGTCAGCGCCAGGTTGATGCCACGACTGCCGATCGGCTGCTGGAACCAGCGCTTCTGCAGCGCGACCACGTCCGGGCCGGTGAAGGCAGTGGCGAGCGCCTGGTCGACCAGGCGCTTCCATTCCGGATCAGCCTTGGACAACATCAGCGCGTTCTGCTCGACCGACAGCGACGGGCCCACGATCAAGTACTGCGACGGATCCTTGGCGCGCGCACGCAGTCCGGCCAGCAGCACGTCATCCATCACGAAGGCCTGGGCGCGGCCGGATTCGAGCAGCAGGAACGACTCGCCATGGTCCTTGGCGTAGACGTCGTGGTAGCCGTACTGGCCCTTCAGGCGGCGCACGTGGCGGTCGCCGGTCGAGCCCGCGCTGGTGACCACGGTCTTGCCGCGCAGGTCGCCAAGCGAGCGGATGCCAGAGTCGGCGCGGACCAGCATGCGCACGGTCGAGACATAGTGCGAGACGCTGAAGGCCACCTGCTTCTGGCGCTCGAGCGAGTTGGTGTTGGGGGCGCAGTCGAGGTCGACCAGCCCGTTGACCACCGCCGGAATGCGGTTCTGCGGCGTCAGTGGCATCCAGCGCACTTTCAGGTCTTTCAGGCCCAGCTTCTGGCGCGCCGCTTCGGCGGCGCGCAGGCACAGATCGACCGCGTAGCCGGCCGGCTGGCCCTTGTCGTCGGCAAAGGAAAAGGGCAGCGCCGATTCACGGTAGCCCAGCACAATGGTGCCGGAATCGCGGATCTTGTCGAGCACGGGAGTTTGCGACTGGGCATTGGCCGCAGCCGGCGTCAGCGCGGCGGCCATGACACCGAAGGCGAGCGCCGCAAGGGGGCGACGCGCGCTGGACAAAGGGGCAAGCAGGGAAGACAGGACAGAGACGGACATTCGGGAAACCGGATAGCTGGCCGGCGGTGCGGCAAAGACGCTAGGGTATACCCCAGCCTTCGCTGGGCGAAGGATAAAGTCGTCATAAGCAAATGCCTCTCCGGTGAGACATGGAAGCCCAAAGCAGGCAAAGGGCAACAATCGTTGCCAGTGTGTAACCAATCCGCAATTTGTGGATGCGACGCCACATGTCAATCGGGGCAAACAGGTAGAATCGCGCCTTCCGTGCGCTTTGTCAGATCCCAAGAACAATGAGCCCCCGTCCGTCACGCCTGCCCTGCATCGACGCGCTCAAGGCGGTCAGCTCCCAGCTGATCGTGCTGCATCACCTCGCTTTCTACGGTCCGATGTCCGACACTGCCTACCGCCTGGCCCCGGGGGTGGTGGACTGGCTGTATGACTACGCCCGCATCGCAGTCCAGGTGTTCCTGGTGATCAGCGGCTTCCTGGCCGCGCGCAGCCTGGCACCGCACGGCCGGCTCGAAACCCGCGAACATCCACTGGCGATGCTGTGGCGCCGCTACCTGAAGCTGGTGGTGCCATTCGCCGTCGCGCTGCTGCTGAGCATTGCCGGCTCCGCGCTGGCGCGGCAGTGGATGATCCATGAATCGATCCCGGCACCTGCGCACCTGACGCAGTTCCTGGCGCACCTCACGCTGCTGCATAACGTGCTGGATGTTGATGCGCTCTCGGCCGGTGTCTGGTACGTCGCGATCGACCTCCAGCTGTTCGGGCTGCTGCTGGTGGCGCTGTGGGCCGCACGCGCCCTGGCGCCGCGTCAGGCGCAGGCGGGCGCCGTTGCCGGCATCGGCGTGGTCGCGCTGCTGGCGGTCGCGTCGCTGTTCTGGTTCAACCGCGATGCCGCCTGGGATATCTGGGCGGTGTACTTCTTCGGCGCCTATGGCATGGGCACGCTGGCATGGTGGGCCTCGAACCCGGGCCGGTCGGCCATGCCGATGCTGGTGATCGGCGCGGTGGCGCTGGCGGCGCTGATCGTCGATTTCCGCTTGCGCATCGCCGTGGCGCTGGCCACCGCGCTGCTGCTGGCCATCTCCCGCCGCGGCGGCTGGATGGAGCGCTGGCCGCGCGGCCATGTGGTCGGTTTCTTCGGCCGCATTTCCTATTCGGTCTTCCTGGTGCACTTCCCGGTGTGCCTGCTGGTCAACGCGCTGGTGTCGAACCTTGCGCCTGGGGAGCCGTTGCTGAACGCGCTGGGCATGGCGGCCGCGTGGGCACTGAGCAACGTTGCCGGCGCGCTGTTCCATCGCTACGTGGAGAGCGCAAGCCCGCTGGCCGGGCTGCGGGCGGCGTGGGCCTGGCTGTCAGACTCGCGCGGATCGGCGAGCCGTCCTACTGTCTAAGGCTTGCAACCCTGCGCGCGCGGCGTTGCCTCCTGCTGGTGCGCGCGCACCGTCGGCGTCATGTCCCCGGCACGCCCTGCGTGCATGCGCGTCGCCCCGCTTGCGTACGGCTCCATACGGAGCGCGGCAAAACTCACGTAAACCGGCATTGGGCGATGGCATGAACGTTGCCTAGTATGGAAGTGTAAACCTGACCGTTTGGTCAGGATTCCATCGGAACCGAGGGTGCCATGTCCGACCATATCGTCCTCACTTCGCACGCACGCCGCGGCAAGCCGGCCGAGCCGATCCACTGGGGGGCGCCCACCGCAGCCGAACGCGGACCAGTGATCGCGAGCCTGGCGAATCCCGCGCAGCGCAATGTGATCGGCACCCATGCCGGCGCCTACGCCATCTACCGCGCACTGGCGGTCGCCAGCGGCTCGCTGCAGCGCGACCATCGTCCCGACCTGACCGATACCGCACCCGCCGAGGCCATCGGCCCGCACCCGCAATGGGCCGATCCGGAAAAGATCGTCTCGCTCGATCCCTGGGGCCACCTCGTTTCCTCCGTCTTCGCCGACCGCATTGCGGCGGGCGTGGATATCCGCCCGACCATTGCCGTCACGCGCGCGCATATCAACATGCCCGAACTGATATCGGCGATGGCTGCCGGCCGGCTGACGCCAGACGGCAGCATCCTCTATGCCAATGGCGACGTGCGCGTGACCAAGGCGGCGGTCGATCCGGTCTGGTACCTGCCGGGGCTGGCGGCGCGCTTCGGCATCAAGGAGAGCGTGTTGCGGCGCAGCCTGTTCGAGCAGACCGGCGGCATGTTCCCGGAGCTGGTCACGCGGCCCGACCTTAAAGTGTTCCTGCCGCCCATCGGGGGCATGACACTGTACTTCTTCGGCGACGTCAGCCAGCTCGGCAAGCCCGAGACCAAAGTGGCTTGCCGCGTGCACGATGAATGCAACGGATCCGACGTGTTCGGGTCAGACATCTGTACCTGCCGGCCATACCTGGCACATGGCATCGAAGTGTGCATCGAGATGGCGCAGCAGGGCGGTGTGGGGCTGGTGGTCTACAACCGCAAGGAGGGCCGCGCGCTGGGCGAGGTGACCAAGTTCCTGGTCTACAACGCCCGCAAGCGGCAGGCGGGTGGCGACCGCGCCGAGACTTACTTTGCCCGCACCGAATGCGTGGCAGGCGTGCAGGACATGCGTTTCCAGGAGCTGATGCCGGATGTGTTCCACTGGCTGGGCATCCGTCGCATCGACCGCTGGGCGTCGATGAGCAACATGAAGCATGGCGCGCTGGTGGCGCAGGGCATCGAGGTGGTCGAGCAGGTGGCGATCCCCGAAACCCTGATCCCGGCGGACGCCCGTGTCGAGATCGACGCCAAGGTGGCGGCCGGCTACTTTACGCGCTACACGCCGCCAGATGCCGATGAACTGGCCCTGGCAAAGGGCAGGGGGTTGAACGAATGACAATGTATCCCGAAGAGGATCGTGGCGGCATGGACCGTCGGGGAGCAGGCGAGGAAATGCGTCCGGGTGGGGGCTGGCTCAGCCCCGTGCCGGAAGGGCACCCCGCTTCCGCGCTGCTGTGCGCGGAGGCCGTGCGCACACATTGCGCGGCGGTCACCGAGCACGTGGCCAGCGGCGCGTCCGAATTGTTTACCTGGCACCCCGACCGCATCCACGCGATCGCCGACTACGTGGCCAGCACCATCCGGCAGCGCTATCCGGACCTGCAGGTGCCTTATCACAGCCGCTGGCGCCACTTCGAGAGCGGCGGCGTCGACCAGCGTGTGGACCGCTGGCAGGTGCTGTGCGAGCGCGCCGGCCTGAGCGGGCCCGAGCACCGCGAAGAGCGCGCCCGCATCGGCATCGACCTGGTGATCCCGAGCGTACTGCTCGACGCCGGCGCGGGCCCCGACTGGCGCTACCGCGATCCGGCCAGCGACCTGGTGCTGACCCGCTCCGAGGGGCTGGGCGTGGCCAGCTTCGTCTTGTTCGCACGCGGCGGCTTTTCCGCGGCGCCCGGCGACCCGCTGCGCGCGGATGCCGAGCGGCTGCAGCGCATCGATGCCGACAGCATCGCCCACGCCTTCCAGGTAGCGCAGCACAACCCGCTGGTGGGCCTGGAAGGCCGCGCCGGGCTGCTGCGCCGGCTGGGCGAGGTGATGGAAGCTACGCCGGCGCTGTTCGGGCGGCCCGCGCGGCTGGGCAACCTGTTCGACTACCTGAAGGCACATGCGGTCAACGAGCGGCTCGACGCCAGCTTTCTGCTGCGCACGCTGCTGGTGGGGCTGGGGCCGGTCTGGCCGGGGCGTATCGTGGTCGAGGGTGTGTCGCTGGGCGATTGCTGGCACCATCCTGCCGCGCCCGGCGGGCTGGTGCCATTCCACAAGCTCACGCAGTGGCTGACTTATTCGCTGCTGGAACCACTGGAAGATGCGGGCCTGACGGTCACCGGGCTGGATGCGCTGACCGGGCTGCCTGAGTACCGCAACGGCGGCCTGCTGTTCGACTTCGAACTGATGGTGCCGCGCGATGCGTCCTTTATCGCCGAGCCGCATGCGGTGGACGAGCCCGTGATCGTCGAATGGCGCGCGCTGACGGTGACTGGCCTGGACCTGGTGGCCGATGGCGTGCGCCAGGCGCTGGGACTGGCGGAAGCCGACTTCCCGCTGGCGCGCGTGCTGGAAGGCGGCACCTGGGCCGCAGGCCGGCGCATCGCCGCCAAGCGGCGCCCGGGCGGTGCGCCGCCGTTCAGCATCGTCAGCGACGGCACCGTGTTCTGAGCACGGCGGGCGCCCCTGCGCCCGCCGCGATCGCGTTCCGCGATCTGCAAGGTTTGCGTTGGATAACGTGGCTTCAAACATGGCATCAGGAGCGTCCCCATGAACGACATGTCCGCTGTTCCCGCTGTTCCCGACGCTGTTCCCGGTGTAGCCGGCCGCGACGACAACGCTGCCGGCATGCCCGGCGTGCTGGTCGTCGACCATCCGCTCGTGCAGCACAAGGTCACGCTGGTGCGCAGCGAGGAAACCACCACCGACAATTTCCGCCGCCTGGTGCGCGAGATCAGCCAGTTGCTGACCTACGAAGCCACGCGCGACCTGGCGATGGAAACCATTTCCATCCGCACCCCAATCGCGCCGACGCAGTCGCGCATACTGTCGGGCAAGAAGCTGTGCCTGGTGTCGATCCTGCGTGCCGGCAATGGTTTCATCGACGGCATGCTGGAATTGCTGCCGGCGGCGCGCGTCGGTCATATCGGGCTGTACCGCGACCCCGAGACGCTCGAGCCGATCGAGTACTACTTCAAGATGCCGGAAGATATCCACGAGCGCATGGTCATCGTGGTCGATCCGATGCTGGCCACCGGCAACTCGGCCATTGCCGCGCTGAACCGGCTGAAGGAGGCGGGCGTCACCACCATGAAATACGTGTGCCTGATCGCCTCGCGTCCGGGCTTGCGCGCGCTGCGTGCCGCGCATCCCGAAGTGGGGATCGTCACCGCCGCGATCGACGAGACGCTCAACGAGCACGGCTACATCGTGCCCGGCCTGGGCGATGCCGGCGACCGCCTCTACGGCACACGGTGATGGACCCGGGCGCCAGCGCCACACCGCGCCGGGCGCTGCCGGCGCATGGCATACCGCTTGCGCACGAAGGGCCTGCCGGCCGCATCCGGCAGGAAAACCAGGCCATGATCATGCGCGCGGCCGAGTACGTGTTCGCGCGCGCGGGGTTTGCCGGCGCCACCATGGCCGAGATCGCGACGCGCGCCGGCGTGCCCAAGTCGAACCTGCACTACTACTTCCGCACCAAGCAGGCGCTGTACCGCGCGGTGCTGGCCCACACGCTGCAGCTGTGGCTGTCGGAGACCGATATCATCCGCGCCGAACTGCCGCCGCAGGTGGCGCTGGAGCAGTACATCCGCGCCAAGATGCGCTTGTCCGCCAGCCATCCCGACGCCTCGCGCGTGTTTGCCAACGAACTGCTGCACGGCGCGCCGGAGATCGGCGAGATCCTGCGCCATGCGCTGCGCGAACTGGTGGCGCGCAAGGCCGCGGTGGTGCAGCAATGGATCGACAGCGGCCAGATGGCACCGGTGGACCCGCAGCACCTGTTCTTTACCATCTGGGCCGCAACGCAGACCTATGCCGATTTCGAGTCGCAGGTCTGCGCCGTGCTCGGTGTGAGCCAGTTGGGGCGGCAGGACTATGCGCAGGCGACCGAGCACCTGGTGGCGCTGCTGCTGCGCGGCTGCGGCCTCGCGCCCGAGGCCATGACCATGCAGGTGCTGGCTGACAGGCAGGGGTGAGCGCATCGTCCGTACCGTCCGCACGCGTGCTGCCTGCGCCCCGCGCGGCCATGCGATCATGCGCCATGCTTTCCGTCTGAACCTTCCCCTTCAAGAGACGCCATGCTCGACCTGATCCTGCGGCACTGCAACCTGCCCGACGGGCGCACCGGCATCGATATCGGCATTGCCGAAGGCCGCATCGCCGCGGTGGAACCGGCGCTGGCCGCGCGGGCCGCCGAGGAAATCGATGCCGCCGGCCAGCTGGTGACGCCGCCGTTCGTCGACGCGCATTTCCATATGGACTCGACGCTGTCGTACGGGCTGCCGCGCGTGAACCAGTCCGGCACGCTGCTCGAAGGCATTGCGCTGTGGGGCGAACTCAAGCCGATGCTGACGCAGGAAGCGCTGGTCGAACGCGCACTGGCCTACTGCGACTGGGCCGTGGCGCGCGGGCTGCTGGCGATCCGCTCGCACGTCGACGTCTGCGACCCGCGCCTGCTCGCGGTGGAAGCGCTACTGCACGTGCGCGAGCGCGTGCGTCCTTACCTCGACCTGCAGCTGGTGGCGTTCCCGCAGGACGGCGTGCTACGCGCACCCGGCGCGCTGCAGAACCTGACGCGCGCGCTCGACATGGGCGTCGAGGTGGTCGGCGGCATCCCGCATTTCGAGCGCACCATGGCGCAGGGCGCGGAATCGGTGCGGCTGCTGTGCGAGCTGGCGGCCGAGCGCGGGCTGCGCGTCGACATGCATTGCGACGAAAGCGACGACCCGCTGTCGCGCCATATCGAGACGCTGGCGAGCGAGACGGTGCGGCTCGGCCTGCATGGCCGCGTGGCCGGCTCGCACCTGACCTCGATGCACTCGATGGACAACTACTACGTGTCCAAGCTGCTCCCGCTGATGCGCGAGGCCGGCGTCGCGGCAATCGCCAACCCGCTGATCAACATCACGCTGCAGGGGCGGCACGACAGCTACCCCAGGCGCCGCGGCATGACGCGCGTGCCTGAACTGCTGGCGGCCGGCGTGCCGGTCGCGTTCGGCCACGACTGCGTGATGGACCCGTGGTACGCCCTGGGCTCGGGCGACATGCTTGAAGTCGCGCATATGGGCCTGCATGTGGCGCAGATGACCGGGCAGGAGGCGATGCGGGCCTGCTTTGCAGCGGTGACCACGGCGCCGGCGCACATCCTTGGTCTGGACGGCTACGGCATCGCGCCGGGCTGTAGGGCCGACCTGGTGCTGCTGCAGGCGCGCGACCCGGTCGAGGCGATCCGGCTGCGCGCCACGCGGCTGCGCGTGCTGCGGGCTGGCAAGACCATCGCCGCCACGCCGCCTGCGACGGTGGCGCTGCAGTTGCCCGGACGGCCGGCGCACGTGGATTTCATGCGGCGGGGTGGCGAGCAGTAGGTTCACGCAGCATGCCCACGAAGATTTTTGTGCAGGACTGTTGACAACGTCTTGTATCGGCGGCATAATTTTCTTCTTCGCAACGCAGCAGCAATGCAGCGAAACGAAGCCCAGATGGCGGAATTGGTAGACGCACTAGGTTCAGGTCCTAGCGGTGGCAACACTGTGGAGGTTCGAGTCCTCTTCTGGGCACCAATATTCGGAAAGGCTCGCGCAAGCGAGCCTTTCGTCGTTTACGGGTCTCGTCCAGGGTCTCGATCCAGGGTCTCGTTCGCGGAGCCCCGCCGATCGAAATTCCGCCGGCAAGCTCAGGCCGCCGGTGCCTCTTCATTGCATTGCGCTTCGCGCACGCAATTGCGTCCCTCCGCCTTGGCCCGGTACATCGCGGCATCGGCCGCGGCGAACAGCTGCTGCCAGTGGCGTGCTCCGCCGTGCCCGATCGCGACGCCGAAACTGGCCGTCACCTGCAGGGACTTGCCGCCGGGCATGCGCACCGGGGCACGGGCGAGCGCCGCGCGCAGCGCTTCGGCCTGCGCGGCGGCCTCGCCCGGGCGGCCATGCGGCAGCAGCAGGGCGAATTCCTCGCCGCCGAAGCGGGCCAGCATGCTCTCCGGCGGTACCAGCGCGCGCATCAGCGTTGCCACCTCGCGCAACACTTCGTCGCCGGCCGCATGGCCATGGCGGTCGTTGATCTGCTTGAAGCGATCGACGTCGATCAGCACCAGGCTGGCACTGTGCTGCGCCGGGTAGCGGGCCGCCACCAGCTCCAGCGCGCGCCGGTTCAGCAGCCCGGTGAGGCTGTCGGTGCGTGCCTGGTGCTCCAGCTGGGCCGTCAGCGAGGCGCGTTCGCGCAGCTTGCGGCGCAGGATATCGATGGCATCGAACAGGGGCCGCATTTCCGTTGCGCGCGTGGCCATGCGCGGGGCCATTGCAGGCGGCGAGGCGTAGTCCGGATGGCCGCGTTCCTCGGCCAGGCCGATCACTTCGTCGCGCGCGCAGCAGTGGCAGGAACACCGAGCGCTGCGCGAACACCAGGATGTAGCCGAGTACCGCCAGGATCAGCGCCGTTGCGCCGCAGGCGGCCGCCAGCTCGCGCAGCGCCTGCGCGCGCGTGGCGGCGAAATGCGCGACCACCTCGTCCAGGAACACGCGGCGTAGCCGCTCCAGCGGTTCCAGCGTGCGCACGTAGCGATTCGTCAGTTCCTCGGGCGTCATCGAATAATGGCCAGACGCGCGTCCTTGCGCGACCAGGCTGTCGATCATCGCCATGCCCTGTCCGAAAAACTGGTGATTTGTGTCGGCGTAGGCGTGATCCAGCGCGGGCGAGTCGCCGAACATGTTGTACGCCGGGCCGGCCAGCTGCCATAGTTCGAGCAGCCGTCCGCGCGAGCGCGTGGCATCGACCAGGCTCTGCACCGGCATCGGCTGCCGCGCCGCCACGGGCGCCATGATCTGCGAGGCGATGCGCCCGCCATACTCGCGCAGGTCGCCCAGCATCTTGCCGGTCAGGGCGGCTGCCGCCAGACCTTCGTGACACGCGGACAATTCGCGCACTTGCCACGCGATGGCCGGCTGCAGCATGTCGACCACGTTGAACATGCTCTCGATCGCATGGCGGATCGCGTCCATGTCGCGTTCTGCAAGTGGGCGCGCGGCCAGCTGGTCGATCTCGGCGCGCGCCCGTTGCAGCCGCTCGCGCACGCGCTCGACCATCAGCGCCGGCAGGTGGTGGCTGTGCAGCCCGAAGGGCGGCGCGGGTGGGGCGGCCAGGCGCTGCAGCGCGGCGTCGCTCAGCGCGCGCATGGCGCGCAGGCGTGCGCGCGCGGCGCTGTCGGCCAGCGGCGGTTCGCCCAGCACGCTGTTGGCTGGCCCCCGTTCGGCGGACAGCACGTTGGCGGCGTCGAGCACGCCACGGTATGCCGAAATGTCGTGGAGGTTCTGCCGTGCGGCCATGAAGGTGCCGAACGAGCGCGCGATCACCAGCGCGGCCAGCACGAGCGTGCATAGCCCGCCGACCGCCGTCGCGATCGCCAGCTTGCGCTGCAGGCTGTTGCCACGCCGCGCTGCCGTCGCGGCGTTACGCCGGCGCGCGCGTTGCCACTGAGCCATCGGTGTTGCTCCCGGCGGCCGCGAGCCGGGCAGTGCATGGGAGATTCGTCATTCTCGCCATTATTGACGAAAAGGGGCATTTAAAGCGCAAAGCCGCGGCGATTTGATCCGGGCCATCCGAGCCGACGTGCGTCGCCGCATGTCCGACCGCGGTCGTCGTCCGGAACGCGGCCATTGCCAGCGCGCGGAGACCAACATTCCCCGCTAACGCAAGCAGGCGGATTGACCTATCCTCAAGCTCATCGGGCAGGCAGATATAACGTCCGAAGGTGGTTGCCATGACTATGGTCTTGTCATCATCGAGCGAGAGGGAGGAGGCGGGGTCTTGCCCCGGGTGGCACCCGTGTGCCACGCATCCGGGTCTGATCCGGCACCACTTGCAATGCTGCAGCATCCTGGCCGTGCTGATGTGTGCGCTGGCCCACGCGGATGATGCGGTTCCGGAAAGGGTTGTCGACAGCCAGGGCGTCTCCGGCTGGGACCAGCCGCTGCAGGCGCGGGCCGCGCCAGCGCCGGTCGCCGAGGCACCCGAGGCGCTGGTGGCCGACGCCGACATACCGGCCAATGCGTCCACCTTCTTCAGTAGTGCCCCCGAACCGGTCACCGTCGAGTACGCGACGCGGTCGCCCGAGCCTTCGTCGTCATTGCCGCTTGCGATGGGAGCGGGACCGGACGACGACGCGCCGGGCCCGGCCGTCGTGGACCGCGATCCCGCCGCCGTGGTCGATCGCCCGCGCCGCCTGACGCTGCACCTGGACGATGTCACCAGCGCCAGCGGCTTTGTCGACGGCAGCGTGCGCACCATGGCGCTGGCTGTCGATGCAGTGGTGCCGCGCGCCGGCGGCCTGACGATCCAGCCGCGGCTGCAGCTGGCCTATCAGCCCGGAATGTCGCCGGTCAGCGGCGTGCAGGCGCAGGGCATGCCCGGCGATTCCAGTGCCACCGGCATCGGCATACGGCTCTATGGCGCGCAGCCGACACGCCTGGCCGGCATCTATCCGTTCGTTGAAGCCGACTGGTGGCAGGACAGCCGCAAGCAAAGCATCAACATCAACGGCACGAAGATCGATGCCGACCTGCTGCGCGGGCTGTTCTCGTTCAATATCGGCGCGCACGGCAACACGGCAACCGGCGTGAAGCTGTGGTTCAAGGTGAAGGCGGGGCGCAATCCGGGGGGTACGGTCGGCGCGAGGTACCGGTGGTAGTTTCAGAGTGGCGGCGAGCGCTTGCGCACAGGATGGGGCGCAAATTTCGCGAAGAGGCGCCATGAAAAAAGGGCTTCCGTTTCCGGAAGCCCTTTTCCCTTCTGCATAGGTGGCGCGGCTGGCAGGATTCGAACCCACGACCCCTTGGTTCGTAGCCAAGTACTCTATCCAACTGAGCTACAGCCGCACACGAGAGGCCGAATTGTAGCGGAATTTCGGGATTGCGCAAGGGGTGCGCGAAAAAAACTTTGCGGCCGCTTACGGCGGCTATGCCGCCACCTCCGACCAGTCCCCGTCTGCTTCGCGTGCCTTGCCTTCATCCCGCAGCTTGAGCAGGTGCGCAAGCAGCGAGCGCTGCGCGACCGGGTGCATGCGCGGCGGCACGTCGTCATAGACGCGCAGCACCAGCGCTTCGATCGGCGCGGGCCCCAGTTCGCGCAGCGCAGCCGCGACCTTGGCTTCACGCTGCAGCCGGTGGCGGACCAGGAGGCGGATCGCGTCCTGCGGGCGCGCGATCAGGAAGCCGTGCCCGGGGGCGAGCCATTCCAGGTCTTCTTGCTGCAGGGCAGCCAGCGACTCGAGATAGGCGCGCATGTCTCCGTCAGGCGGACCGATCACGACCGTCGAGCCCTGCATCACGTGGTCCCCGGTAAACAGCGTCTTCTCTTCTTCGAGCAGGTAGCAGAGGTGGTTCGACGCGTGGCCCGGCGTATGGCAGACGCGCAGCGTGCAGCCGTCGCCGAGGGCGATGCGCTCGCCGTGCGCGAGTTCGCGCTGCGGCGCGAAGCCCGCATCCTGCCACTGGCCTGCGGGCGCGCCACGGCCCAGCACCGTTGCGCCGGTCGCAGCCTGCAGCGCGGCCGCCGCCGGAGAATGGTCGAGGTGCGTGTGCGTGGCGAAGATCCAGCGGATCGGGCCCGGTGCCGCGGCCAGGATGGCGCGCACATGTTCGGCGTCATCGGGGCCGGGATCGATCACGGCCCATTCGTTGCGCGCGCCGCCGCCCACCAGGTAGGTGTTGGTGCCGGGGCCGGTCATCACGCTGCCGTTGTTCGCGGTCACGCGCCAGACGCGCCCGGACAGCTGCACCGGCAAGCCGGGGCATAGCTCGTAACGGCCATGGTGCCGGCCTTCGGGGTCGATGCGGCCGATCTCGGCATAGCACGCTTCGTTGGGCATCACCGGCCGCACGCCCGCGGCGCCGGTGGCCAGGCGCGGCATGATGCAGGCGATGCCGCGCAGCTGCGCCGCATACGCAAAGCAGGCCTCGGCGTTCTCGAATTGCGCGATCGCCGCCAGCGTGCGGCGCGTGACGTGCATCATCGGCAGGCCGCTGGCGGGATCGGCGGCTTCGGCAGGGCGGATCCAGCGGTGTTCGACGATCTCGTTGCCATCGGCGATCACTTGCTGGCCTTCCGGCGCGATCGCGACGAAGAAGCGCGTATCGAAGCGCTTGGGCAGGCCCGGCGGCGTGAGCCAGTAGCTGTGGTAGGCCAGCCGGTCGGCAGCCAGCCGCAGCCCGAGTTGCTCGCATGCATGCGCCAGGCCGGGTCCGCCGCGCTGCACGGCGGCGCGCAGCAGCGTCTGCTGTCCGGCGTCGAGGGCATCGGGAGGCAGCAGGCGTCCGTCGTTGCCGTAGGCGAACAGCAGGCCGGCTTCTTCGAAGCATTCGCGTACCGCGGCAACATAGAAGTCCAGGCCGCCAGCCGGCAGCCCCAGGCGCTCGCTGGCGGCGATGTCGTCGAGGCCGTGGGCGTGCGCATGCAGCGCCTTGTCTTGCAGCGCGTCGAGCGTGCCGCCGGGGAACACATAGGCGCCGCTGCTGCGGTCGTTGGCGCGCTCGACGCGGCGGACCAGCAGGACTTCCATGCCGGTGGGCGCGTCGCGCACGACCAGCAGGCTGGCGGCATTGCGCAGCAATGGCGCGGGAATGGTGGTAGTGGCAGGGCGTGCGCCGCTTGTCTCTGTGGCTGTCATTGTGTCGGCATCGTGGTGTCTTGCGGCGCCGCGCGCTGCGCGCCGGCGCCGGGAGCCGATAGTTTAGCCGTGTTGGAAGATTCGCAATCGCGGGCAAATCCGGAGATGCCAGGGACGCGCGGCTTTGGCTTTTCCGCCCGAAGGCATTAATCTGATGGCTCCGCTTCACTTTTTGGGAGGGCGCCAGCGTGCGCGCTTCCGCTGGGAGGAGGTCCGCGTGATACGAGTTTCAATCCTGTGCCTGCCGCTGGCGTGCCTGCTCGCCGCCTGCGCTACGCCGCCGCAAACCGCGCCGCGCCCGGTCCCGCCCGCCACCACGCGGATCACGGTCGATCCCCAGGCCGTGTCCAGGGCCGCCTCCATCGCCTGCGTGCCGGCCGTTGCCGAAGCGCTCAAGCGCCGCTATCCGCAGCCCGGCAGCGTCATGCTGATGGCCGATCGCGAGCAGTACTACCAGCGGCCTGACGCGCAGACCTCGGTCAACGGCGAAGGCGTGTTCGAGCCCGATGACAGCTCGTCGGCGATCGGTTTTCACTATGCCTGCCTGTACAACGCGCGCACGGGCAAGGTCGATGATGTGCAGATGCGGTATTGAGCGGTAGGTATCGTGCGCTGTTTTCAGGTCCTGATCGGGTGATTCCGTTGCGTTGTGGAGGTGCTTTATCATCCACGTTCCGTGGACGCCCTCCCTTTGGTGTGATCGCCCTCTCTCCCCTGCGTGCGAGGAATTGACACGGCGCAAGGGGAGGGACAAGATGCGGGAGCAAACAGATGCGCCTCCGGGACGACATGCTGGCAGTCATAGCCGCAACGCCCGGACAAGGCGCAAGAATCGGGAACGGGGTCATGAAGCCTTCATTTCGTCTTATGGCGAGCGCGGTCACGCTCGCTGTCATGCTGTCCGGCTGCGCCAGCGCGCCGGATTCAGCCACCATCCAAACCGCCGCCGTCGAGCAGCCGCCGTCCGACCTGGCCATGAAAGCCCTGTCGGCCGAGGTCTTTACCTATGCCTATCCGCTGGTGCTGATGGACGTGACGCGTGAGCTGATGACGCTGCGCACGCCGGTCAACACCTTCAGCCACAAGCGCACGTTCCCGGATCCCAGCTTCACCGACGTGGTCAGCCCCAATGCCGATACGCTGTATTCGTCGGCATGGCTGGACCTGTCGCGCGAGCCGGTGATCCTGTCCGTGCCCGACACGCAAGGGCGCTATTACCTGATGCCGCTGCTGGATGCGTGGACCAATGTGTTTGCCTCGCCGGGCATGCGCACCACCGGCACCCGTCGCGGCAATTTCGCCATCACCGGACCCGACTGGCGCGGCACGCTGCCCAAGGGCGTGCAGGAAATCCGCTCGCCGACGTCGATGGTCTGGCTGATCGGGCGTACCCAGGTCAACGACAAGAAGGATCTTTCGGCGGTGCACCGGCTGCAGGACCAGTACCGGCTGACGCCGCTGTCAGCCTGGGGCGGCGGCCGCCGCGTGCCTGAGCGGCCCGCGCCGCGCGCCGCAGCGGTCGATACGCAGAGTTCGCCGGTGGAGCAGGTCGCGGCGATGGACGCGCAGGCCTTTTTCACGCGCTTTGCCGCGCTGCTGCCGGCAAATCCGCCGGCGCCGGCCGACAGCGCCATGGTGGAGAAGCTGCGCCGCATGGGCATCCATCCCGGCGTGCCGTTCAAGACCACGGTGATGGAACCGACCACCGCGCGCGCGGTGCAGGAGGGCGCGACCGCGGCGCTGGCGGCGATCGTGCAGGGCGCGCGCAAGGGCAATGCCGATGCCGGCAACGGCTGGGTCATGCACCGCGATCTCGGCAACTATGGCACCAACTACGGCCGCCGCGCTGTGACCGCGTCGGTAGGGCTGGGCGCCAACCTGCCGGAGGATGCGATCTACGCGTCGACACGGACCGATGCCAACGGCACGCCGCTGCAGGGCGGCGCGCGCTACGTGCTGCATTTCGACAAGGGCCAATTGCCGCCGGCGCGGGCGTTCTGGTCGCTGACGCTCTACGACGACCACCAGGCGTTTGTCCCCAACCCGATCCAGCGCTATGCCATCGGCAGCCGCGACCGCCTGCGCTACAACCGCGACGGCTCGCTCGACATCTATATCCAGCACGAACGCCCGGCGGGATCCCGGGCCGCCAACTGGCTGCCGGCCCCGCCCGACGGCCTGAACATGATGCTGCGCGCGTACTGGCCGGAGCAGGGGTTGCTCGATGGCAGCTGGATGCCGCCCCCGGTGATACGCGTGAACTAAGTCGGCAACGCTGCTGCTGGCAAGAAAAGAAGGCCGCATGCCTGCGAGTCTTTGCGTCGATGTATGCCTTCGGCCATGGGATATCGGTCAGCCACGCTTCATGATGGCTATCCGCCTCGGCCCCTTCCTGATTTCGTATCGGATCAGCACCTTGCAATCCTCTGCATCGATTGCATCCGGCTGGTCGCAGATATCCGCCGCCCGTTCCTCCTTGCGGTGAATCCATCGCCGTGCCTGCGGCATAAGCGAGGGCAAAAGCCTTGCGGTTGACCGACAAGGCGGTTGATTGCCAGCAGGCGGGTAACCATCGCAATGAGGCCGCGGGTGGGAAAGAGGGCGAAGGGCCCGACGATCATCGAGAAAAGCCCCGCCGCGGAGCTGCAGACGCGGCGGGACAAACGCGGTGAGTCCTGGGGGGACACCTCACCACGCTCATCCAGCCTATGGTATGTGCCGCCAACGCCGTATGGGTTGCCAAACAGAAGGAAGTATCAGCGGCGAAACCTCTCCCGGCTGACCACGGATATCCCCCTTGATGTCGCGCGGGTCATTGCCGAAGGAATTGCGCTCCCGGATCTTGGGTATATCTGATGGGCATGCGGCCTTCTTCTTGCCGGCGGCTGTTTTCGGCGATGACGCGCGCGTTCGCTCAGTGCGCGTGCGTCGCGCACCCGGTGCAAGCGGTGCCGCCGGCAGGCGCCGCACCGACATGGCCGGCCGGCTTGGCGACCCGCTTCCACGCCATCGCGCCGGGGCTGGTCCAGCGCGCGCGCAGCGCGCGCGCTGCACTGACCATGTTGGCCAGCGCCGCCTCGGTCTCTTCCCAGGCGCGCGTCTTCAGGCCGCAGTCAGGGTTGACCCACAGGCGCCGCGGCGGCACCACCTCGCAGGCACGGTCGAGCAGCCGCTCCATCGCTTGCACCGACGGCACGCGCGGCGAGTGGATGTCATAGACGCCGGGCCCGATCTCGTTCGGGTAGTCGAAGTCGCCGAAGCCTTCCAGCAGCTCCATTGCCGAGCGCGAGGTCTCGATGGTGATCACGTCGGCGTCCAGTGCCGCGATCGACGGCAGGATGTCGTTGAACTCGGCGTAGCACATATGCGTGTGGATCTGGGTCTGGTCCTTGACGCCGCTGGCAGACAGGCGGAAAGCGGTGACTGCCCAGTCCAGGTAGGCGTCCCAGTCGCCGCGGCGCAGCGGCAGGCCTTCGCGCAGCGCGGGTTCGTCGATCTGGATCACGCGGATGCCGGCCTGTTCCAGGTCGCACACCTCGTCGCGGATCGCCAGCGCGAGCTGGCGTGCGGTGGTGGCGCGCGGCTGGTCGTCGCGCACGAACGACCATTGCAGCATGGTGATCGGACCGGTGAGCATGCCCTTCATCGGCCGCTCGGTCAGCGATTGCGCGTAGCGGGTGGTGTCCACCGTCATCGGCTCCGGCCGGTACACATCGCCGTAGATCACCGGCGGCTTGACGCAGCGCGAGCCATAGCTCTGCACCCAGCCGTTCCCGGTAAAGCCATAGCCGCACAGCTGTTCGCCGAAATATTCGACCATGTCATTGCGCTCGGCCTCGCCGTGGACCAGCACATCCAGGCCCAGTTCTTCCTGCTTGCGCACGGCCAGCGCGATTTCGGCGCGGATGCGTTCCAGGTACTCCAGCGCGCCGATGTCGCCGCGCTTGAACGCCGCACGAGTCTGGCGGATGGCCGCGGTCTGCGGGAACGAGCCGATGGTGGTGGTCGGCAGCAGCGGCAACTGCAGCGACTCGCGCTGGCGCTCGATGCGCTGCGCGAACGGGGTGGCACGGCGAGACATGTCGGCGGTGACGCTGGCCAGGCGTTGCTGCACGCGCGGGTTGACCACGCGGCGCGATTGCCGGCGCGACGCCTGCACGGCGTCAGAGGCCGCCAGCTGCGCGGCGACGGCGGCATCGCCTTCGTTGAGCGCGCGTGCCAGCACCTGCAGCTCGTCGAGCTTCTCGGTGGCGAAGGCGAGCCACGACTTCAGTTCGCCATCGAGGCGCGCTTCATGCGCCAGCGACACCGGCACATGCAGCAGCGAGCAGGACGGCGCCAGCCACAGGCGCTCGCCGAGCGCCGCCTGCACGGGGCGCAGCGTGTCAAGCACGCGGCGCAGGTCGGTGCGCCAGACATTGCGGCCGTCGATCACGCCGGCGGACAGCACGGCATGCGCCGGCAGCGCGGCCTGCCATGCAGCCAGCTGATCCGGCGCGCGCACCAGGTCGATATGGAAGCCGTCGACCGGCAGCGCGGCGGCGCGTGCGGCGTGGTCGGCGGCGGTGTCGAAGTACGTCGCCAGCAGCAGCTTCGGGCCCGCGTCGCGCAGGCCTTCGTAGGCGCTGTCGAAGGCGTCGAGCCATGCGGGCTCCAGGTCCAGGCACAGCGCGGGCTCGTCGACCTGGACCCACTCGATGCCGCGCGCCTTCAGCTGGCCAAGGATGCGGCGGTAGGCCTGCACCAGCTGCGGCAGCAGCGAGAGTCGGTCGAAGCCGGCCACGTGGCTCTTGGACAGCCACAGGTAGGTGACCGGGCCCACCAGAACGGGGCGCACGCGCAGGCCTTGCGCCAGCGCTTCATTGGCTTCCTCGAAGAACCAGGCCGGGCCGCCGTCGAAGGTGGTGTCGCTATCCAGCTCGGGGACCAGGTAGTGGTAGTTGGTGTCGAACCACTTGGTCATTTCCATTGCCGGCTGCTCGCGGTTGCCGCGCGCCAGCTCGAAATACTGCGTCAGCGTCAGCTGCGCCGGGTCGAAACCGAAGCGGCGCGGCACGGCGCCGAGCAGCGCGGTCAGGCTGAGCATCTGGTCATACCAGGCGAAGTCGCCGGTGGCGACGGTGTCCAGGCCGCGCTCGGCCTGCAGTTGCCAGTGGCGGCCGCGCAGCTGCGCGGCCACTTCGCGCAGCGCGGCTTCGCTGCTTTCACCGCGCCAGAAGGCCTCCTGGGCGAATTTCAGTTCGCGGCGTTCGCCGATGCGGGGAAAGCCGAGGATATGGGTGCGTGCCATGGGGAACTTGCTCCGGAAGATGACTGGCACACAGTGTCGGTTTGCCCATAAAATGAATCAAGCGACAAGTTTTAAACAGTATATGAATCAATTTCATACGACGGCGGGGCAGGCCCGCGTGCCGGACCGCGCATGATCGAGGTCCGCCATTTCCGTTCGCTGATTGCCATTGCCGAATCCGGCAAGCTCGCCACCGCGGCCGAGCGTGTGCATGTCAGCCAGTCGGCGCTGTCACACCAGATCAAGGCCATCGAGGCGCACTACGGCCTGCCGCTGTTCGACCGGACCCGGCAGGGGCTGCGCTTCACGCCGGCGGGCGAACGCCTGCTGGCACTCGCGCGCGAGGTGCTGGCCGCGGTCAGCGCGGCCGACCGCGATATCGAACGGCTCAAGGGCGATACCCGCGGCGAACTGCGCGTGGTGCTGGAGTGCCATACCTGCTTCGACTGGCTGATGCCGGTGATGGATGAATTCCGCCGCCGCTGGCCCGAGGTGGAGGTGGACCTGGTGGCGGGCTTCCATGCCGACCCGATCTCGCTGCTCAGCGAAGGCCGCGCCGACATGGTGATCGGCTCGCAGCCGGCGGTCCGGCGCGGGCTCGACGTCGCGCCGCTGTTCCGCTTCGAGATCCTGGCGGTCATCGCCAACGAGCACCGGCTGCGCAACAAGCGCCGCATCGAGGCCGCCGACCTGGCCGGCGAGACGCTGATCACCTATCCGGTGCCGGAGCAGCGCATCGACCTGATCCGCGAGGTGCTGGAGCCCGCCGGCATCCGGCTGCAGCGGCGCACCGCGGAGCTGACGGTGGCCGTGCTGCAACTGGTGGCGAGCCGGCGCGGCGTGGCCGCATTGCCAAACTGGGGCGTGAAGAACTATGTCGACCACGACTACGTGCTGGCCAAGCGGATCGGCGCCAGGGGGCTGTGGAGCGAGCTCTATGCCACGGTGCCGGCGCCGCTGGCGCTCCGGCCTTATGTGGCGGACTTTGTCGCGATCGTGCGGGATACGTGCGCGGCGCAGCTCGACGGCATCGAACTGCTTCCAGCATAGCGCGGCCCGCTAGGCAGGCAGCGCCAATGCGGCGTCGCTGCCGACCTTCGGGATGGCGGCGCGCGGTGCGGGAGTCAGCCCGCTTTGCGCTTCGCCCTCCGGATCGTCGACGTCTGCGTCCAGCACTGCCATGTCGATGCCGCTTTCCAGCCGGCGCAGGAACAGCCAGAGCAGGCTGGCATCGGCCGCGGTCAGGGTTGCATGGAGCACTGGCTGACTGGTTGATTCGAAGCCGGTCGAGTCGAAGCGCAATTGTTCAGGCACCAGCCCGGTTCGGCGGGCGCTGGCAAACACCCACTCCATCGCACCGAATGGGTCGGTGCCGTCGAGTTGCAGGGAAAGGCGCAGGGTGGGAGGGAAGGTGGCTGGCATGTGGCGTTTCCGGCAGGTCTTCTGATGAGGTTAATTTACCAGCCGGAGCGCAAAATGAGCTTCTTTATTTTCTCCGATATTGGTAAAAATGGAGAAGAAACGACTTCTTATGGAATAAAATGGAGATGTTTCGTCCATAAGAACTATAGACCATGGTGCAACCTCCCAGGCTCGATGACACTGACCGCCGCATCCTGCGCGAACTCCGCCGCGACGGCCGCCTGTCCAACGCGAAACTGGCCGAGCAGGTCGGCCTCTCCGCCACACCCTGCTGGAACCGGGTGCGCGCTCTCGAGGAAAGCGGGGTCATCGAAGGCTACGCGGCCCTGCTGAACCAGAAGGCGCTGGGATTGCCGGATACGGTCCTGATCGAAGTCACGCTGGAGCGCCACGACGACGACATGCTGTACCGCTTCGGCCAGGCACTTGCCGAACTGCCGGAAGTGATGGAAGCCTACCTGCTGACCGGCGACTACGACTACCTGATCAAGGTCGCCGTGGCCGGCACGCAAGGCTATGAGGAGTTCCTGCGGCACAAGCTGTACAAGCTGCCTGGGCTGCGCCACAGCCGCTCGACCTTTGTGCTGCGCACGCTGAAGCGCGAGCCCTCCGTCGAACCCTGAGCCGCCAGCCGGCGTAGCCAGCTTGCTATGCCGCGCGCATCACTTTGCCCTGGCTGCAAAAGTCTGTCGCGCGCCTTGCTTTAGGAATATGCCGACGGCCCGCAACGGTGTATTCCATGGCCGAATCAAGCGCGAACGCGCAATTCCGCTCATAATGTCGGCGGTGCCGGGCCGCCCCGCACCCATTGAAAAGAATTCCGGTATGAACGACACAGAAATTGAGCTGATCGATTCGGCACGCCTGCCGACCCGATTTGGTGACTTCACGGCACACGCCTTCAAGGGCGCCCACTCAGGCATTGAGCATCTGGCTCTCAGTGTGGGCGAGGTGGCTGGCGAGGACGTGCTGATCCGCATGCATTCCGAATGCCTGACCGGAGATGTCTTCGGTTCCTGCCGCTGCGACTGCGGCCCGCAACTGGAACTGGCCATGGAAAAGATCGCGGCCGAAGGCCGCGGCATCCTGCTCTACCTGCGCGGCCACGAAGGTCGTGGCATCGGCCTGGCGGAGAAGATCCGCGCCTACCGCCTGCAGGACGGGGGGCTGGATACCGTCGACGCCAACCTGGCGCTGGGCCAGGCCATCGACGCGCGCAACTACGCCTTTGCGGCCGACCTGCTGCACCAGTGGGGCGTCACGTCGGTGCGGCTGATGAGCAATAACCCGCTCAAGGCCGCCGCGCTCGAAAAAGCCGGCATCAAGGTCAACGAGCAGCTGCGGCACATCGTGCCGTCCAACGCCGAGAATGAAAAGTACCTGGCGACCAAGCGCACGCGCATGGGCCACCTGCTCGACTGACAGTGGCAGGCCAGGCGGCATGCCGGCTAACTGCCCGGCTGCCCACGGGCCCGTCAGGACGAAGCGCAACGGGCTTTTTCCTCACATGATTCCTTGTTAGCTATGAGCGGGAATTCGGCATCGGCCTGAGGGAGTTGCGCGTGCTGCGTTTTGCCGGGCTGGAGCCCGGCCTGACGCTGACGCGGCTGATCGAACTGGTGCTGCTGGAGAAGACGGTGACTTCCAAGCTGGTCACCGCGCTGGCGAAACGGGGCTTGCTGCGCCGTGAGGTAGGCGCGGCCGATGCCCGGCAACTGAACCTGTTCCTGACCCCGGCCGGCGCGGAACTGGTGGCGCAGACCTACCAGCGCGGCGATGTCCTGGAAAGGATGTTCCTGTCGGTCCTGACCGAAGCCGAAGTCCAGACGCTCGACCGGTGCATCGGCAAGCTGACCGCGGTGCTCGAGGCGCATCAGCGCGGTGTCGAGCCGCCGGCCGGCGGCTAGCAGGGGCAGGGGAGCGAAAACGGCAAGGCCATAAAACAACGAGGAGACGACATGGAACCCAATACCCATACCCGGACGCGCCGCCGATGGCGCGCCATTGCATGCGGCGCCCTGTGCGCCGCCGCCTTGCCGGCCTGGAGCCAGGACGCGGGCCGCGGCGCCGCGCCCGCGGCGCCTGCCCTGGTCGCCGCGCTGGACAGCGACCCGGTGCGGCTCGGCTGGATGCAAGGATTTCCGCCGCCGCCCGAGAAGCAGATCACCCACGCGCCGGGCGCCGAGAAATTCCCGCGCAATCGCTGGCTGTTCTCGCATATCCGCGAACTGGTGCCGACCGCGTCGGTCTGGCGCGGCAGCGGCCCGCCCAGCCCGCTGCCGCGCGCAGAGCGCGATATCGGCCGGGTGCCGTTCACCGATGCGGACGGCACGCAGCGCACCTTCGAAGAGATGCTGGCGCTGACCTATACCGACGGCATCCTGGTCATGCACAAGGGCAAGGTCCTCTATGAGCGCTACTTCGGCGTACTGGACGGCCACACGCCCCATATCGCCATGTCGGTGACGAAGTCCTTCGTCGGCACGCTGGCGGCGATGCTGGCCGCCGACGGCAAGCTCGATCCGGCGGCGCCCGTCACGCGCTACCTGCCGGAAATGGCCGGCACCGCCTACGGCGATGCCACGGTGCGCCAGGTGATGGACATGACCGTCGGCGTCCGCTACTCGGAGGACTATGCCAATCCAAAGGCCGAGGTCTGGGATTATGCGCGCGCCGGCGGCATGCTCGCCCGGCCTGCCGGATACAACGGGCCGGGAACGTTCTACGACTTCCTGAAGACGCTGCAGAAGGAAGGCGGACACGACGATGTCTTTGCCTACAAGACGGTGAATGCCGAGGTGCTCGCGTGGATCGTGCGCCGCGCTTCGGGCCAGTCGCTGGCCAGGCTGCTGTCGGAAAGGATCTGGCAGCCGATGGGCGCCGAGCAGGATGCCTACTTCACGGTCGACAGCATCGGCACGGAAGCGGGCGGCGGCGGCCTGAACACCACGCTGCGCGACCTCGCGCGCTTTGGTGAGATCATCCGCGGCAACGGGCGCTTCAATGGCAAGCAGATCATCCCTGCGTCGGTCGTGGCCGATATCCGCCGCGGCGGCGACCGCGGGCAGTTCGCACGCTCGGGCAGCGGCGCCGTGCTGCCGGGCTGGAGCTACCGCGACATGTGGTGGGTGTCCCATGACAGCCACGGCATGTTCCAGGCTGCCGGCATCCATGGGCAGCGCATCTACATCGATCCCAGGGCCGAGCTGACCATCGTCCGCTATGCGTCGCACCCGGTGGCGGGGAACGCTGCCAACAACCCGATCACGTTCCGCGCGTTCCGGGCGCTGGCGGAGACGTTGTTGCAGTAGTGCAATGCCGGGGTGGTGAAGCGATACGCCCAAGGACGAGAGCCTTCCCAATCGCATCAAATGCCTCGCGTACGAGGAACGCTTCTTCGTCGCTCGTCGCGCTGGCTCGGATAACCGGCCAGGTGAGGCGCTGTATGAAGCCGGAAAGGGCGACCGCGCGGCGCTCATCAATTTGTATTTGCATGGTGACGTGGAATGTTGCCGTTCGCGGCGAAATCCTTTGCGAGGGTCATTCTTGAGCCTGATTTGCGCCGCCGGCTTTCCCGGCGGCGCAAATCTCGGGCTGCAACGGCTATGCCGATCCGGTACGGACGCTCAGGGATTGCTGGCGAGATTCCGGAGCGCAGCCTTCTCGTCCCGCGTGTAGAACCGGAATGCCAAGTACACAATGCCCACCCATACCACCGAGAACAGCAACGACATGCGCATATCCGGCAGGATGGCGATGCATGCGAGCACCGCGGCGACGAACACCAGCGCGATGTAGTTGAGATCATCAGCAGGACGGCGACCGCGCCGACGTAGAAAATCAGCAGGCGCCAGAACGTGGCGCTCACACCGGATGTTGAGCGCCATATAAGCGCAAAGCGGCTTCGCAACGCTACAATCGACATCGCCGTTTCCTTCCATTGCCATGACCTGCTCCGCGCAGGCGAAAGGCCAGGATGCGTCCCCCACCTAGCGCCCTGAAGTCCGAGGACCGCAAGCAGCAGGCATTCCGGGATGAAGTGATCCGGTTATACGAGCACGAGCCCGACCTCCATGAGCTGCCGGCGCTTCTGTTCGAAAGCGTAGCGGCGCTGACCGACTGCGACCTGTCTGGCTATACCGAACTGCACCAGGCCAGCGGGGAGTGCCGCGCGCTGTTGTCAGAGCAAGGCGACCCCGGCATGCGCGCCGCATGGGCGCAGGCTTTCGCCGGCAGGCACATGCAGGGCCATCCATTTTGGGAATACGACCCGGCGTTCTTTGGCGAATGCGCGCTGCGCGAATCCGATGTGTTTAGCCATGACGAGTTCATGGCGCTACCGGTCGCGCGCGAGGTCTGGTTGCCGTCACGGCTGCACCGGGTGATGGCGGTGGTGATGCAACACGATGGGTATGTGGTCACGGTGGCCGGCTTGCGCGTAGCGGGCAGCCCGCCGTTCAGCGACGGCGATCGCGAGCGCCTGCAGGCGCTGCGTCCCCATGTGTTGCGCTGCTACCGCCAAGCGCAGCAGCGCACCGTCGCCCGTCTCGGGCCCGCGCTGCGGCTGCGGCTCGCGTTTCCGGCGCTGACGCCGCGCCAGCTTGAAGTCTGCGGCTGGCTGGCGCAGGGCAAGTCGAACGAAGACATCGCGGCCATCCTTGGCGTCAGCGTCGAAACCGTAAAGGTCCATGCGCGCGTCATCTACGACAAGACCGGTGTGGAAGGCCGGCACGGTGTGAGCGCAATCGCCCACACCGTGCCGCCGGTCGCGCAACTGCCGCCGCTATGGACGCTGCGGGAGGCGGCCGCTGAACGGCCAGCCGGCTGACCGAGTGGTGCGCTACGTGCGCTACGTGCGCAACGATGGCTGCTCGGGTGTCTTGCCGGTCAGCGGAGCGCCCAGCGTCTTCAGCGTGCCCTGGCTCGACGGCGGATACACGGTGGCGGCGATATCCGGCAGCGGGTCGGTGACGCTGGCGCCAAGGGTGTTCGCGTTATTGACCACCTGGAACGTGGTCAGCGTCGGCACCGCCTGCCACCAAACGCCAGTGGTGGTCTGGACCGGGTTATCGATCTCGAAGTGCTTGCCGATCGTAGTCTGCTCGGTGATCGACAGTTCCTCGGTGAACGAATCGGAGTACGACAGCGTCAGGTTCACCTTGGCGCTGAACAGCCCGATATCGAACCCCGATTCCAATCCCAGGCTCACGCCCAGCGTTTGCGTTTCACTGTCGGACACGCTGACGCCGGTGGTCACGTCGACTTCATAGCCGGTATTGACGCCGGGCTGGCCGGTGAGCTCGCATAGCTGCACCCATGCCTGGTTGACGGTGAGGATGGTATAGGTGCTGCTGTCACCGGGAACGACCATGCTGAACGGCGCGTTGGCGGCCACGCTGCCAGGCATCGGCTCATTGACGTAGGTAGGCGAAGGGGGCTGGCTGGGGGCCGCGTACGGGGTCGACGGCGGCAAATCGAGCGCGACGACGCTGGCGCCGCCGATCAGCACGGCGCCGCTGGGGCCCCAGTTGCTGATGGCTTGCGGCGGCTGCACGGCAAAGCCCTGCGTGGCGGTGTAGTCGGCGCCGTTGGTCAGCAGCACGGACTGCACCATGCCTGAGAACGGGAACGACTCGCCGTCCCAGAACGCGCCGATGTAGGAGGTACCGTTGCCATTGGGTGCCTGCAGCGGATTGCCGGATACCGGCACAGACTGGACCTGTACGCCGTTGACATAGCCGGCCAGGCTCTGCCCTTGCGTCCAGATCATTTCAACCAGGCTCCACTGGTCAGTCGGGATCTCTCCGGCCACGAAGGTGTAGTGGTTGCCGGCGTTGTCCCAGACCTCTGGATAGAGCAGCGGCGCGTCGTTGCCCGCTGTGCCGATGCCAAGCACCAGCGACTGGCCCAGTGAGAACACCTTCTGGTTATCAGGCAGACCCGCGCTGTTCACATAAACCCAGGCCAGTACGTGGACCGTGCTGGCGCCCAGGATGATGCGCGGGGCGCCGGCATTGACCTGCACAGCGCCGGGCGAAGAGAAGTCGTATGCACTGACGGTTGGAGCATTCATGGTGTTACCCCTCGGATTTGGACATTCAGGAAGGTCATGAAGCAACGGGAACTCACCCCTGCAACATTCAGCCGCCGTTGTGCTTGTTTGACGGATGGAAGGAACGTGGCGGCGCGCGATGAGGTCTCCCGCCATCCGTGCAACGGTGCCGCGGCAGGACTGCGCGCGGCGCACCCGGGGCCAATATAGGATCGCGTCGCGCGCATCGCCATTACTCTTCCGGGGTAGGAAAAGAGCGCCCGGCACGCCGGCCAGGCGCGCAGCGGAAACTCACCAGTGAGCGCGATACAGACCAGCGGCGCCATGTATGGCTGCATGTTCTCGTGCGGCTCGCTTCTGCGCAATCGGCAGCAATGCCCCGTTGCAGAGGGCCCAGCCCGTGGGCGCGAAGCCGAACGCGCACAGCCGGATTTCGCCAAGGTACTCGTCCACGGTCCACCTCCCCGGATCAAAGGAACAACCGCAAGAAACGGCGGCCGTAGAAATAGACGAATTAGATATTTCTGACAACTGATATCAAATCGGGTCACTTCCGTGGTGCCTTTTTTGTCCGAGGATGGCGGACGCGATTTCACCGCTGTAGAAATCGTCGGCATCTGCGCGGCCGATCCGCTCCAGCACGACGGACGCGGGTTCGTTCGGCCCAGTGGGGGTCGTCTGGAGACGCGGCGGACAGGACAAGACGCTGCTGAAATTCGTCTCGATCTTGCGCCGCCAAGCGAACATGGCGGCAAGCCGCCCTCGGTCACACGGCGTCGAAGGCTGCTCGCATGCAGGCGGCGAAATAGTTGACGTGCGTGTCGCGTGGCGCCAGTTGCGCGCGCAGCATGTAGCTCCTGAACGGGATATCGGGCTTGAACGGGATGGCGACCACGCCCGGGAACTTCATCGTCCGGCTGACGATGGGGTTCATCAGGCTCACGCCAAGGCCTTCGCTGACCATTCTGCAGATCGTCGCGGCGAAGGGCGTTTCGAGCGCCATGATGCGGTCGCCGTCACGGAACACGGCATCGATCGCACGCCGTGACGTATTTCCGCCGGGCAGGGAAACAAAGCGCTCGCCGGCCAGGTCTTCCGGGACGAGCTGCTTCTTCTTCGCCAGCCGGTGACGCGCCGGCACGACACACACGGCGCTTTCGGTGTGTATGACCGACGCCACGACACCCGGCTTGTCGGAGATGTTGGAAACAAAGCCGATGTCGCAGTGCTGCGTGGCGATCCAGTTGGCGATCACATAGGACTCGCTGGTGTCGCAGACGATGCGTACCTGTGGGTATTTTTCGCTGAAGCGCCGGACTGCCTGCGGCAACACGCTCAGCGATATCGACGCGGCGGCCGCCACGCGCAGCGTGCCGACCCCGACGTCGCGGATGGCGCGCGCCGAGTCGCTCAGGCTGTCCAGTCCGACGAAGGCACGCTCCACTTCCTTGAACAACGCCTCGCCGCCCTTGGTCGCCACCACGCGTCCCGGCAGCCGGTCGAACAGCTCGAAGCCGAGCTCCGCTTCGAGCTTGCCGATGACGCGGCTCACGTTCGGTTGCGACGTATGCAACTGCTTCGCCGCGACGGTCATAGAGCCGGTCAGCATAACGGTGCGGAAGGTTTCGATCTGCTTGAAGTTCATGCCGGCAATGGTACAGGCATTCCCGGATGTCCATATCAAAAATGCATGCACCCCCGTGAAACTGTCATTTGACCGGTATGTCCCTGGCTTCGATACTGGGTTCACCACACAACGTATCCGGAACCATGGAATCGAAAGTCAGCCGCCGGCTCAACGAGCCGCTTGCCCAGGAAATCTGCGAGCACATTTACGGTCCGCGCCTTGCGCGCGACTTCACGAGACAATTCGCCTACCTCACCGAGGTGAACCAGGCGCACCTGCTGATGCTGCACAAGACCGGCCTGGTGTCCCCGGAAGTGGCACGGCAGCTGGCAGGCGGCCTGCAGCGGATGGAGGCCGAGGGGCCCGACGCGGTGACGCTGGATCCCGCCCGCGAGGATCCGTACTTCAACTATGAAGCCCGGCTGATGGAAGTGAGCGGCCGGGACATCGGCGGACGCCTGCACATGGCGCGCAGCCGGAACGACATCGCCGCCACCATCGACCGGATGCGCGCCCGCAACATCGTCCTCGACACCATCGAGGCGCTGGGCAGCGTTCGCAGGGTGGCGCTGCAACGCGCTGGTGAATTGGCCGATGCCGTCATGCCTGGCTACACGCACCTGCAGCCCGCGCAGCCCATCACGTTCGGCTTCTACCTGAGCGCCGTGGCCGAGACGCTGGGCCGGGACATGGACCGGCTGCATGCGGCTTTGGCGCGGATCGACGCCATGCCGCTGGGTGCAGGCGCGCTGGCCGGCACGCGGTTCCCGATCGACAGGCAAGTCACCGCGACCGCGCTCGGCTTCGGTTCGCTGGTCCACAACACGCTGGATGCAGTGGCGTCACGCGACTTCGCATGGGAGGCCATGTCCGACATGACCATCGTCGCACTGACATGGGGGCGGGTGGCGCAGGACTTCTATGTGTGGTCCACCCCGGAGTTCGGCCTGCTGTCCTTCCCCGACCGCGTGGCGAGTACCTCGAGCATCATGCCGCAGAAGAAGAACCCCGCCGTGCTCGAATACCTGCGCGGCAAGAGCGCCCATGTCGTCGGGCTGCTGACGACCGCGCTGATCGCGGTCAAGGGCACCCATTTCACGCACACCGGCGACAGCAGCCGCGAGAGCATCCGCAGCTTCTGGGAGTGCTGCGAGGAAACGGCGCGCTGCCTCGCGCTGTTCAAGCTGGTCGTCGGCAGCGTCGAGCCGAAGCGGCAATCCATGCTGCAGCGGGTCAGGTTCGACTTTTCCGTGGCCACCGACCTGGCCGACGGGCTCGTTGCCGACGCGGGACTGTCGTTCCGCGACGCCCACCACGTCGTGGGTGGCCTGGTGCGCATGGCCCTGGATGCCGGCCAGTCCGCCGGCGAAGTGACCAGCACCATGCTCGACCGCGCGGCGGTGGACGTCATCGGTCGCGCGATCGAATGGCCGGAAGCCAAGCTGCGCCAGTACCTGGACCCCGTCGAGAGCGTCAACTCGCGCGGCAACGGCGGTCCTGCGCCGGCGGAGGTGACCGTTGCCATAGAGCGCCAACGCGCTCATCTTGAAGCCGTGCTGGCTTCGGTGACGTCGACACGGCAGCGCCTCGATGCGGCGCGCGACCAGATGAAGCGCGATATCGCCGCCCTGGCAGCGGCCTGATCCATCCATCCTCTTCCTGCCCAAGCACCATGAAGCTCATCGCCAAGTTACTGATTGCGGCCGTTAGCGCGGCTTGCGTTGCCCCAGGCGCGTCCGCGGCGTATCCGGACAAGCCGATCCGCCTCATCGTTCCGTTCCCGGCGGGAGGCACCGTCAACCTGATCGGCCGAGTGCTGGCGCAGCGCCTTTCCGAGACGCTGGGTCAGCAGGTCATCGTGGAGAACAAGCCCGGTGCGGGCGGCACGCTGGGTGCGGACCTGGTCGCCAAGTCGCCGCCTGACGGCTATACGCTGCTGCTCGCGTCTTCGGGCCACCAGTCCATCCACCCGCTGATCTACAAGAAGCTGCCGTACGAGGCGAACAAGGACTTTGTGCAGGTGGCACTGTTTGCCGCCGTGCCGAACGTTCTGGTGGTCTCGAACAAGGTGCCGGCGAAGACCGTCAAGGATTTCGTCGCCTATGCCAAATCCGGCGGCAAGCCGCTCTTCATGGGCTCCGCCGGAAACGGCAGCGTCAACCAGATGGTCGGCGAGCTGTTCCAGCACAAGACCGGCACCAGCTTTGAGCACGTGCCGTTCAAGGGCGCGGGCCCGGCGGCGGTTGACCTCATGGCGGGGCAGATCGACCTGATGTTCGTCAACCTGCCCAATGTCCTGCCGCAAATCCAGGGCGGGAAGATGCGCGCCCTGGCGGTCGCGAGTTCGCGGCGGGTGGCTTCGTTGCCGGACGTTCCCACCATGGCGGAGGCCGGCATCCCTGACTTGGTGGTCGACTCCTGGGCCGGCGTGCTGGCGCCGGCGGGAACGCCCAAGGCCGTCGTCGACCGGCTGTCGATCGAGATCAACAAGATCGCGAAAGAGAAGAAAACTGCCGAGAGCCTCGCGGCCCAGGAGGCTATCCCGATGCCCGGCACCAGCGCAGACTATGCCGCGCTGGTGCGCGTCGAGACGCAGCGCTGGAGCGAGGTGATCCGGAAGGCGAACATCACGCTGGATTGAGGCTGCCGCTGGGCGGCGTGGCATAAAAAAACGGACGCTGGCGTGCTCGGCCGACAGCGTCCGCGTCGCGCTTACAAGTCAGGCCAGTTCGCCCGAAGCTGCGCCACCTCGTCGTGCTGCGCCTTCATCTATGGGGCAAGCTGCTGTGAGCGGCTGTGGCCTCACGGCGTTTGGGCTGATGATTACTGCTACTGGCCATTCGAGCGGGCGCTGGCGTGGCAGCCAGAATGGCTAGTGGCCGATGGAATCAGCACAGGCGCTACCGCGACTGGATCCGGGCTTCAACTTATAGTGACGGAAGAACACATGACAGACCGCGAACCGATCGTCCCACCGACGATGCAACGTATCGTCGAACGTGCTGGCTATGTACCGGCAGTGAAAGTCGGCGCCACCGTATTTTGTGCCGGACAGATCGGGCGTACCGCCGACCTCGAAGTGATCTCGGATCCCGAGGCGCAATTTCTGGCGTGCTGGGAAAATCTGCGCGTGGTGCTAGACGAAGCTGGCTGCAGTTTCGAGGACGTTGTCGATATGACGACGTACCACGTGCATATGAGCGCGCAGATGCACGTATTCCGTGAAGTGAAGAATCGGATTTTCCCACGCGGCACGTGCGCATGGACTTCGATTGGCGTGTCCGAGCTCGCGCATCCGGGCTTGCTGGTTGAGATCAAGTGTGTGGCCGTGAAGCGAGATGCGACTGCAAGGTGACCACGCTAATGGCGGAGATGTGCCATTGATCGAAGGGTCGGCAACAGTCAATGCCTCGTTGAGGCTCGGTCGTCGCCTGCGAGCTCCGAAGACGACATAGGCTGGTTGCCGCGTAGGGGTGCGACCGTTTCACCCCCAGTAGGCGAAATGCCCGCGGCGACGGCCATCCTTACGTGACTCAACGACTCTGATGTACGGAACCGGAATTCGTGAGACTACGTGCTTTTCTGTGAGACTAGAAATTTGGAATTAGTGCGACTGCCGCGCGCTTGCCTTGAGACCAGGCGGGCTGCGCGCTAGGAGCGCGAAACCCGCTTCCCTACAGTCCAGTACTTGTGGGGAAGCACTTGACCGAGGGGCGCATTTGACTGCTGTCGGCCACGAGCGGCCAGTCAGAGCCTTTTATTGACTGACCGCTTCAGGGTGTGCTGCCGCTCATCGTCGATCCGCCGACCGGCCGCTATTGGGCCGTCCGACAGCTAATGGCTCATCCCTCGCTCTTTTCTTGGTCTCCGAAGAGCAGACTCCCGGTGCACCAAACGGCGTGACCGAAGTTGCGGATCAATTGCTCGCCCTGCCTCAGATACGACACCGTGGTGTCGATGCCGGCGAGCTTGAGGGCTTCGCTGATCTTCGAGGTCGTCGGATGCGCGTCGCCAAGACGCATATCGTACGCGCCGGCGATCGCAGAGAAAACCTCGCGCGCGCGCGACTCCCCGGCCTTCTGAGCCAAGATGCTCTGCAGCAACTTGTTAGAGCCCAGCTTCTCCTTGTCAGGGTGGTTGGACAACTTTCGAAGAGAGCGGACGTCGAGTCGGTCAGAGAAGACTCGAACAAGCTCCTTGGCCAGCCGCAAGAGCGAAGCCTGGTCTTTGCTCGAAAAGCGCGAGACGTGCTGCATCGACGCGGCATCATCAATCTCATGTGAGAACAGAGGCACGCCAAATGTCTTGCGGAAGTCGGCCTCCAGCAGCCGCATGCACCCAAACAGCATTTCCTCCACGGCATTGGTGTCCGCTGGCTGGGCCTTGACCTGCGAGGCGAGAAGTTCCGCGCTGACCTTGCCTTCCGGCGCGACGTTGCTTGCGGCCCAGAGAAACTGCTCCCAAGCGGGAAGCTTGGCGATGTCATAGGCGTAAACGGTGATAAGTTCCGAGGCGTTAATACCGAAATGAGTTGAGTACCCCGAGGTGGATTCGATCGCGCCGGTTTCAGCCGTGTACCACTTCAGGGAGAAGCCTCGATGAGTCAGGAGCTCGTTGACCACGGATGGGCGGAACCAGAGCCAGCGTCCGATGTCTTCGTCATTGAGCTCGGCCGAGAACTTGCGCGAGCCGTCGGTGTCGACGATGAAGTGCGGCAGGTTCTGATCCTCGTCCCCGCGCACACGCGTGCTCTTCCCCTGATGTTCTATCCACTCGTCTCGCCAGAACTCGCCTTCGACGCGCACGCCGGGGTATCCGCTTCGATGGCCCTTTGCGCTCTCCGAGGCGGTGTTGTCATTCGTCTCAGGCCCCATGACCGGAGCATCTTCCTCCTCGTCGACGTCGGTACGCCACATACGAAACGATGCCCAACTTCCGCCGAACACGGCGTCTAGCTCCTTGATGCGCAGTTCGTACCTTCCACCTTCACGCTGCGCCTGGACCTCAGTCAGGCCGGCGTAGGGGCTGTCCTTGAGGCTAGGCACGTTCTCGACGCGCTGGCGGTAATAGGAAAGACGAAGGGACATGCCTCGCGCTGCCAGATAGTCCATCAGGAACTCACGCTTGATCTCGATCTGGCGATGGCTACCATCGCTGTCCACCGTCTCCCTGGCGACCACGACAAAGTCCTCTTCCGGCCTGACCCAGTTCGACCCCTCCTTAATTAGGCGGAGCGCAACCACCAGATCCGGATTCAGGATCCACTGCCGGCCGCCGACCACGGGCTGTGGATGCTCAAAAACGAGGTTGATCCCGACGGGCTCCTTGTCGTTGTACTGATACTCATCGATCGGCGAGTAATGGCCGTCCGAGTATGCATACGGTGCCACGGTGTGCCCGATGCCGATGTCGCTCCAACTCAAGCGCTCGGCTAGCTCGTGATGCTGCTTGGGAAAGGCGACGGAGCCGCAAGCGAATACGTCGCCGACATACCCCACTTCCGTCACGCTGCCCTTCTCGTCATTGAGCGAAGCACGAAGGGAAACCCAGGTCGCCCGCGAAAACGGACGCCGAATTTCAGAAGTTTGAAGCATCCAGGCTTCGTTCATAGATTGGTTCCCTAAGTAATGTCAGCAGCCGCGACTCTGATCCAGCAGCCCGCGTCGGAATTATGCGAAGTCCGTTCGCTAATCGTAGGTGGAGAAGCCAGAGCTGCATCGTACAAGTTGGACGGGGAGAGAGTACCAGAGAGCAGTCACGGACGAGCGCCAGCCTTTGGCCGGCAGCGGCCCACGGGTAGTTTTATGGGAAAGACCGCTATCGCTGCAAAGTAGTCATCGGCAATCAAGACTCATAGGGCAGCAACGGGTCGCAAAGAGACAGGGAGCGACCGGTGCGGGGCAGTCCAACGAATTCGCGCTTCAATTCAGGTCAGTCTCGCTATTTCCGGTTCTAATCCGAACGAGCGCGGACCGAATTGGACGCTAAGTCGTTGATTCTTCGGAGATCGCAATCTCGAGAATTCCGATTCCTAACAGTCGACACACAATGCGCGACCAAATCACCCCTCCGCATGTTGGAACCGGAATTAGTGCGACTGCCGCGCGCTTGCCTAGAGACCAGTGTACGGAACCGGAATTCGTGAGACTAGGTGCTTTTCCGTGAGACTAGAAATCTGGAATTAGTGCGACTGGCGCGCGCTTGCCTTGAGACCAGGCGGGCTGCGCGCTAGGAGCGCGAAACCCGATTCCCTACGACCGGTACTTGTGGGGAAGCACCGACCGGGGGCGCATTTGACCGGTGTCGGCCATGAGCCGCCGTTCAGATATGTCATCAGTCGGACGTTCAGGCGTCAGTTCAGCCCTGTAATCCGTCATCCGATTACCGCGTGGCTGCCTGCCGACAGTAGCCGATTTACCGGGGGTGAGGTGATCCACGGGCATTCGGCGGCCGAATTTTACGATTGTGAGCCTCATCGGAAACAGGGCGTTGACGGGTTGCTGGTAAGCGTCCTCTCGCCACTGATCCGCTGCGCCTGTGCCAGCCGGCAGCAGACCCATCTGAGACATCCAACTGCTGGGAGACGAACGGATCTGCTGCACAGCCCGCCCAGATCACGCAAGTTTTGGACGTTCTCTAGCCGCATCGCGTTGCCATAAGGACAGCCCCGAACGTGGTACTCGTCTGCGTGAACGTCGGGGCCGCGGTCTTTCACTTGCACCGAAATAACCCTTCGGGCGAGCGAGCCAGTATTGGCGAGATAAGACCGGTAATTTGACATTTCGGGACTGCTATTTGACGTCTCGGGACAAAGCTAGTCAAAGCGGCGCCACTGTCTTCACATCAAGTAGCACGCTGACTAGTGTTCTCTTTTTCAGAACACGATTGCTCATCGTGTGTCATTGATCAGGCCACCCCCTCCAACCATACTGCCACGGACGAACACAACTGACTGGAGCATTCACGATGGAGCAATCGAAAGCAGGATTCCTGGTGGCGGCCTTCGCCGAGTTCTTTCCGGGCGCCACGGAAATCGGCTCGTATGTGGGCGGCAAGCTGATTCCGGGCAGCGGGGACGAAATCCAGTTGTTCGACCCCGCGACCGGCGAAAAGAGCGTCAGCTATCGCGACGCCGGCGCCGACGTGGCCGCTCTCGCCTGTATGGCCGCCCAAGAGGCGCAGAAAACCTGGTGGGGCATGACCCACGCCGCGCGCGGGCGCACCCTGTTCGCGGTGGCGGCGAAGATCCGCGAGTATGGCGAAGCGCTCGCGCGCCTCGAGTCGATCTCGACCGGCAAGCCGATCCGCGACAGCCGCCGCGAGGCCGAGATGGTGGCCGAGATGTTCGAGTTCTACGCGGGCTGGGCCGACAAGTTCCATGGCGACGTAATCGCCGTGCCGACTACGCACCTCAACTACACGCGCCGCGAGCCGTACGGGACCATCCTCCATGTCACGCCGTGGAACATCCCGATTCTGTCGTTCGGCTGGCAGGTCGCACCGACCATCGCCGTGGGCAACGCCGCGCTGCTAAAGCCATCGGAGCTGACGCCGTTCACGTCGCTGGCGGTCGCCTCGCTGGCCGAACAGGCCGGCCTGCCCGCCGGACTCGTCAACGTGCTAGCCGGCTACGGTCACACGACGGCGCAGGCGGCGATCGCGAACGGCATCGTGCGGAAGGTCGTCTTCGTCGGCTCGCCCGCAACGGGCGCAAAGATCGCCGAATCTGCTGCGCGGCATCTGATCCCCTGCATCCTTGAACTCGGCGGCAAGTCCGCAAATATCGTCTTCGAAGACGCAAACCTCGACATGGCCGCAATTGGCGCCCAGGCAGCCGTCTACTCGGGCACGGGCCAGAGTTGCACCGCTGGATCGCGCTTGCTCGTGCAGCGCCGAGTCTACGACGAACTGGTCGACAAGGTGGCGGACGGCGCGCGCCGACTGCGCATCGGGCATCCGCTCGAATCGTCGACGGAGATTGGGCCAATCAGCAACCGCGGCCAGTACGAGCACATCAAGCGGATGATCGTTGCGGGCGTCGCAGAAGGCGCCCAGCTCGCGGCCGGCACCACAGATTTCGAGCCAGGCGGCTATTACGTCAAGCCGACGCTGTTCGCCGGTGTCTCGAACTCCATGCAAGTCGCCCGCACCGAGATCTTCGGACCCGTGATCGCCGCGATTCCGTTCGACACGGAGGAGGAAGCGATCGCGATCGCCAATGACAGCGAATTCGGCCTGGCTGGCGCGGTGTGGACCAACGACGTCGGCCGCGCGCACCGTGTGGCGGGCCAGGTGGACGCCGGCACATTTTGGATCAACGGTTACCGCTCCGTGCATGTTGCTTCGCCATTTGGCGGTTACAAGAACAGCGGCTACGGGCGCACGAGCGGAGTCGAGGCGCTTTACGAATACACGCAGACCAAGAGCGTGTGGGTCCAGACCGCCGCCACGCCCACGACCCGGGTGGGCCGTTCGTGACATCGCTGGAGCCTTTCGGAACATGGAACATAGCGAAACTTTTCGACTACGTGGTGATCGGCGCCGGCGAGTCGGGGCGCCACGCTTGCCACCGGACTCGCCGGGCGCAAGGCAGGCTCCGTGCTGCTGCTCGAGGGGCGCCCCGCGCGACCGCGACTTCTGCCAGCGAGCCTCGAGCGACTCGATGAGACTGGATACTCACCTCATCCGCGTAGGCGCACCCATGCACCCGGTATCTACACGCACGTCCTGGAACAGCATGGCATCGTGTACGACCAGCCCATCAGCCGCGAAACGCGCCGCACTTTATCCTATGTAGGACTTATGGATATCCCTAGAAGAAAGTCGATATAACAAGCTATATTCTTCGAACACCTATATAGAAGTTACGGATCTAGTCATGCGAGTCGGAGTTCATCCATACAATGATCTCGCCAGGCTGGTCGAGGAGTCCGTGCAGGCCAGGGCTGCAGCCTTGAAGGCGGTGCGTCCGCTGGCACGCGGAGAGTTCGTGCAGGTTCGACGTCGCCGATGCCGTGCCGCTGGATGCAATGATGGAGCGCTACGGCGTCACCCACATCATCCACCTGGCGGCGCTCACGTATCTTTCAAGGCCGATCCGAGGCGCGTCGTGCGCGTCAACGCGCTGGGTGGGTGAACATGTTCCTCACGTCCAAGGGCGCAGATTTGGGTAGTGCGCGGCATGAGGGGGCGCGCGTGGCGGACTCTTCGGTGATTCCGATCCACGCCGCCTGATGACCGCGAAACGGAGAAGAGCTGGATCGCGCCAAGCGATTCGTCGTGCCCGCGACGCCCGCAGACTCGATCAGCGGAGCTACAGGCGTCGCGATTCACTTCATGTCGACTATCAGGAGGTTTGAGAAATGCGTCTGATGACTAAATTTCGCAGCGTTGCCTGCGTCTTGGCGATGCTCTGCGCAGGCACGGGTATTTCCCATGCGCAAGATATTGCCGGCCGCGTGGTCAATGTGATTGTCAATTTCCCGGTGGGCGGCCCCACCGACCTGGAGGGGCGCGTTTTTGCGCAACATCTGCCGCGCTTTCTGAAAGGCACCAGCGCTGTCGTCGTTCGCAACGTTGCCGGCGCCGGCGGCATGATCGCCGTCAACCAACTCGGCGACGTCTCCGAGACGAACAACCTCAACATCGGTTTCTTTACCTGGGACCCGATGCAGCAGATCTTGAATCATCCGAACTTGCGGGTCAAATTCAACGACCTCAAGTTCATTGCCGGCATGGAGCAGACCAACCTGCTATACATTCGGCGTGACACCGCCCCGGGCATCGCCAAACCTGCAGATATTGCCAAAGTCAATACGTTTCGCGCTGCCGTGCTTTCGAACGGTTCGGACTGGTCGGCGTTGCGCCAGAGTCTGGCCCTTGATCTGCTCGGCGCCAAATACCGGATCATTCCCGGCTACAAGGGGACGCGTGAGGCCGAAGTGGCGCTGCTCCAGGGCGACATCCAGTTGCTCAGTAATTCCTTGCCCGGCTACAACTCCTTTGCCAAGCTGAATTTGGTGGACAAGGGCCTCGCGATTCCGCTCTTCCAGTACGAGCGCGGCGAAGGCAACCTTAGACGCAGTCCCAATCTGCCCGATGTGCCCACCTTCCTGGAGCTCTATCGCGAAATCCACGGCGCCAATGCGAACCCTAGCGGGCCGAAGTGGGAAGCGCTGCAGTTCCTGAACCGGATCTCGCGCACGCCGCGGGTGATCTTCATGCCGCCTAATGCCCCCGACGCTGCCGTCGCTGAACTGCGCAGCGCCGTGGAAAGGATGGCGAAGGATCCGCAATTCATCGCGCAGTACGAAAAGGTGACGCTGGCGCCGGCACATTTCGTCCAGGGTGCCGACGGCGAGCGCGTCATTGTCGAACTGAAAAGGTTGCCGCCGGAGATGGTGACCTTCTTCAACCAGTACATCGAGTCGAATTCATCGCGCTGAGCGCTAGCCAGCGCGGCCAACGGCAGCCGCGTGCACGCCGTCGCCGTGCGCGCACGCAGCGGCACTGAAAGGAAATGGGTATGGACGGAAACGATATGATGAATTTTGCGTTGCCGGAAGAACTGCGCATGCTGAAGGATTCGCTGCGCCGCTTTGTGAATCAGGAGCTCATTCCGGCCGAACTCACCGCACGCAAGGACGACAAGCTGATTCCCGAACTGCGTGCCCGCGTCGAGGCGTTCGGGAAAGAACTGGGACTCGACAAGTTCGATGTGCCCGTCGAATACGGCGGGCTGGGCTTCGGCCTGCTCGCCAAGACCATCGTGTGGTCGGAACTCGCCCGCACGGTGGCCTTGCCGGTGCGGGCAATCAATCCGTTCGGCGCGACGGTGTACCCCGTGCTCTATGAACTCGACGCTGCGCAGAAGGAGCGCTTTCTCTTGCCGACATTGCGCGGCGAATTGAAATGGTGCTTTGCCCAGACCGAGCCCGATGCGGGTTCGGACCCCGGAGGCATGAAGACTACCGCCGTGCGCGACGGCGATCATTACGTGATCAACGGTTTCAAGCGCTTCATCACGGGCGCGGCTGATGCCGATTATGCGCAACTGATGGCCGCGACCGACCGCACAAAGGGCTCGCACGGCGGGATCTCTGCCTTCATCGTCGACATGAAATCTCCCGGGGTCAAACTGCTGCGCGCACAGAAGATGCTGGTCGACGACACGCCTTGGGAAATCGCCTTCGACGATGTCAGAGTGCCGGTGGAAAATCGCATCGGCGCCGAAGGCGAAGGCTTCAAGCACGCACAGAAAGTGCTCACCGTACTTCGGGTGCGTCACGGCGCCAAGGCCTGCGGGGTGATGGAGCGCTGTCTCGAACTGGCCGCGAGCTATGCGAAGGAGCGGGTGACCTTCGACAAGCCGCTTGCTGAACGGCAAGGCGTGCAATGGTTAATCGCCGATTCCTACCTCGAGTGGCACCAGCTCGAACTGATGGTCAGGCACGCAGCGTGGAAACACGATCGCGGCGAGGACATTCGCACGGAAGCTTACATGGTGAAGAATTTCGGTGACAGCAAATCCTTTGAAGCTGCAGATCGATGCATGCAAGTCCACGGCGGTATCGGACTCTCGACCGAATTGCCGATCGAGAAGTTCTGGCGTGATCAGCGCAGCATGTTGATCACCGATGGGCCGACCGACGTTCTCAAGGCCGCCATTTCCCGGCATGCCTTGAATGTGTTCGGCTGATGGCACTGGTGCGCCGAGGCGCATTGCCGATCCAGGCAATTCATCGCGCCCGAATCTGTTTCCTTTTGGAGAACCCATGAATCCAAGCCGCATCCACGAACTCCTCGAGCCGTGGCTCGCGAGTGAGCCCGACCGCGAATTCATCCATCTCCCCGATCGCACTGTGACCTATGCCGAGGTCGGCGCGATGGCCAGCGCCCTGGAGACGGAACTGCTCGCCTTGGGCGTGCGCCCCGGCGATCGGGTGGTAATCGTGACGGAAAACTGCACCGAGCATATCGCCTTGCTGCTCGCTTGCAGTTGCGTCGGCGCCTGGTCCTCCGGAGTCAATGCCCGCATGGCAGCCGGCGAAGTCGATGCCTTTGCGCAATTGGTCGATGCGCGGCTGATCTACTTCACCACGGGGGTCTCTGCGGCGGCAATGACCCATGCCGGGCGCCACCAGGCCCGCTCCTCGACGCTCGACGGACTCATGCACAGCGACGTGCGCCTTGAGGCAGTCGCCGAACAAGGCAGCGAAGCCGAGCGCGTCGCGGCGATCATCTCCACCTCCGGCACCACCGGAAGGCCAAAGGGCGTCATGGTGACCCACGCGGCCGTGCTGCATGCCGCGCGCGTCTCCTGCAAATCGCGCGGCCTGGGTCGCGACGATCGCCTGTGCTTGTTCGTGCCGATGACCCATATCTTTGGCCTTGCCGCCGTGCTGGCCTCGTCGCTCCTTTCGGGCGCAACATTGGTCTTGCAGCAGACTTTCTCTGCCGCTGATGTGCTCGACGCACTCGCCCATCATCGGGTCAGCCAACTGCAAGGTCCGCCGGCGCTGTATTCGCGCCTCCTTGCCCACCTCGAGACGCATGGCATTGACCGGCCATCAGCGCCGCATCTGCGCTACATCTACACGGGAAGCAGTCCACTCGATATCGCGCTGAAGGAGCGCGTGGAGGCTTGTTTCGGCCTGCCGCTGCACCACGGTTATGCGAGTTCGGAATCCCCGGTCGGCTGCGCCACCGCAAGCAACGTGCGGCGCCAGGACACCGCCGCAGGCTATCTCCTGGAAGGCATGTCCATTCGCATCGTGGACGCCAACCATCGTGATGTAGCGGCGGGAGAGACCGGGGAGATCTGGCTCGCCGGGCCGTATCTGACGCCCGGTTACTTTCGAGATCCCGAGGCTACCCGGCAGGCGTTCCGTCCCGGCGGCTGGTATGCCACAGGTGACCTTGGGCGGCTGGGGGAGGACGGCGCGCTGTTCATCGTCGGCCGACTTAAGGAGCTCATCATCCGCTCCGGCTTCAATGTGTATCCGGCAGAAGTGGAAGCGGTGCTCAATCAGCATCCCAGCGTGCGGCGCTCGGCGGTCGTTGGGCAGCGAGAGCCTGATGGCAACGAGAGGGTGATCGCCTTCCTCGAGCTTCGCGACGGCATGGGTTTTGATGAGCAAGCACTGCGCGGCCACCTGCGGGAGCAACTGGCGCCCTACAAGCAACCGGCACTGTTTCGCGTGCTGCCCTCCATGCCGATGACTGACACCGGCAAGTTGCTCAAACGAAATTTGCTCGCCCACGTCGATGCAGTGGCGCAGGGATGACCGGGCTGTTGCCCTCGTGAAATGAACGAAACATCGAAGGAGAAAGAAATGAGCAAGGAAGTAGTGAGTTATGAACTCGATGGCGACGTTGCCATTATCGGTCTCAACCGTCCGGAAAAGCGTAATGCCTTCAACGACGAATTGCATAAGCAGTTGCATACGGCGGTGATGCGCGCGGGTGAAGAGGCCAGGTGCGGCGTGCTGTTCGGTCATGGGGAGTGCTTCAGCGGTGGGCTGGATCTCGCCTACGCCGCGTCGATGTGGGAAAGCGGCCAGGACCACAAACTGCCGTATCCTCGCAATTACGACACTGAGTCGATCGCTCGGGGCAGGATACCCTTCGTCTCTGCCTTGCATGGTGCCACCATCGGTGGCGGCTTCGAGGCCGCGGCCAGCACCCATATTCGGGTCGCCGACGAAACGGCGTTTTTCGCCCTGCCTGAAGGCCAGCGTGGCATCTTCGTCGGCGGCGCCGGCTCGGTGCGGATCAGCCGGCTGATCGGGACCGCCCTCATGACGGATTTGATGTTGACGGGACGCGTGCTGAACGCCGATGAGGCGCTACGCTTCAACGCGGTGCAGTATGTGGTGCCCAAGGGGCAGGCGCTGGAGAAGGCCGTCACATTGGCCCGGCGCATCTGCGCCAACGCGCCGCTGACCAATTTCGCCATCACCAATGCCTTGCCGCGCATCCGGGATATGTCTTACGACGATGGCATCTTCGTCGAGCGGCTGGTCAGTGAATATACCCTCAGCCCCGAAACGACCGCGCGTCTGAGCGAGTTCCTGAACAAGAAAGCGGCGCCCATCAAGGCGCCGGGAGGGGAAGGGGCGCTGTGAACTGCCTACGCGAATCGGCGATCGTCGCTTATGCCGAAACCAAGATCATGGAGAAGAGCGACCGCGACGTCTGGGAGCTTGATGCCGAGGTGCTCGACGCCTTGCTCGAGCGCAGCGGCTTCGAGAAGGCGGAGATCGACGGCCTGGTCATGGCCGGGTTCGGGCTGACAGCGGCGGGTGAGAGCTTCTGGGCACAGGTTACGGCCGACCAGCTCGGCCTGGAACTCGACTACTGCGACCAGGTGCATATCGGCGGCTGTTCAGCCACCGGCAGCGTCGCACGTGCCGCGGCAGCGATCGATGCCGGCCTATGCACCACGGTCTTGCTGCTGTTCGCCGATACTGGCGTGGCGGAAAACAACCGAGGTGACCGAAGTTTCCGCCGCGAGTGGGCTGATCCGTACGGTGTATTCGGCCCCCCCGACGCTTTCGGCTTGCTGACGCGGCGCTACGAGCATCAGTATGGACTTGACTACGAGATGCTGGGCAAGCTCGCGGTCACCCAGCGTGCCCATGCCATGTTGAACGACAACGCCTGCGAGAAGCTGCGCAAGCCGATTACTATCGATGACTACCTCAACTCGCGCATGATCGCCGACCCGATACGTCTGCTCGATTGCGTCATGCGCTGCGACGCCGCTTCCGGCCTGCTGATGACCAGCAGGCGACGCGCCAGGGAAAAGGGCATCGACAAGTTCGTCACACCGATCGGCTACGGGGAGCGAACCAACTTCCTGGGTGGGGAGAACTTCGTCGATGTTACCCGCAGTGGCCACGAAGTTTGCGGCAAACGCGCCCTCGCCCAGGCAGGACTCGCGCTCAGGGATGTTGCATCGTTTCATCCCTACGACGATTTCATCATCGCGATCATGCTGCAGCTCGAGGCGTTCGGCTTTTGTGGGCCTGGTCAGGGCGTGCAGTTCATCCGCGAAATGAACTTTGCCTTCGATGGTGATCTACCGTTGAATACCGGCGGCGGCCAGATCTCGGCGGGGCAAGCGGCATGCTGTTCGCACAACCTGACCGAGGCAGTGAGGCAGTTGATGGGCGAGGGTGGTGCGCGTCAGGTAAGGAATACCGCCAATGCGCTGGTGAGTGGCATCGGCTGGATCAATTACTCGCGCAACTGGGGCACGAGCAGCGCCCTGGTCCTGGCTCCCAACGCATGATCAAACGCGAGGCGACAATGCCAACAGCTACTCCCGATCTTCTCAACGATACCTTTGATGTCAGGCGCGCGATCAAGCCATCCAGCTTCACGCAACCATTCTGGGCGGCGACACGCGAGAAGAAATTGGTCATCCAGTACTGCCGGGCAACCGGCAAATATCAGCATTACCCGCGCCCAACCAGCATTTTCACCGGCCGCAAGACCGACATTGAATGGCGCGAGGTCTCGGGTCGCGGCGAAATTTTCTCATGGACCGTGGTGCGGCGCGCCGCCGCGGCTTTTCGTGGGCACGAGCCCTATGTGGTCGCGTCGGTGACCCTCGATGTCGGCGTCAATGTGATTGCCAACCTGGTCAATTGTGCGCTGGATGAGGTTTGCATCGGCATGAAGGTCGTGCCCTACTGGCTGCCGATAGACGATGGCATGCACCTACTGATGTTTCAACCGGAGCAGTAGACGAGGTGGCAGCGGAGCATAGGAACTTTAAAGCCCTGGGCAAGCAAGGCGCAAGGCCCAAGACGGGCTCGGGACGGCCTCGGACCGGCCGCGGCGGCCTGATGTGCTTGGCTTCGGGAGCCTGTCCAGAATTTTGTGTGAGGCAAGACACGACCTACCGGAGCATTTGTACCAAGCAGAACGAAGCAGAAGAACGCGGAGATCGCCGCCATGAGTGCGGTACTGCCGAAGATCCCTGAAGAGCTGATTGACCCGTTGGTGTCTGGTCCGATGACCGGCGAGGCGGTCGCGCCGCAGACGGCGGAGAGACATGCTCCCCAATTCCGCTGGCGTGCCAGAATAGGCGCCTACACGCTACGTCTGGGACGACCGCATGCCAGCCCCCTACACCGAAAGCCGTATTGGTTACCTGTATGAAGCTGTGCGCTGTGGCACAGTGCGCGCCGCGGCCGACTTCCTGGACATCGCGCCCTCGGCCGTGAGTCGGCAGATCGCACTGCTCGAGGAGGAACTTGCCACGCCGCTCGTCGAGCGTAACAAGCGCGGCGTCAAACCAACCGAGGCAGGCGCGCTGCTGCTCGAGTACTTCTCCCAGCAGCGCGCCCATCAGGCCGATCTCGTTTCGAAGATCCAGGAATTGCGCGGACTGCGCCGCGGCAAGGTCACTGTCGTCATGGGTGAAGGCTTCGCGTCGACGATGGTCGGCGGCCCGATACGGCAGTTCCGCGAGAGCCACCCGGAAATCTCGCTCACAGTTGACCAGTGCAGCACCAACGAAGTGGTGCGTCGCGTGGCCGAGGACGAGGCCGACATCGGGCTAGCGTTCAACCCGTCGCCCGACCCTAAGGTCGTCAGCCGCGCTGAATCGCGTCAACCGATGCACGCGGTCGTTGCGCCGGATTTTCCTCTCGCCGGCAAGTTAGGATCGGTCACGCTGCAGGACTTGCTTCCTTATCCGCTGGCATTGACGCATCCGGAGCACGGCACGCGGCGGCTGGTGGAGGCGGCGATGCTGCTCGACCGCGTCAGACTGACGCCAGCGTTGACAACGAATTCGGTCACCTTGCTCAAGCTGTTCATAACCAACAATCTCGGCTTCACGTTTCTGACGCGGATCGCGGTTGCCCCTGAGCTGGAAGCCGGCCAATTGACGACAATCCCAGTCGAGAACCGGTTGCTGCAAAGTCCGGAGGCTCAATTGATCACGCGCGTGGGCCGCCAGCTTTCGCCTGCGGCGAACCGGTTGCTGCAACGACTAGCGACGCAGATCCGTCAGTACGACGCGGCTGTATGACCGGCGCCCACATCTTAGGGCGCGCATACGGGCCTGCGGCTGTTGCTCCTCAATAGCAGTCGTAGCCGTCGCGAAAACCTGCAAGGCCGCTTCGGGTCGCAAAGAGACAGTGAGCGACCGGTGCGGGTAGTCCAACGAATTCGCGCTTCAATTCAGGTCAGTCTCGCTATTTCCGGTTCTCATCCGAACGAGCGCGGACCGAATTGGGTAACTGCTCAATAACCCGGGGCGAACGGCGGCACCCTGTTCAAGCAGAGCGCAGGAGGCGTTGTTCAAGCAGGTGC
>NZ_JAGIQB010000052.1:0-49722 GCF_017815025.1 Cupriavidus phytohabitans
ACCATCGACGCCGAGATCGAGAAACTTCTCTCCGGCTACGGCTCAAAGTTTGAAATCCGTTTCTCGTGAATACTTATCGCTCGTGGCGCATATTAAAGCATCGTTTCGCGACCTGATGCCCGTTGGAATTGAAGTTCGAACGTCAGAGACGAACGCCGTCGAATGAGATGCGATGGCGTAATTGGCAGCCAGGCTGGGGCAGGAGCCTGCTTGGGGCGCGTCTCGCGCGCTTACACCAAACGTTCCTTCTTTGCGTGAGTGAGGTTTAATTTAGGCGGAGTCTTTGAGAGCAGTGCGATGAACACGTCGACCTTCAGTGCGGCGTGCGCGAAGGCTTCCTCTTCTGCTGCTGTTGGTCGTCCTGCCCGAAATACGCGCTGGATTGTGCCTGCGAACGTGTGGTGCCGGACCACCACAAAGCCTTGGTACTTTCCACATGTAAGCTGCTCCGTATAGGCTTTGAAGTCGTGGTATCCGGATCGTCGCGTCTCGGATTCCATGGGGTTTCTCTGCATCGCATCCTTACAAGACGGATACAGCTGCTTTCGTGGTTGGTCAGTTGTATCCCAAGACTGCAACCGTTGCTACGTCCGGGCGGATGTTGGAGTTTTCAAGCAGCACTTCAGATGGCTTCCTAGAAGATGTCGTTTTCGAGCGCGAGCAAGGTTCAAGCGTGCTTGCCTCAGTAGGGGAACGGCCGTACGTAGCGTCGTTGCCGTAGGTGTAGCGGAAAGCGGACTGGAAGGGAATCATCGCTGCTTCTCACATAAGCAAATTCATGCTATTGCCGCGCAAAAAAATTCACGGGATACGACGGGGTGACGTATTTCCCGGTAGCGCAAAGTAGACGCAAAAAGGAGATTTGATTTTGTGGATGTGGGAACATAGCCTCAAGGCGGCTATTCCCAAATCGGTCGGCTGCAACTCTCGCCTAGATCATCACCCGCGGCAGGAAGGGAGTTCCTCGTTTGGATGAAGAAAGGATAGGGGCTCCCAGAGGTCGAAATACGTGAAAGCGCGGCCCCTCGGCGCGGGATCCTTGCGTTTCATGATGGTGTCACACGGAATCGCGGCGAAAATTCGTTAGGCCGCACTGGGAAGGCGTTAGGGGAGCCGTTGAAAGTCACGGGCAGCGAGTCTCATACAGCACCGCCCTATGCCCGATTTTTGTGCCATTTAAGGCGATTTTGTGCCGCCACGCCTCCTGGGCGTGGGTAGCCGTGCGCGGTAGCTTGACGTGTGGGGGAGGGCGAGGAGCATCTGCCGGCGCAGTTGTTTGCTTGCGACTGGGGGGCTTGCGGGCACCTCATTGCCATGCCGGCCCTGCTGGTTGCCCCACTGACGGTCAGGCGGGAGGAACGACGTTCCGCCGGTCAGTTTATTTAAGGCCGGGTTCGGGACGCCGCACACACGACTTCGGTGCAGCATCACGCATGAAGGTAAAAGCCAGACCCATGCCAATGAGGCCAATCAGGATGGACGCCAGCGCCAGGGAGGTGACGTCGTTCATCTCGATGATGATGCCACCCAGATATGCACCGGTGGCAATCCCGGCAAAGGTAGTCGAACTGTTCATTGCGAGGACCAGTTTCGACCAATCCCCGGCCAGGCTGAGCAGGCGGTGCTGGATCGGAACCAGGTACATATAGCTCACGTTGCCCCAAAGGAACGCGATGAGCACGGTGAGCGCACCATGGTGGCCAAATGCAATTAAACCTACGAGTAGGACCAATTGAGCCACCACGGCCGCGAGTAGCACCTTGTGGGGGCCGAAACGATCGGTCAGGAACCCGCACGCGACGTTTCCAGTCACGGCTCCAAAGCCATATGCAAAGAGCGCGGCCGAGAGCAACGGGATCCCGGCGAGCAGGGAACCAGTAATGAAGACGCTGACATAGGAGTAAACGATGAACTCGGAAACGACGACGAATAGCGTAACTAAAAGGACGCCGTAGATCGTCTTGGAGAAGTCTTTGTGGACCGGGCTGCTTCTGCGCTCCAGCGTCCTGGCAGGGATTCCGGACATCATCGGAGTTAAGAACAGCAATGCGAGAAGGCCGGCAATGACCACGAAGCCGAAGGCGAAGCGCCAGCCAATTGCATTAGCGATCCAACTGGTCGCGGGAACGCCGGCAACCTGTGAAACGGTCATACCGCCGAAGATGAGGGACAACGCCATCCCTTTGCGTGCTGTCGGCAGGAGCTCGGAGGCCAGGGCGGTGGCCGCTGGGGTGAACATCGCCGCGCCATAGGCCGAAACGACACGACCTGCAGCAAGGGTGAGGAAGCTGGGTGCGACCGCGGAGATCAGGTTTCCAAGGATGAAAATTGAAACGGACAGGAGTTGGACATTGCGGCGGCTCATCTCCTTGAACATCCAGGCATTGAGCGGCGCGAAGACCGCATAGCAAAGGGCGTAGATCGAGATGATCCAGCCCGCCACTCCCGTTGAGACCGTCAGGTCACGCGAGATCACGTCGAGCGCACCGATGATGACAAACGTGTCCAGTCCGATGGCGAAGGCACCGATGGTCAGAGCGGCAACGATGAGTTTCGCGCGCGCACCGGGAAGGGATGCGGTCAGGGCAATACCCATTGAAGGTTCTCTACGTGTGTTCAGGGAAATTATCCGACGGAGAAACATGCTTGAACGGCTCGTCGATAATATTTCAGCCACGTTGGCACAGACAGGATGTCGCTACGGGTGGAGCAACAAGTGCACGAGGTCGCCCGCACATCGAGAATATCGAAATTCACAACTCCATTTGTACGATCTCGATAGGCTCTCCGCCGAGACCATGAGAAAAATAGCCTCGTTTCAGCACTTTGAAACCATGCTTTAGATAGAATCCTACTGCATTAATCGTCGCCTCTACCCTTATTGGGCCGCTATGATTGACCCGCGCTTGCTCGATTCCAATCTCAAGCAGCCGCCGGCCAAGACCAGCCCCCGCGGCTTCAGGCAGTACAAATAAGCGAGTTACTTCGCCAGGTTCGGCATCGACAAATCCAATCACAGCGTCGTCAAGCAGGCACACATTCATTCGCCCCTTGGCGATGAGGTCTTCATAGAATACTGGCGTCCGCGCGCCCATCCAACCATCGAGCTGATCCCGAGAATAGGAATCCCCTGCTAGGCCGCCGATAGATGCTTTAGTGACATCGAAAACCGCCGCTGCGTCTTCGGGGCGGGCGGGTCTGAAGAAAAAATCTTGATGGTCGGCTGTCACGAGTCGTGGTCTCCAGACAATGACGCAGCGAGTCATTCTATCGGCTCGGATTTGTCTTTTGCGGTCTTAGTTGGCATCCTTGTGCTACGAATCTGCGTGAACTCCACCGGTTCTGCATATTTTCTGCGCCGATCTGGTGAATTCAGCAGCGCCGGGTGCGGGGGCCGCTCCTCTGACCCGATAGGTGCCGTCGTGCCGACTTGCCGTCTTGTGACCACGTCCTCGTTGACGAGGACCTGTCCCCGAGCGACAGGGCGATAACTAGCAGGAAGGCAACTTGGCGCGGAGCCATTGCACCCCGCATCGAACTTATGTAGCTATTCGTCGTGCATCATGAAGTCGTGGGTCGTTTGCAGGGCATTCGGCGTCAGCGCACAGTGCTATTCCAACCCACCGGGTACTGCCAAGCGGAAGGCATTTAGCAGTTCCTATGTATATGGCGACCGTCGATTGCCGAATACCGTCTCCGTATCACCATGCTGAAGTTGGCCCTTGTCGAAGAAAAATGACCTCATCGGTGAGTAACCGCATCCCCGGCAAAGGCGAAATAGGCGTTCCCAAGATTGGCTGCAGCGAGTGGCCAATGCTGGCCAAAACATTTGAAGACTTCAATGTTGGATGGCCTGAAGAAGGGAGGCTTTGCATCACCTGGGGATGGGCGCTGTGGGCTAGATTTGTAACGCTTTATGACGATCCGACGCAATTTCCCAGCCTGCGCGTTGCAAATATAAAGTCGTTTCGCTTCTCGATGAAAAAGAGTTCCCATTCCGCTGCGCTTCATCAAATCCCCCGGTTGGCTATCGCCTTTGTTGGAAGTCCGTTGTTTTGGGGTAGGGCACCGCGCCTACAGCGCGGCGCCGTTGGCGATGCGCCTGGCGCATCGCGTTCTGCCACGCGGCTTCGCCGGATGCACGAGTTCCGAGCTAAGGCTGGACAGGTTGGGATGCGATGGTTGGGCGGCGTACGTCCTAACCCCGCCCGATAAGCAGTGGCACAAGAGTGTCGCGGATTATCGCAATCGGCCTAATGTAAACGGAGGGTAGGCTGGCCACCCGCTGAAATCGGATCGCCAAAAACTGCAGCGCGCGGAGAGCGTCGCGGCGAGGAGTATCGGCTAAAAGGTTGGCCGCCAGTAGATCACAGCTAATGGTTCCGTGTGTGCCGCCCCCCATATTGGCGGCGATTGGACTTTGCTGGAGTTCATGGGATAATCTGGAGCGAGAGCGCATCCAGAGAACGCGAGGCGATAGCCATGCCGAGTTGGACGCCATCCGTAGCAGGATCGTTCACCAAATTTGCTGCAACCCGGTTTCCGCACCGGATAGCGCCGGCTAATTTGTCGAGAGGCTTGCGTGACTACGCTGAACGCCGCATGGCAGCTTTAGCAAGCTTCGTATGCGCGGATTGACGTTACAGGGTATTCGCGCATGCCCTGCTGTACGGTTCCGCGTTGGCAAAACCGAAATTGGCATTTCAGCCCGGGGCTTACCCCCGAGCAAAACGGATTCTATTTTGAGCTCCCCGAATCTTGATTTCGGTCGGAGAGGGCCATCTGCGCGGTCAAGTAGAATCTATGTGCTATTCTGCAGTCTAAACTGGATACTAAAAGGACGAAAAAGATGCCTTCATACAAAGAACTCATCGCCCAGAAGGAAGCCCTCGAGGCCAAATTGCACGAGGTGCGCGCCAACGAAGTAGCCGGCATCATCCAACAGATTCAAACCTGGATGGAAGAGTATGGCCTGACTGCCGACGATATCACCAAGCGTCGTCGTGGCCGGCCCGCAGGAAGCGGAGCAGCAAAGCCAAAATCCGAACTGCCGCCGAAGTATCGTGATCCCAAGACCGGTAAGACCTGGTCCGGGCGCGGTCGCGCGCCGGCATGGCTCGGAAAGAACCCGAACCGATTCCTGATAGCGGAAGATTAATCCTTCGAGGTGGGTTCCGGTCATGCGATGCAGGCGGACATTGAAGGCCGGGCCGCAACTAGGGAATCTGGCGCGGTTGGCGCATGATGGCGAAGCCTTGGCAGTCCTGGTTAAGCGGATTGCTGGCTACTACACATGTCCCCTCAGGTGTTAAACAAGGCCAGCCAAGATCTGGCCTAACCGGCGCACACTTATGGACGAAACGGTGCAGCCAGCCCTGCAAGCGTTGAAGGACGAAGTCCTTCTCAAAGTAGGGCGAAATCTCCTTCACAATCAGGAGATCGAGCATCTTTTGAAGTCCATTCTTGGCATTGCTCGGATTGAGGGCAGTCTCGCAGATGCCGGCTCCCGCCTTGAGGCTCGCCAAGAGAACTTGAGGACGTCTTCCATGGGCGTGCTGCTAAAGCGGTTCCGGGACGAGTTTCTGACCTGCCAGTCGGAGTCGGCTGACGATGAGCGCGCCACGGAAGCGGATCTGCCCTGGATTAAAACTACGGTCCAAATCGAGCTTTCTGCGGAAGATCGGGCGACCTTGGAAGCGGAACTCGCGGCGCTAGCACGGGAACGCAACGATCTCGCTCACCATTTTCTCCCACACTGGCAACCTGAATCCTTGGCGCGAATGGCCGAAACCTCTGCAAGGTTGGATCGGCAGCACGAGAGGATTGCGGCGATGAAAAATCGTCTGAAGTCGATGCGCGAGACCACGATGCAAGCCTGTCTATCCTACGCGGACTTTCTTAAGTCGAGCGAGTTCAGGGAGGCCTTCGAGCTCGTTTGGTTGCAGGGCAGTCGGATGATGGGTTTGTTGCGGGAGATTGCAGCAACGCCACATCGAGAAGACGGATGGACCGATTTCTCATACGCACAAGCAATTGCGCGGGCGAAAGAACCAGATGCGTTCGCGGACCGAAAGGCGCGATACGGTGAGCAGAGCCTGAAAGCGCTTGTGATCAAGTCGCAACTCTTCGACGTTGCAGAAGAGACATTGCTCGGAGGCGTCCGCACCCTCATCCGAATTCGACAGAAGCGGCCTTGTTGAGAGGTCCCGCGGGGCTCCGGCGGGCCGGCAAGGCTGCCACTGCCCTTAGCCACATCGCAACTCACAACGCTCTGAAGCCTTTCATCAAGCGCTCGAAATCTTCCGGACACTCGTTTCTCAATAATTCAAGGCCTGCCTTCAGCTTGTCGTAGCGGTTTGTTTGAGCCTTTTCCTTGATTTCCTTGATCTCTTGCGCAAGCTCGCGAAACGCTCTCAACGAACTGTTCGTCGTACGCGTCTCAGGTGGCACCAGCTCAATCAGAACCTCCATCGCATCCATGATGCGACCTAGCTGGCGCCCATAACTGTTCTGGGCGACGATGCGGCGCTCCATGCCAGGGTCGCGAGAGTTATCGTCCGAAACGATGTAGGTATTGCCGATGCGCCAACCTTGGAGAATCGGCTGATTTAGCCACTCCGGGGCGAGGAACCGCGCATAGCCGTTCATTACTTCCCGCGTCGAAGACGACAGGGCGTCGAAGAGGCTGGAAACGTGGTTTTCATTTTCGTTTGACATTCTCCGCTCCCGTGATGCCATGTAGAAGTGTTGTCGGTTTCCACAAGGCAGTATGTGGCATCGTGCTCTGCTGTGGAGTGTGACAAAAACTCCTGGGTATCCAGCGCCGACCAAGACCGGACGCCAGGAAGTTTCTATCTGGTGGAAATCGGCCCTCCGACAGTCATACGGGTCATTCGGCAGCGCTCGGCGACGGACACTTGAACAGCAGCTTTGCGTTGGTCGTGGGCGTTCCCTGTCCGGTCATCTTGGTCACTAAATGAAGGCGACACAGGCGGGCGCGGATATCAACTCTGTTTGGCACGCCGGCTTTGTCACTAGGACTAGCACTAGCATCAGCCACGAAATCGCTCGCTCCGGGCGAGTGCACGAATCCGTGACATGAAGTTGTATCGGAGTACCATCCAGTGATTACTCCTCCATTGCTGATTGCGGCGGGTACGGTCGCAAACGAACCCGGAGAATCGAACGTACTGAACCTCCCATCGCGCGTGCGGAAGAAGCCGTGCGTGGCCGAGAAGTCGGCGAGGATGTAGTACCCGGTTATCGTCCCGGCCGCGTTGATGCCGGCGGCGGAGGTTCCGTAGTTGCTGCCCGGTGCGTCAATTGACGTAAACTTTCCGTCACGGCCGCGTATGAAGCCATGAACCGAGTTACAGGATGCGTCGCCGCAGTATGAGCCGGCGACTACGCCCTCGGTATTGATGGTGGTGGCCGGCGAGTTCAAGATGAAGCCTGGAAGCGGGGCATCGTACGTCTCGATCTTTCCATCGGGGTACCGTACGAAGCCGTGAAATAATCCATCGACGTCTTGGTAGGTCCCGGTGATGACGCCAGCGGGATTGATGCGGTCAGCCTGGGTATATGTTGAACCAGGTGGATCGAATGTGGTAAAGATGCGGTTGGCGTGCCGCAGGTAGCCGTGATACAGGAAACCTGGGCCGAAATAGCCTCCTATGACGGTTCCGGTCGGGTTGATTCCCTTGGCGTCAGTGGCATTATTGGCGCCCGGGGCGTCGACGATAGTGAAAGCTCCGTCGGGATCACGCAAAAATCCATGACCATTTCTGCTTGGGTCTACGTAGGTTCCTGCGACCACTCCGGCTGGGTTGATGTCGGTGGAAATGCTGCACACGTTTGTGAGGGACGGGGCGCATGAACCCGGAGGATCGAACGTGATGATAGTTCCGTCCGGGGTGCGCAAGAAGCTGTGAATTAAGTCGCTGGCATCAAAGTAATACCCGGTGATTGAACCTGCGGAATTTATGGCGGTGGGTATTGTTCCGGTAGAACCTGGTATGTCGAACGTGGTGAATGTCCCCACTTTGCCATCAGATGGCGTTTGCGAGTACGCTAGCTGTCCTGGCAACTGCGAGCCATAAGCCAGAAATATTGCAGCGACGGATTTCCATAACTGCTGTCGATTCACGGCGACCTTCTTTGTCGGAGTCATATTCATGTGAATCCATCGCTGCGCTCACCAAATCAGAGTCCAGCAATGAAGCCAAGGCTTTGCAATCAAAGCGAACGAAATTGTTAGGCCCGGACGAAGTCTTCGATGTCATCGAGAACGGTAATCGTGACCATGATGTTCAGAGGTACGTGCCAATCCACATGCAGAAGGAACTCCACTCCTCCAGCCTCTTCGCCATGGCCGTGGGCACCGACGTTCGAGACCCAGATGGGAGCGGCTCCGAGCAGAGGCCGATGAGTGCCATCAAGCATGGGGCCAAGCGGTCCTGACTGCCATTCCGCGGCTGTGACAAGCAATGCCGACCTGATGTTGATTGGAGGCCAGTTGAAGTTGATTCTTACTACGCCTTGCATATTTGTGTAGAACACCCGAATCGAGCGTGCCATATTCCACTCCTTCCGTTGATTTGGTGAGACGGGATGTCTTCGCCAAGAACCTAATGTAGACATGAGGGAAATCGGTGCAAATTATTTAAATTGAATATAGAGTTTAGAGTTTTTTAAAATGTAATACTTATGAAATTACATTTTGCGCCACTCGCGAAATCGGTTTCGCCGGTGACACAAATCTCTTCACTAGCGATGCCCTTTGTAGTGGTGCGATTTCGGCTCAAGTGCCTTGAGGGCTCTCGCGTCCCGCCCGGGCGGGGTAGGCTAAATTGTGCATCCGCGCGTCGCGTGCAACCTGCATCAGGTGAGCGCCGGTAAGTGGAAACTAACTTCGGCATGCCGCCTGGTGGGTCCGGCCTGACGACGATGCATCCGCCGGGGCCGATGAGATAGCCTTCAATTTCTCCTGCCACCGTCAGCGTCCCAATACCGCCACACAAGGAGTCTATGGTATGAGCCTTGAGTTCGCAGATTTGAGGAATCCATGCGTGCACTGACCGCGTTATTGATGTGCCTGCTGGTGGCCGAACTGGCTGCCTGCGATCCGGTTGCCGTTACAGAATCCGTGACTCAGGTCGCCGAGGCGGAGCCAGAACGGCTGCCGGTTTACGCGCCGCGCTTCGGTCGGACAAAGCCGGTCGTAGCCGTCGTTGCGGAAACCTACTACACCGAACTATCCGATTTCGTGGTGCCCTACGGCATCCTTTCGGCGTCCAACGCAGCCGACGTGTATGCCCTTGCAACGCAGCCGGGCGTGGTGCGCATGTTCCCCGCGAATCTCACCATCGCGCCGCAAGCCACCACCGACGATTTCGACAGGCGCTTCCCCGAAGGCGCTGATTACGTCATTGTCCCGGCCGTACATCGCGACGGCGATCCGAAGCTTCTTGCGTGGGTCGTCGCGCAGGCGCGTAAGGGTGGCACAGTGGTGGGCGTTTGCGACGGCGTGTGGGTGCTTGCGCGTGCCGGCCTGCTTGAAGGGCGCCAAGCCACAGGACACTGGTATTCGTTTGACGACTTGCGCAAGGCCTATCCGAGGATCCAATGGCAGCGAGGCAAGCGCTACGTCGCGGACGGCAAGGTCGTCACGACCACAGGGGTCACCGCCACGATTCCAGTATCATTCGCGCTCGTCGAAGCCATAGCGGGACGCGACAAGGCACTGGCGCTGGCGAAGTCGCTCGGCGTCGAGTGCTGGTCGTCTGCACACCCGAGCGAGCGCTTTCGTCTCCGGCTGGCGTCAATGCTGACGATTGCGGGCAACTACGCTTCGTTCTGGCGGCACGAGGACGTCGGCATTCCGGTCGCGCCAGGCGTGGACGAGATTTCGCTCGCACTAGAGTGCCGACGCGTTTGCGGCGAAGTTCCGCTCCACGGTCTACACCGTGTCGAAAGACCTGGAGCCGGTCGTCACGCGGCGCGGGCTGACAATCATCCCTGATCGTGTCATCAACGTCGACGCGCCGCGACGCATGCTGTCGCCGCCTCGCAGTGACCAGCCGCTACGGGCGCTCGACGACGCGCTGGGAAGTATCGCCACGGAGATGGGGGAGGGGACCGCGGCATGGGTGCGCCTGCAAATGGAGTACCTGGGCCATTGACCGGGCGCAGCAACGCCTTGCCCGTCCGGTTCCTCGCCGGAGGCTCCGGCAAGTCGCAGCGAGGGCCAACTTATCAGCGGACTTTCTCCGCGCCCGTATCTTCAATTCTGAAATGCTCGGCTGATTGGCCTGCGTTGATTGCTCGCTGCAACCCAATCCTGCAACTTGCCATTCCCGTCCCAGGTATGACCGGCCGCGTCCCCTGTAGCAGATTCGTGCAGTAGTCTCTCTCTCCGGCAGGGCAGACCTGTGGGCAGGCGCGTAGTCTGACGACCAGTGCATGTTCAGAATCCAACGTTAGATATCCGGATTGCTTCGTTCCTGGATGACAAGGCCATCGTTATAGTTTTTCCAACTTGTCATAACGAGCTTTCAATCCAATGACGGACACTGCACTGTCCAACGCTTTTCCTGCTGCCGGCGCCAGACCATCGCGCTCCGCGATAGCGATTCCGCCGCCGCTCCACACCCAAATCAGGGATGCGCTGCGCTCCTGGATACTGGATGGCACCTATCCGCCGCATCATCGTATGCCTTCGGAAAGCGAACTGGGAGAACAGTTCTCAGCCAGTCGCATCACAGTGCGTCACGCACTGGGCGACCTCCAGAAAGAAGGCCTGATCTTCAGGGTTCACGGCAAGGGCACCTTCGTATCCAAGCCCAGGGCGTTCCAGAACGTAACCTCACTGCAGGGCTTTGCCGAGGCAATGTCGAGCATGGGCCATGAGATTCTCAATCAAGTGCGCAGCTCCAAGGTAGTGCCTGCCAGCCGTGCCATTGCTACACAGCTGCGCTTGCAGGAAGGCGACATGGTTGTGGAGATACGCCGGGTACGACTGCTCAATCGGGAGCCGATATCGCTGGAGCTGACCTGGGTGCCCGAGGCCATTGGCAGAAGGTTGCTGACCGCTGACCTCGTCACGCGCGACATCTTCGTAATCCTGGAGAACGACTGTGGCGTGAAGCTTGGGCACGCTGATCTTAGCGTCGACGCCATCCTTGCAGATGAGGAGCTGACTCGCGCCCTACGCATACAAGACAGCGCACCGGTGCTCCGCATAGAACGCCTGACTCACGATGCTGAGGGCATGCCGCTCGACTATGAGTTTCTCTATTTTCGCGGTGACGCTTTCCAGTACCGATTACGCGTAGACCGGCAGCGAGCGCCTACCGCCACGGCCGCCGAAACTGCCCGTAGAACTGCCGGGCGAGCCGAAGTCTGATCTCAAGTCTGCGGCCCAATCGACCAATCCAAATGTGAATTCTCGAGCATGAACACACAAACTCACGAATACGACATCGTTGTCGTGGGCGGCGGCACCGCGGGCCCGATGGCGGCAATTAAGGCGAAGGAGCGCAACCCCGCGCTGCGGGTGCTGCTGCTTGACAAGGCGCACGTGAAGCGCAGCGGCGCCATCTCAATGGGCATGGACGGCCTGAACAATGCCGTCATTCCCGGCCACGCCACGCCTGAGCAATACACGCGGGAAATCACCGTGGCCAACGACGGCATCGTCGACCAGTCCACGGTTTACGCCTATGCGCGCCACAGCTTTGCCACCATTGAGCAGCTCGACCGTTGGGGCGTGCGCTTCGAGAAGGATGAGACGGGCGACTACGCGGTGAAGAAGGTCCATCACATGGGTTCGTACGTGCTGCCAATGCCGGAGGGCCACAACGTCAAGAAGGTGTTGTACCGCCAGCTCAAGCGCGCACGGGTGGAGATCACCAACCGTATCGTCGCCACACGTGTGCTGACCGATGCCAACGGCGCCGCGTGCGGCGTGATGGGCTTCGACTGCCGCACCGCCGAGTTCCACGTGGTGCGCGCACGCGCAGTGATTCTGTGCTGCGGCGCCGCAGGGCGGCTGGGCCTGCCGGCCTCCGGCTACCTGATGGGAACCTACGAGAACCCGACAAATGCCGGCGACGGCTATGCCATGGCGTACCACGCCGGCGCGGCGCTGGCCAACCTGGAATGCTTCCAGATTAATCCGCTGATAAAGGACTACAACGGACCAGCCTGCGCCTACGTGACCGGGCCGCTGGGCGGCTACACAGCCAATGGCAAGGGCGAGCGCTTCATCGAATGCGACTATTGGAGCGGCCAGATGATGTGGGAGTTCTACCAGGAACTGCAAGGCGGTAACGGCCCCGTGTTCCTGAAGCTTGACCACCTGGCGGAAGAAACTATCCAGACCATCGAGACTATTCTCCACACCAACGAACGCCCCAGTCGCGGGCAGTTTCACGCAGGGCGGGGCACGGACTATCGCAAGCAGATGGTGGAGATGCATATCTCGGAGATCGGCTTCTGCAGCGGCCATAGCGCCTCCGGGGTGCATGTTAACGAGCGCGCGGAGACCACCGTGCCCGGCCTCTATGCAGCGGGCGATATGGCCGCCGTGCCGCACAACTACATGCTGGGTGCCTTTACCTACGGCTGGTTCGCTGGGCACAACGCCGCTGATTATGTCGCCAGCCGCGAACTGACTGAGGCTGATGCAGCGCAGGTGGACGCCGAACGCGCCCGAATCTACGCGCCGCTATTGCGCGAGCATGGCTTGCCTTCGGCGCAGGTGGAATACAAGCTGCGGCGCATGGTCAATGACTACCTGCAGCCGCCTAAGGTCACGCGCAAGATGGAAATCGGCCTGCAACGCTTTGACGCCATCTCAGAGGACATCGGCCAGATCCGTGCCGCCAATCCACATGAGTTGATGCGCGCGGTGGAGGTCATGGCGATTCGGGACTGCGCGGAGATGGCGGCGCGTGCTTCGCTGTTCCGTACCGAGAGCCGCTGGGGCCTGTACCACCACCGAGTGGATTACCCTCAGCGCAACGACACCGACTGGTTCTGCCATACGCATCTGAGCAAGGACGCTTCCGGGCGCATGGTCAGCCACAAGCGCGCGATCGAGCCGTATGTGGTACCGGTGGAAGGCGATGACGCCACCGCTTACCAACGTTTGCGTGTGAGCCGTGGCAATGCCGAACCCACCAGCGCGAGTGCCTCAATCTCAACCGCAGCATCGCCTGCATCGACCCTGGCTGCCGCCTGACGGGAGCCACTGAAATCTAGCCATGGCCTACACCCCGCATGAGATTACCCAGCGCAGCACTGCGCCAGTCACCATCGATGAGGACAAATGCATTGCCGACAAGGGATGCACGGTCTGCGTAGATGTTTGTCCGATGGATCTGCTTGCCATCGATGTAAGCAAGGGCAAGGCATACATGCAGTTCGATGAGTGCTGGTACTGCATGCCTTGCGAAAAGGATTGCCCAACCGGCGCGGTACGGGTCGAAATTCCGTATCTGTTGCGCTGAACCACTTACAACGCCTGACAACAAACCGACTACAGGAACACGCCCCATGAAGACGTCTTACAGCATGCGCCTGCTGCTCGCCATGGCCGCGGTAAGCTTGGCTGGCACCGCCGGCGCTGAAACTATCCGCGTCGCTATCGGCACGCAGGACACCACCATCAATTGCGCCACCGGTGGCCTGCTGATCCGCGAACTGAAGCTGATTGAGAAGTATCTACCCCGTACCGGTAAGTACAAGGATGTCACCTATGACGTCCAGTGGAAGAACTTCACCTCCGGCCCGCCGCTGACCAACGAGATGGTCGCGGACAAGCTCGATATCGGCGCGATGGCGGACTTTCCTGGCTCGTTGAATGCGGCTGCCTTCCAGAAAGCTGGCAAGAAGAGTCTGTTCATCGCCCCGTTATCAGGTAATGCGATTGGGACAGGCAACGGCATCGTGGTGCCCGCAGACTCGCCGATCCAGTCGCTCGCTGAACTCAAGGGCAAAACCATTTCGGTGCCGTTCGGCTCGACTGCACACGGCATGCTGCTGCGCGCTATCAAGCGGCAGGGCTGGGACCCGGACAAGGACGTGACGCTGGTCTCGCAGTCGCCGGAAGTCGGTGGCTCCGCGCTACAAGCGCACAAGGTTGATGGGCATGCCAACTTTGTGCCGTTCCCTGAGCTATTCACGTTCCGCGGGTTCGCCCGGAAGATCTATGACGGCTCCCAAGCCGAGGCGCCGACCTTCCACGGCGCGCTGGTCAACGCGGCCTATGCGCAAAAGTACCCGGAAGTCGTGGTGGCATACCTGCGCGCGGCGATTGAAGCCGACCGCCTGATGGCCGCGGAACCGGAGAAGTACAGCGAACTCATCGCCAAGGTTACCGGCATCGACGCCGAGGTGGACTACCTGTTCCATGGTCCACTGGGCCTCCAGAACCGTGACTACACCTGGAAGCCGGAATACCGCCAGGCCTTGCAAACTTCTATCGAGACACTGAAGCTGCTCAAGCGTACGGATGCGGACCTCAATGCCGACGGCGTGATTGACGACCGCTATATTCGCGAAGCGTTCCGGCTGGAAGGGCTGGACTACGATGCGCGACTGAAATCGTACGATAAACAGCCACTGGCGGCAAAGGACTCGGTCACTGGTAAGCGCATCGCCGATCCGAAGCTGGCAGCGCAGCTGTGGGTCCAGGGCGAGCCAAAGGTGCGTGCCTATGCCGCGCCCGAAGCCGCATTCGCCGCCCTTAGACAGGCTGGCAAGGAAGGAAAGAAGGCCCGCGTACTCTATGTGCACGACCGCAACACAGGTCTTAAGCTACTGGCCGACAAGGTCTGGTACGTGCAGGACGGAAAAGGGCAGGTGAGCGCTTTCCTGCTCAAGGAGTCGGCCGATCGCTGGGCAAGGGCCCAAGGCGGCAGTGTGCGCGACTTTGCCGCTGTCAGCGGCGCGGGCGCCGTCGCCCTGGCCAGCCATTGACGAGGTGTGACGATGAGTTCGGTCAGTCTTGGTATCGGAGCAGCTGCTACCTTGCCCGTAGCGGCCGGACAAGTTCGCGTGCGGCTGATGCGCTGGCTGTTGCGCATCGCCTCGCTGGCGGGCTGCATTGTGCTGTGGCAACTGGCTTCCTCTCACAGGGTGCACCTTGGCATTCTCACTTTCGCCAACGTACCTGCACCCAGCGACGTCGTGCCCGCGGCTTGGCAGTTGCTGCAGTCGCCCAAGCTGATTCTGCACCTGGGAAACAGCCTGGCGCGCGTGCTCGCCGGCTTCGGGGCTGCAGCTGTGGCGGGCATCGTTCTCGGCATGGCGATTGGCCGTTCTCGCTGGCTCGAAGACTTGCTGCTGCCGCCACTGGAGGTACTACGTCCGATTCCGGGGGTGGCGTGGATTCCGCTAGCGATCCTGATGTTCCCGTCGTCGGAGTTGAGCATGATTTTCATCACCTTCATCGGCGCACTCTTTCCTATTTTGCTCAACACCATTCACGGCGTCGAGCGCACCGACCCCCGCTTGGTCGCCACTGCGCGCAGCCTCGGTGCGCGGCCCTGGACAGTATTTCCTGAGGTGCTTCTCCCGGCCGCGCTTCCGAGCATCGTTACCGGGCTGGCAATCGGCATGGGCACGTCGTGGTTCTGCCTTGTCACTGCCGAGATGATTGCTGGCCAGTATGGCATCGGCTATTACACGTGGGAGGCCTACAACCTCCAGAACTATTCTGACATCGTCGTCGGCATGCTTTGGATTGGCGCATTCGGTATGGGTAGCAGCGCACTAATCAAGCGCGCCGGCGCCTGGCTGATGCCGTGGACTCGCTTGCAGGAGGTGCGAGCATGAATCCGTCTAGCCAAGCGATTCACGCTGGCCGCCTGCAGGTGCGTGATCTGGATGTGGCGCTGGGTAACGGCAAAGGAGGCAATGCTTCGTTTACCGCGGTTCACAAGCTCTCCCTGGATATTCCCGCCGGACAATTTGTCTGCATCCTGGGACCCTCAGGATGCGGCAAATCGACGCTACTGGGCGCCATCGCCGGACACCTCCCTGCGGCAGCTGGCGATATCCTGCTCGACGGCGTGCCGGTGCGCGGGCCCGCAGCGGAGCGCGGACTGGTGTTCCAGCAGCATTCGTTGTTCCCTTGGAAACGCGTGCTCGACAACGTCAGTTTCGGTCTGAAGATGCAGGGCATGCCCGCTGCAGCGCGCAAGCGCGAGGCGCAGGCGCTGTTGGACCTAGTCGGCCTCGGCGCCTTCGCGCAGCGATACCCGGCGCAGCTCTCGGGCGGCATGCAACAGCGTGTGGAGATCGCCCGCGTACTGATTAATCGACCACGCGTGCTGCTAATGGATGAGCCGTTCGGTGCACTTGACGCGCAGACCCGCGCCCACATGCAGGCGCTGCTGCTCGACGTTTGGACGCAGATGCGGACTACCGTGGTGTTCGTTACCCACGATATTGACGAAGCCCTGTTCCTTGCCGACCGTGTCCTGGTAATGTCGCCGCGCCCCGGTCGCATCCTGGACGACATTGCGGTGGAATTCGACCGTCCCCGACACGGCGACCTGCTGACCGATGACGCGTTTATCCGGCTCAAGCGCCATTGCCGCGCACTGCTGCATCAGGATCCCGAGGGCGCGCCCATCTCGACTGCTGCTGGTCACGGCGCGCGCCAGCGCGCCGCATGAACGATCTATTTGCTGAAAATTTTCTACATGTCCAACCTTTCCGCCTCGGCTGACTCTCCCCTGACTACGCTGAGCCCCGCCTTGGACGCGCTGGCGCCTCGTTTGTCCGATTCCGACCCCGCCGTACGCCGCGTGGCGGTGCTGCAGCTTGCCGACCTGGGAGACGAGGCCGGTGTGCCGCTGTTGTTGCATCGATTGCAGTCCGACCCGGCGCCGAGCGTCCGTGCCGAAGCCGCGCGCACACTGGCCAGCTGGGAGTCCGAAGACGTGGCGCGGGCGCTGGCCTTGGCGCTCGCAGATATTGACCGCGAGGTGGCCGAAGCCGCAGCCCAGGCGCTCTCGGAGCTTAAGGAGCCCGCATCGGGCAACACATTGCTGCCGTGGGTCACACACGACGATCCCTTTGTTCGCGCTTCGGCTTGGCGCGGGCTGCGCGAGCTCCGGTACGCGCTCGGATTCGATGCTGCGATGACGGCGCTGTCCGATACTGCCGCCCCAGTAAGACGAGAGGCGGTAACCGTGCTGGGCTGGCTCAAGCGCAGCGAAGCGCTCCCCGCGTTGGCACGGGTCGCCGTAGACGACGCCGACGCCGAGGTCCGGCGGGCTGCCGCAGGTGCGCTCGGCCTCGCGGCCGACGTGTCGGCACGCGATGCACTACTGACAGCCTTGTGCGACAGCGCCTGGCAGGTGCGCGAAGAAGCCGCACAAACGCTCGGCAAGCTTAAGTTCCCCGAGGCCGTTCCGCCCTTGGTCGATGCGTTGGAAGACGCATACTGGCAGGTTCGCTTGCAGGCTGCGCGGGCGCTAGGCAGGATAGGAGACCGCCGAGCGCTGGCGCCGCTGACTGTGCAGCTAGGGCATGCGATCAGCAATCTGCGCAAGGAAAGCGCGCTGTCGCTGGGAAGTCTGCGGAATCCTGAGGCATTGCCGGCGCTGTCTGCCGCAGTCAACGACGTCGATCCTGAGGTGCGAAAGGCGGTGCGAATCGCGCTCGCCCAGATCGGCCACCCGTATGGTGGGGCATGAACGGCGTTGTACCGACGCACCTGGAAGTGGCGTCCGCCGAAGGGACGCTACGCATCGACTGGCCCGACGGCCGACACCAGTCTCTGGCCCATGCATGGCTGCGCGCCGCGTGCCGTTGTTCCGACTGCCGACGCCAGCCTGTAGAAACAGCATCGGCGCAGGACGTGCGCATTGTCGCTGTTAATGAGATGGGTTATGGCGTCCAACTTGTCTTCAACGATGGTCATGAGCGCGGCATTTTCCCGTGGTCTTACCTGTGGGCGCTGTAGCCCGCCAAACGTGCTCCGGCTCTTTTCCACGCTGGCAACCCTAAAATGCTCGACGGACTGTCCCGCGTTCGCTGCTCGCTGCAACCAATCGGGTAAGTTGGCCTTTTCCGTCCCAGGTATGACCTACTGCGTCCTTGTAGCGGATGACCTGCGCAGACTGTATTTCCGGGGCGGAACTACTCTCACGGAAAATCATCCGGCAGCCTCTAATGCGTCAATTTTAATTCCGTGGCGGGCCATCTGGACTTAAACCAAATATTGGCATCAGCCCGGTCGCGCCAGACCTGCGTATCGGAACTGTCAAAGGCATATGGAATGAAGCGGATGAGAAAGGAGGAACCCCAAGAGGAGAGCGTAGGAGCCCGGATCCTCGTCGGTATGCCAACTCTCCCTTGATGCAGAAACTCATCAAAGATGATTGGATCTGCGGAGAAGTACGGCGGGCATCCAGTCGCGAACAAAGAATTTCACTGTGGCATTGCGACTAGCATTTGGGAACCTTCTTCGCTGGCCACTAGTGTCCGATGGGAAGGCTTTTGGTGTAGTCCGCCGACGTTGGCATTTATGTAAGGATCTTGACGATGACGTTTCAAAAGGGTGAATGGTCCGGAAAGGACAACAAGCACTACCGTGGTCACTTGGACCGGATCTATGTTTCGGCGACGGAAGAATGGGAGGTCGAATATTTCATCGACCATTACCTGAAAACTCACGGATACAACAACAGCCAACAAAGTCGTGAGGTGATTCTTCATGGTATCGCGGACTATCCTGGCCGCAAGCCGATCAAACGTGAAGAGCTGACTGCGTTCCTCGAGAAGAACTGGCCGGGCGGCAAGTGACCACGTTTTGCCCGTGAATGAGGCGCTCGGCGCCTCATTAAGAAGCGCTTCGGCAAGAATCCGTTCACGGCCCAGGAACAGTGGTTTGCCGCCAAACCGACATCCGTGAAGGTGAAGGTGCGCCCGCTGAAGAAGCTGAAGGACGCAGTATTTAATGGGTAAGATCCGCGGCTGCAAAGGGGAGGGATTGTCTGCTCCTAGACGTCCGCGCGTGGGCGAATCAAAGTCCTTGTACCTTTGGGAAGGACCTCTTCTGCGACCTCGAACAATCCTGATTTGAGGACCAGGGCTTTCAAACTCTGTTCGCCATACCGCACCTTCCGGTCAGCTAGCGCGTCTGGTTCCTGGCGCTGTACGATTGAAGATGCGTAAGCCAGGTCGGTCCACCCATCTGCGCGCTTCGGAGCTGCTGCGACTTCCTCCAGTAGCTCCATCATCCGGCTGCTCTGCAAATGCATGAGCTCGATAGCGGCCAAGCCCTCGCCGGATGACCAGAAGTTTGCAGCCAGCTGTAATGTCTCAGCCATCGAGCCATGCATCAATTTGAGGCGGCTGTGCATCGCGAGAATCTTCTCTCGCTGCCGGTCGAGATGGGCGCTAGCCTCGGTCAGCACCGGAGCAGAACTAGGATGCAAGCGCGACAGGAAGTGGTGTGCGAGTTCGTTGCGGTCTGCGGTTAGTGCTTCGAGGTCAGCTTCCAGAATTTCCCTGTCTGAGGACTCGAGATCGAACCGGATTGCCGTGCTAAACCACGGCTGCGAAGCGTCAGCCGGTTCCGGATTGTGTGGTGGTTCTTCCGGGCTAGCGAGAACTTCGTTCCGGAACCTTCTTTGCAGGCCGCCCATCGATGTCGTCGCTAGGGCAGCATTTCGCGCCTCAAGTCGATCCGCGGCGTCCGCGGGTGTGCCCTCGATCCTTGCGAGGCCGAGTATGGCCTTTAGAAGGTGCTCCACCTGCTGATTGAGCAGGAGGTTGCGGCCCATTTTCAGCAGAACCTCGTCCTTGAGCGCTTGTACTACGTCGTTCATTCGCTGGTCTCGTCTATCCGAACCGGCGGGTTCTACCGCAACGGCTTTCCTACCTTTGTGTGGCGGTCGAACGAAAAGACATGCTCGGCTGGATGCTCGTCGCATCTACCGACCAGTCGGTCTGGAAACTCTCTCTCTCCGTCCTGCAGGTGGACGTCTTCTCCACAGATGGGGCAGCGTCCGGAGTATCGGACAAGCCGGATGATCCGAACAGAATGCCCGTCGTCTGACATCTCCTTTACGGCCTCGAGCTGGACGCCACGTTCGCGAAGGGATAGCAGAGCATCGGGCGCCATGATGATGCGCAGGTCGATGAGTCTCCAGAACGGACGGAGGCAGGTGTACCCCGCCCAGCTCACCATGCCGGCGAGCAGGAGCAGAGTGAAAATCTCTCCGCTCGGCAACCGTGTGGCCTGGGTGGTGATAACCAGCCAAAGGAGAACAAGAAGGCAGCCGACCAACGCGAGCCCACCCAAGCCGTACCCAAGGAACAAATACCGCCGCCATCCTTTCAGCGCAAATCCGGCCTCCACCAATGGTCTCACCCAGAATGCTGGGCTCAAGGTCACATCACGGACATATCCGATGCCGCCGGGAGGCAACGGCGCCGCTTGTCCTTCTACCTCGGGCAGACGGATGAAGTCCATCGCGTAGGTGGAGCTGTTTCCGGCGCCGCCGCTGCTCGCAGTCTTCTTCGGCCACGCGTAATAGCGAAGGCCTGCCTGGCGGATCGTGTCTTGCATGCCAGGCTCCCGTTGCTCCAGACCCCGCGTTAGCTTGGTCCATATGCCCGACAGCCAGCTGGTGGCTGCCTCGGGTGCCACCGTGTGACCGACCATTTCCGCTACGTTCGCTGAGTTGAATTCCGCTCGCTGCTTGCCATCCCGCAATCGTTCAAGGGCGGTCTCTGCTAGTGCGCGCGCCACCTTCAGTGCCCAGGTTTCGCGCTCGTCTGGCCGGCAGAAGAACTGTAGGAATGTCTCAAGAGCCGCCTCTTCCTCAGCTGGCGTCGGGTTGCACTCGACGGCGGGAGGTTCATCTATGCTATTGATTTGTATGGATAATTTTCTGTGCGCCACGGTTTCTTCCACTGTTGATGGCTGTTTCCTTAGCGTCCTGCGAACTAGGCTGACCTCACTTTCAACGACGGAGGGCCATATGTTTCAGCGAGACGGAGTATGGAGGTTTTCGGTGCGAGGTGTGGTAGTGCGAGTTCGGGAATTGCCCAGAAACAACATTTCGATCTACCACCCAATCTGCGAGCCAGTCCGGGACCTCGTCGAGCCGATTTGCCGCGGGCGGGGATTTTGGAGCGCTGAGTACAACAACTGGGTTGTGTTCGAGCAGTTCAAGGGTTTGGTGCTGGAGGAACTCGAGCGGCTAGCCCAAAAGAGCTGATGCGAGGGTAGGGAAGCCAGGGTGGCACGGGCTGAAGCGAGGAGAAGGGCAGCCGAGGCAGCGGCCCCTGTTTGCCATCCAACTGGACGGCAATTTTCCCTCGGCACTACTAACGCCTCCCCCTGTGGCGGGATGGTGCGATTGCATGCGAAAAGGGAAAATAGAGAGATCACACCAAGAGCACTGTCTGTCTCGGTGGCAAAAATACATAAGATACGGGGAGGGGGTCCCATGTGCAGGTGGACAGTTGCCTGTAAGCCTTGGCCTGTTGGCGTAGCTCTAGTAGCGCTTTGGGTTTCTATTGCGCTTTCGAGCCCTGCCCATGCCCATGGTGGCGGCCTCGACGCCAACGGTTGCCACACCAATCGTACGACCGGAGACTACCACTGCCATCGCGGCGGAGGGGGTACCAATTTTCGTTTGGCAGGGGAAGGAACGGCTTCCGCGCCGAGGTCGGTGAATTCCCTAGCTTCGAACCGTAGTGCCCCGCCTGGGCAAAAATGCTATGTCGGTCCGCGGGGAGGGACATACACCCTCACGGCAAGTGGTCGTAAGAATTACGGCGGCTGTTAGTCTCAAGAAAATCCGGACGTGCGTGCGCCAATTGTGAGCGCCGCCCATATAACTCCCAAAGCGAGTGAGCCCCTACCTTTGTAGGGTGATGGGACGCACCGCGCCAGCCGATATTCGTGTGATCATGCTACGCCGCATGATGTGGGCATCTCCGTAATGCACGGGATTCGGCTTTGCAGAGTGGGTGTTGAAAGCTAAGAATGGCAAGGAAATTACTGAGCACAGGTGCCGCACCGAGCCTTGGATCGCTGGTGCAGTCGCATACTCCGCCCACCGTCGGGGTGTCAGGCGCGAAACTTGAATCTCGGCTACGAGCAAAGCGCTCCTCAGCCTATATCCAAGCCATCCGACATCTCGATGCTGGAGGACATACTCACGACCGGCAGGCGGTCGAGTCCTTTGTGGCCGCAATTCGGCAGGAGATGCCGGATATCTCCATCGACGAGTGTCCCGTCGGCATAGTTTCCAAATGCTATTTGGGCGAACCGTACGAGGTCCACACGCTCGATCGCCTAGGCAACATCATCCACCACTACAAGCGCTTTGAGTCATTGCCGCCGCTGCTTGCACGTGGGCGGGCTCTTGCCGCGTGCGGTCAGTACGCGTTCATAGAAATCTATATAGACAAACTCATCGCCGTCGCGGATAGCGGTGACGTTTCGATAGTCAGGGGTTGAACCATGAGTGCCGGTGAAAGAATAATCCAGCTTGCGGATCTCACGCTGATCACGCGGAGTCTGCAGAGCCTCAACCGTGACATTGAAGCCGTCTCGACGCAAGTGACGAGCGTCGGCACCGAGCTCAGCGACACCAGGTCAGAGCTGGCCCGCTTGGAAGAAGCGTTTCTGCGCTTTGTTGCAGCGGATTTGAAAGCCAAGGAACTGTCATTGGCCGAGACCCGCCAGGTGAAGGTCCGACAGGAGTTGGAGACAACCTACGGTTACTATGCCGAGGTTCGTCGCCAGGCCACAGGCATCTTGCAGGCTGCAGATGTGAGTGTCGTACGCGCGGAGACCGTCAAGTCCGCCACGGAAGGGCTGATGCTGGCCGCACCGCGCTACTGGTTGGCGCCAGCGCTTGTAGCCTTGGCTGCCTGGCTGAACAATCAGGAGGATCTCGCCAAACGCGCACTGGCCGAGGCGCTTAAACGCGATGACGAAAAGACGTCGCTTTTCTTCGCGCTCGTCAGCCGACGCGCAGGTCGCGTAAGCGCGTGCCGCACTTGGCTTGAGCGCTACTTCGGCATGCAGAATCCCACGAGCCTCGATCGACAATCCGTCGTTCTGGTTGATGCCCTTGCCAGTGGTGTATTCGGGGGCGAGATTAGGCTGCAATGCACGCGCAAAATCGAGGCCTGGATTGAGGAATTGAGTGAGGCTGCTGGCTTCGTTGAAGCGCAGCGCCAGCAATGGGATGACGGTCTGCGCGGGAAGCTAAAGGAAACGGAACATTCGGACAAGTACGGGCACCTGTCGCGATTCAGCCCAACTTGGCCAAAGCTCAATCAGTCGCTTAACGAAGCAGGCTTGCACAAGGACGTGCTGGAGCACTTCCGCCGTATCTTCGAAGGCCCCCTTGAGACGGCTCGCAGTGTCGAGGCCGCGGTGGATGGATTACTCGAAACGCTGGTGTCCCGGTTTGATGACGAAGAACTCCCCCTGCGCCGAGAGGACCGCCTCAATCAGCTTATCATCAACCACTCCGGCGATCGCGCTGCTGCGGAGCGCAAGAACGCGCTGGAAACGGCTGCGCTGGAAGAAAAGGTCAGCTTTACGCAGTTGTTGACAAATGCTGCGATGAATCCTGAACTGAGCCATGCCACTCGGGCAACCCAGCGCTATGCCATTGCGTTGTCGCGCACGTGGGTGCGAAACGCGCACGATGACCTGACAGCGTCGTTCCGCAACAGTGTGCCCGAAGAGGTGGAAATCTCCATTGATGGCTGGCAGGAGAAAACGCGAATCGGGGAGAACGAAGGCCCGTTGCTGGTTTCTCTCGGAAAGCACCTCGATGATGTGCGAGACAAGACTCTTGCCACGCTAAAGCTTGGCCTGAAGCATTGGACGGCATTAGGTGTGGGGATTGTGGCATTGCTTATGGCAATGACATCGGGATGGTTCTTCCTCTTAGTGGCTGTGGTCGCCATCGGTTGGTTCTTTACGTCCAAGGCGGAGGTTGCCAAGGCCAAGGCGAAGGTGATCGAGGAGGCCGCTAATAGGAAGAACCAATGCGAAAGCGCCCTCAAGGCAGTACTGGCGGAGGTAGTGGAGTGGCGGCGTGATGTCGCAGCGGGCGATGCTTTCGCTATTCACGTCGGTCATCTGCTGGATGGCATCTCTCCGGAACAATATACGTTGACTGCGCACGACAAGGCTCGGCGCGTGATGACGCAAGCGGCGTAGGAGTCTATCGATGGCACGCAATTTGATTTCAACTGGCCCGGATGCCGCTCCTTTCGTGGATCCCAAGCCGGATAACTCCGCCCCTCCGCAGAATAACCCCACGCCGACACAACCAATGAACGAAGCACTGGCAGGTGCTTTCCCAGCGTGGGATCTGTTGCCTGCTACACCGTTCCTGCGGCGAGTCCGCTAAGTGTGGTGAGTCGATGACACCACCGCGGACGTACGCCGATTGGTCAGCTTGCTTGGTGCAGTTTGAAAGCGGCAGCCAGGATGAGGCGGTTGTGGAAGCTATGAGCGCCGGCTCCTTGAGTTGGACGGGAGGCGTAGCGGGTCTGTTTTCACAGCGAGTGAGCGACGCCATTAACCTGCGATTGCAGCGTGTGGCTGATGAGATATCACGGGACCTTAGGTTGGCTCGTGATCATGGCGTACTGGCGGTTGCATTGCTCAATGCTCGGCGTAAGCTGGCGGTGCTTCATCGGTTCGCCCGCTCGACACCGTTTCCCAATGAGCTCGCTGAACTGCTCCAAAAGCTCATCAGGCGCTACGCCGAGCAAGCACAAAAGTCTCTGGAAGACAGCGCCCGTGCCGACCGTAGCGGCCAGCTTGCAAGTGTCATGCGGAACAACAGTCTTTTGCGATATGCAGAAGACTCAGCGGAGCCGGCGGGCATAGCACCGGCCGCAGTCGTGCCGGGTGGCCCTACCGTGCCGCCCACGGGTGGCCGCCGGCGTAGAACTTTTCTCGCTTAGATATCGTTGAAATGAGTGACACCACGGAGTTTCGCAGTACGCTGACGCGCTATCTCAAGGCGCGCGTGCCGTTTATCTCTATCCGTAGCCCGGAACGTGCGCGGGTACTGGACATCCTCAAGGATATTGCTCAGGGGCTGAGCAACGCTCCGATGTATGTTCATACGCTGTCGCAGGGCATGCGTGAGCTGGTCAGCGGCCGGTCTGTTAACGAAGACCGGTCCGTGCACGGTGCACTCGACTATGCCAATCAGCAGATTTCGCAGCGGCAGAACCTCACCTTCGTACTGACCGAAGTGGATGACATCGAGAGTGACTCAGCATTTGCTAGGCAGCTACTGGACGCGGTGATGCTCGCCGCAGAGAATGGCGGCGCTATTGCCGTCATCACGACGAAGCCGGTTTGGGGCCAACTGCAGCGACTGGGTATGTCGTTGGTTCTGTCTCCCCCGAACGAAGACGAAATGCTTGAGATCATCCAAGAGCAAATCGGCGAATACCGTGCCGACTATCGTATCGAGTGGGATGAAGCCGACGAACGGGAGGCGGCAGCTATCCTGACAGGCGTGTCGCGCATTGAGGCGGAGAATATCATCGCCACGTTGCTCGCAAATGGCAGCATCGCCAAGTCAGATTTGGCGCAGCTGACACACGCCAAGGATCGAATCTTCGCAGACATTTCGGGCATTGAGCGAGTGCAAGTGCGCGGCGCCGAACTCGACGTAGGCGGGCTTGGTGGCCTCAAGCGATGGCTGGACAAAGAGCGCCCGCTGCTGACTGCCGACCTCCGGGAGCGGGGTATTCGCCCACCGCGCGGTGTGCTGCTGGTGGGCGTCCCAGGATGCGGGAAGTCCCTGTCTGCGAAGGCGATCGCCCACAACTGGAAGATGCCGTTGTATCGGCTCGACCTTTCCACGATTCATGGGCAATACTTGGGGCAAAGTGAAGGGCGTTTGAAAGACGCGCTTAGTACGGCTGACCACGTGGCGCCTTGCGTGCTGTGGATCGACGAAATCGAGAAGGGTTTGGCGGGTGCCCAAGGCTCTGGAGACGGCGGAACCTCAACTCGACTGGTCGGCCAGTTCCTCTACTGGCTTCAGGAAGCACGCTCCCGCGTATTCGTGGTGGCGACGGCCAACGACGTGTCACGGCTACCGCCGGAGTTGCTGCGGCGGGGGCGTTTCGATGAACTCTTTTTCGTGGACCTTCCCAGTCCCGAGGAGCGCCGAGAAATCATCGGCATCTACGTGCAGCGCGGCCTCAAGCGCGGAATTGACGCCAATCTCATGAACGAGCTCGTGGAATTCTCGGAGGGGTTCGCGGGTTCGGACCTGGAATCTGCGGTGCGCGAGGTCGTCAAGGAGGCGTATCTAAATGGCGATGCGGCCGTCTCCGATGAACTATTTCGCCGCAGCTTTCAGAATGTTGTGCCGTTGTCGAAGACTAGTCCCGAGCAAATCGAGTCAATTCGAGCGTGGGGACGCGAAAGGGCAGTGCCGGCCTCCGGTCAGCCTATTGGGGGAGCAAGTAGCTCTTCCCGTGCTCGCAGGGCTGTGCTCGTCTAGCTTTTTCCCATTCGCGTTGTTCAGGCCAACCGAAACCAAGGAGATGCACCGATCCCGTTGGGATGGCCAAAGTCGGGATAGAGCCTACCGTTCCGTATGTGGAACCATGGCGTTGCGCCAATCCCATTCGGGTGACCATAGTCAGGATACGCCCGATCGTTTCGGATGCTGAACCACGGAGTACTACCGATGCCATCTGGATGGCCATAGTCGGTGTACAACCTGTTATTTTGGACTCTAAACCACGGTGACGCAGCGATTCCTTCTGGATGCCCGTAATCGGGATAGGCTTTTGACATGCTCATGGTTACCTCTCGTTGATGCGTGCGTGGGTAGGACTGATGGGTCGGGGATCACCGGCTGAATTCCTGCCAGGTCGCCCATCATTCCCATGCTCACCGCCGCGGCTCCTTGCGTACTCCCTTGAAGGGTTCGCCGTCTTTCTTCTGGTCCATGAACCGACCCGTGTCAGAATCCCGTTTCGTCCAGTTCTGGGTAACGGGGTTGTAGACTTGGGAGCGGTCGCGGACTGCGCCACGCCGTGCGTTGTCGCCGGAAGGGTCGTTTTTTGCCATTGCCATGCTCCTTGTTTAGACGTTTAGGCTGTGAGTCCACTGTGGCAGTCCGCTCGTGGACAGGTAATCAACTAGGGGAGGGCTACCGAAGAACTGCAGACGCCCACCGGCCATGAAAGCCAAGGCTGACTGGTCAACTCGAAGATTACCTGCTCGGACTTGGGCTGTAAGCTGTGCCAGCAACTGTGAGTTGTCTGAAGTTGTGCCGGAGGTCGCTCTCGCATCGAAGACTGCGAAATTAATCCACCCGCCCGTACGTCCCCGTTCCCTGAGGTGCGCAAAATTAACTTTCACGACTAATTTCTCCTTGCCACGAACTATTTCGCGGCATGGAGCAATTTTGGCGCCCTGAGTAGCTCAAATAGTGAGCTAGCTAACAGACAGTGGTTTATTCTTTTTTGTTGCGGCGCACAATGCCGCATGGAGTTTTTGGCGAAGCTCCAGGGGCTGGAGCACCTCAACCTCGGGTGAATGGCGCAGCAAGTCCATGACCAGCTCTTGGTCGTCCGAATAAGGAACCTCTAGGACGTAGCTTCCATCAGCCATGTAGTTGCTCGTCTGAGCAGGATGCCACGTTTCAGTGGCAACCCATTGCGCACGTGCGGGAGAAAACTTTATCCGGGCCCGGTGCTTGGCTGGTCCGGCGAAGATACCATACCCGGCTTCAAAATGGGCGCGTAGTACGTCCCGTTCTACTTCCATGGCGGCTGTTTCCGGCAAGACGTGAACCTTCTCGATAGCCTCCAATGCAAAGGTCCGAATTGCATTTCTATGATGGCACCAGGCATCTAACAGCCAGTTTTCGCGGTAGTGAACCAACTGCTGAGGTGAGATCTCCCGCTCGGTCCGCTCCCGTTTGTCTCGGTTCCAATAAGTCAGTTTTAGTCGGTTGCCCTCGAGTAACGCCCCGGCGATTAACTTGAAATGGCCTGACTCCACTTTGCGCGGTGCAAAGTGGATGAGCTTTACTTTTTTTTCCAGCGCTCGAACAGAGGGGGTGCCTTGTGCCAGCATAGCGCGTAACCGATTCTTCAATGGCGCGACATCCTCGTCTAGCAGACCTGGTTGTATGCCCTCCAGCAGGCGCAGCATGGAAAGCAAGGCCAGTATCTCCGAAGCGTTGAACCAGACACCTGGCAATTCAAACCGACCGCCTTCCAAGAGATCATCATTGATGACGTACCCCTTGACGCCCCGGTCATATTCCAGCGGGCAGCCGAAACGGTCCTTCAAAAAGGTGAAATCCCTCTTGATCGAGGCTTCGGACATCTCCAGTTCTCGCTTTAGCGCTTCCATCGGTACGGAGCCCCGCCTTCGAATTACTCGCACGATCTTATGTAGGCGCTCTAGGCTCACATTCGAGGCACGGGGCTTCGGTTTCCTTGGACAAGAAGCAGCGCCAGCGGAAAGCGCTTCGTGTTTCGAGGCTGGTTTGGCCATTGCAATTTAGGTAGAGACGGCTCCGTCATAGTATGAATCACCGACGTGCCTATCTTTACGGCATACTGTTCCACCGGTGAGATAAATGGGCGGTGGCTCCTTTATTGAGCCGGCAAGTCGGGAATGTCTACCGGCCCTTCAAGCGAGGTGCGAGGAAGCGCTGCGATGGCTGGCACGACAATCTCGTCATCCTCGGTTGCTTTTTGGACCAAGGCGGCAGGTAGAGTCTTGGATGGTTTCACCCCCAAGGCGCGCAGCATCTCCGCCTGCCGGATGACGTTTCCTCTGCCTGCGGACAGCTTGTTATGTGCGTCATCATATGCGGCCTTGGCTTGACCCAGCTTTTCGCCGACCTTTTGCAGATCGGCGACAAATCCGTGCAATTTGTCGTACAGTTCGGCGCCGCGTTTGGCGATATCCTGCGCGTTTCGGCTTTGGGACTCTTGTCGCCACAAATGTGCGACCGTTCGGACAACGAACAACAGGGTGGACGGGCTCACCAGCAGAACATTGCGCTGCCACGCATCCATAAACAACGCATTATCGTTCGTCACTGCGAGCATGAAAGCGGGCTCGATGGGGACGAAGGCGAGCACGAAATCCAGGGACTGAATACCATACAGGTCGTGGTAGCGCTTCTCGGACAGGCCTTTGATATGCGCGCGCACCGAGTCCAGGTGTTGGCGAAGGGCAACGGCTCGTTGTTCATCATTCTCTGCCGAAACAAACCGATCGTAGGCCACCAAGGACACCTTGGCGTCAACCACCAGCTTTCGCTCCTCGGGGAGTTCAATGATAACGTCGGGCTGTGCACGAGTGCCATCTTCGCGTACTTGCGTGTCCTGGACTTTGTATTCCTCGCCCTTGCGTAGACCAGACGCCTCCAGAACCCGCTCGAGGATTAGTTCTCCCCAGTTGCCTTGTGTTTTTGCTTGCCCCTTCAATGCGAGGGTGAGGTTCTTCGCATCCTGGCTCAGTGTCTGATTCAGTGCGACCAAATGTTTCACTTGCTCCGAGAGTGCTGAACGGTCCTTGCCCTCTTGGACGTAGACTTCCTCTACCTTACCTTTGAATTCGCTGAGTTGGGTCTTCAGAGGCTCGAGCATTTGGCCGATGGTCGTCTGGTTTTGCTCTGAGAACCGCTTTGCCTTTTCCTCCAAGATGTCGGATGCCAAGGCCTTGAATTGATTCGATAGTTCTTCTTTGGCTTCGACAAGCAACTGCAGCTTCTCTGCGGCGTGTTGCCGTTCGTCGTCCGTCCGAGTGCGTAGTTCGCTCAGCTGAGTGGACAGATCGGTCACCTTTTCTTCGAGCCCATCTCGTGCCGTCACCGCGTCCGACAACCGGAGCTTTAGTTGCGACGAGGTTTCCCGTTCCGCATTCAGCTCCGCGCTGAGACGCGAAATTTCGCCGCGGGAGGATTCCCGCAGTTCGGTAACAGTATCCTTGGCAGACTTTAGCTCCAAACGCACGTCCTCAAGCTGAGCTTCCAGGGTCGGAACGCGCAGTGCGCGTTGCTCGAAGGCCGCTTTAGATTCGTCAGCGCGACGGAGGGCAGTGGTTAGTTCGTCGTTTTGATGCTGTAGCTTGCTGCGCGCTTCTTGCTCCTCTGCAAGCTTCCCGGCGAGCTGAACGGCCTTTTCTGTGTGCTGTCCATTCTCGGTCGAAAGCTTACGCAACTCCGCCTCGTGGTCCGCAAGGGCTGTCTCCAGGTCGGCAATTTGTCCTTCGAGCGCGGGTACCCGGCGGGACCGCTCGGATAGTGTTGCGATCTCATTGCTGGCTTCGTCAAGGGCGGTGCGCCATGTCTCTGCAGACTGTCGGAACGTTGAGTTTTCGCGACGTTCCGTCTGTAGGGCTTCCGATGTGCCACTCAACCTTTCAGTCAATGAGGCGATTTCGACCTGCATCGACGCTTTAGCCTCCGCAGCTGCCAGCTGGGACATTGCTGCCGCTCGACCCCTAGTTGCGAGAATACCAACGAAAAGACCGACCAATAGCGCCGCGAACGTCGCCACGATTGCCACCATTGAGTTCATAGATTTTCCCTTGTATTGTTGATGTGTTTAGCGCGGCGCCGTCCGAAAGGGGCGGGGCTTCCGGCTGTATGAAAGAGGCTAGAAAACGGTGAGGTCTGCGCGGGCTTGCGCCAATGCTGTCGCTGCTTCTTCGACCACCTTGTGCAAGGACGTCGCCCGTTGCTGTTGCTCCGATCTGTATCGCTTCAGTATTTCGGGGCCAGCGGCAAGGGACTTCTCAATCTGTATCTTCAGCGCGGCGAACTTGTTCCTGACTGCGGCTTGGTCGGCAGCCGAGACCGCAGTGCCAGGATTGAAGCGGAACCCGAGCTCGCACTTCTTTTTCCAGTCGACGAGAGAGCGAGTGAGTCCTTCACCGAACCCCTTGATGTTCTTTATCCGCGATGCGTTCACATCTGCGGCAGTTTCAATCCCATGTGAAGCAAGGATGGCCTTTCGTCCAGCTCCGACACCTGAGATTGATGCGTCTGAGATGAAGAAACGCTCAAAGTAGCGTTGCTTCTGGCGGGCTTCCGCTGTGCTCTTCAGCTCTTCGAGTGCTCGTTGCTCTTTGGCGCCGAGTGATTCATAGTCGGACTTGAGGCGAGCAAGCTCCGCCTTCTTCGTCGAGAATCCAGAGGGGCCTGTCTCGGTGTCCCATCGCGCGGAAACGGACGACCAGCGCTGTTCGGCCGCCCGCAGCTGTTGGTTTCTGCGGTTGCGCTCAGGTCCATAGTTGACCCTGCCGAAGGTGATCCACGCAAAACCACCGAGCATCAGCGCGAGGATCAACAACGCGGGTTGGGCAGCGGTGAGGCAGATGCCCAGTGCGACAATCACTGTCCTTGCGAACAATGCGTTGCTGCGCCTCGACTGGTACTCGGCCGGCAGTGGCTGAGGCACAGGCCGGCTGTTCCAGGAGGGCAGTGGGAGACTTGATGGTGCCGGAATCGCTTCAATGGCCGCCCATACGCGCGCCAGAGCGAATCCAGAGTTTCCTACCGATTGATATGCGTGAGTATCAATGAAGTACACCACGCCCTTCGAATCAAGCGAGCACCATGGACAGGTCGAAAGATTAGAAGGATAGATGTGCATCGAAGACGTCGTGCACTTCTTCGTTGCAGCGCGGAGCGAATCAAGGACCTTGACCCATTCGGAGGCGGTCGGGCGGCCGGCACCGGACACTCCGGGTTCCGTGAACGCACGCTCAAACATGCCACCGAATGAATTCGGCACCAGAGCTAAAGTCAAAGCGTTGGGCGGTGGCTCGAACCCACGAGACCGCGCATTGTGACTGTATGCGAAACGAAACGCCTTGATGTCAGCCTCGAGCTGGTTTCCTACATCGTCTCGAAGCGGCTTGCCCGCGAAGGGGTGGCGGCCGCCAAACAGCAGGTGAAATACGAGTAGGGCGAGGCCAAAGTTATCGTGATTCGCTGTCCGGGCAACCTTGTCGAAGGCGGTCGTGCCCTGTAGTTCTGGCGGAGTAAAGTGCGGAACTCCAACTTCGCACAGATGTAGCGTTCCGTTCGCGCGGATCTGGAAAGAGTCACAGTCGATCAGCGAAACCTTGCTATCGGTGCCGACAACGACGTTGCCCTGGTTGACATCGCCAATCACATGCCCATGGTCGTGGAGCGTGGAGAACGCCGCCGCCGTGTTCCGTGCGACGTAGACGAGGAAGTCCCACGCAGCACGCGGGAAATCCTGTTTACGGTGCGCAGGGGAGTACAGCTTGTGAATCGGTTCGCGATTCACAACCTTCTCCATCAGGAACCCGTTTATCGCGCCATGCCGTTGTGCATGCAGGGTTTCTTGAGGCCACGCGGCATATCCAAGAATGGACTTGTCAACAGCCGAAACCATGTGGGCGAGCTTCGACTGGCGACCGGAGCTGAGCGCGCTGTGATAGACCTTCGCAACCAGGCCCGGCCGCCCGTCAACGTCGAACACTGAGCCTTCGCCGCCGCGTCCGATTTCCCGACCCAGGAGAATAGCGTTGCCCTTGGCGTCAAAGAACGTTTTCTTCATCGGCGCTGCTACTGCTTGGCGGCGACAAGAACCAATGTCTTGTCGTCATCGGTGCGTTCGTTTACGGCCTCGCTGCCTAAGAACTCTCGCAGGGGACCATCCAAATCCGGAACCTTGTCCATCGACAACTTGTCCAGCGTTCCGAAGAAGGGCGTGAAGAATGGAGCATGAGGTTCACCAACCTCTAGATTCAGGGCGAGCCGCTGAATGCCGTCAGTGAACGCAGCGGCGTACTTGACACCTGCAGGCAGGACCTTCACCGACAGATGATCTAGGGCGTCCATGTCGGTGACAAAGTAGGTCTGGTTGGCATACTCGCCGGACATTGGTTCCACGGCAAGTGTGAGTCCTTCGCCGGTGTCAACGACTATGCCGCCGTCGCCGATTTGGAACAGCACCGTGGATGAGCCGGTCGACACCAGGCCCAGGAACGTGCACGCATAGTCGCGGGCAACGTTGCCTTCGGAACTCGCATCGGCGTAGAGCCGCTCGCGCACAGCGATGGCACAGTTGGTCGCGAACTCCTCGTTCAAGTAGTACTCGACCTGCTGGATCTGCTTCGAGATGACCGACGCAGCGCTCTCAATGGCGCGTTCAGCGCCAAGACCGCCACAGCGCGCGCTGCCCGCACCATCAGCCACAAGGACTACCAGGACTGGCCGGCCATGAGAGTCTGATTCGACATTCGCGTAGCAACTGTCCTCACAAGGAATGCCGGCTGCTACGTGAGACGTCCCGACGACGGAGGCAGAGACGGTTGCCCAGCTCACACCGAGGCCCAGCCCGAAGGAGGTTCGAGTTTGACTTCGGTACCAGGCGTGGATTGCGAGACGGAACGCATCGAACTCGACAGCCAGGTGAACAGTTCACGGAACTTCAAGCCTTGCAGGGAGAGCGGCTCCCGTACGCTGATTTGCCGAAGGACATCCATGTTCGCGCCTTGCACTCCAACGGCAAAGAAGGCGAAGTTCTTGGATGCTTCGCCTTCGCGAATCTGAGCGGCAGCAGATTGCCACTCGTCGGTCGGGCCGCCGTCGGTAATCAGCCAGATCCAGGGACGGTAGTAAGCGATACCGTTGCGGCGGTATTCGGCTTTGCGCTCGTTGACCATCGCGATGCCCTGGCGAATCGCTTCACCCATGGGGGTGTCGCCTTGCGAGGACAGTGTGGGCGGGTAAAAGGAAGCCGCGGTCTGGAAGTGCGATTCGGTGCGGACCGGTCCGAAGGTGATGATGCCGACTTCGACGCGCTTCATGGCCAGTGAGTCGGCTGCCAGCTCGTCCTTGAATGTCGTCAGCCCGGCATTCAGCTCATTGATGGGTTGGCCGGACATCGAGCCGGAGACGTCCAGGAGCAGAAGGCAAGGGCACCGCGGTTCCGGGTTGTCCGCAAAACTGTCTGTGCCGAAAGAGATTTGTTCAGTCATGATGTCTATGTTGGTTCGATTTTCACTTATGTGCAGTGGCGCGGAGGCGGCTAGCTTGCAATGAAGCCAACCAGGATGGCGACCGCGGAAAGTCCATACAGAATCGGGACCGCGGTTGGGATTGTCCTGTTGTTTTTGAACCCCGTCTTGAATCTACGGTCGCGTTTCGGCATGAGGAGACGCGCCAAGCCAACACCAATGATTCCGATCCAGATGAGTCCAGCCAAAGGGTTCGATGCCTTCTTGGCAGCAGCGGCAGCAGGAGCGGGCTCGGGCGAACTGGCGAAACCAGAGTTGCTCGCCTCCTGGCTGGGGCCTTGGTGCTGAGGGGCGGGCGGTTCAGCAGGTCGGGCTTCAATGGGCGTCAATGAAACGCCAGCGAAAGACGGTTCGATGGATCTGGTGAGTGCCGTTCCAGTGCCGAATGCTCGCGTCTGAGGCGGCGACACGCCTGGTGAGACTGCGACGGGGGCATTGAGCCGCTCGGCCCGTTGCTTCCATTCTGCGAAGACGCCATCGAGACAGGTCACCGAGTCGCAGCTATCGCGCTTGGCACGCCATGCTGTAATGTCTGAGTCTGAAATCTTGCCTTGACTCAGTAGACGCTGCTGTTCGTCGTAGATGCTCTCATAGCTATTGGAGAGCATCGCGTACTCGCAGATGAGATGCGCAGCTTTATGCCGCGCACTCTCTTTTGCTGAGCATTCCGGGTTGCTCCATGCAGTTTGCCCACATTGAGCGGCATTCGAACGGAAGCTGGTTTCGCAGCCGATGTCGGACGCGTGTGCTATCGGCGCAGCCGCGAACGCAATTCCGCCGAGGATGGCTACATGAAGTATGACCCTGACCATGATATTTTGGTTATATGTGACACATTGGTATCATGCGCCACTCGGTGCCAACCATAGTTTACGGAGAATTGGTTCGCGAGTTCTCCCTACTAAAGGAGTAGATGGCGCGGCCGCGATGGTGGTGTAGAAACGGTGAGTTCAGAGCGCGGTGACTGGTCTCACACCCGTTCCGCCCCAGTAACGATCTCGACTAGTGCGATGCCTTCGCCTACGCATTTAGTACATCTTCCAGTAGCACCAAAGGCAGGGCCAGTCTCGCATCGCTTGCCGCCCAGGTCGGCACGGCAGGTGCGCATGGCAGGGGACCGGCGCAGACCATATGTGGGTGCCAACTCTGACCGGCTCGCTCGCCAGACCCAGAGTAGGTCACGGATGCCGACATGCTCCAGCAGGACGCACGGTTACGGCAAGCGGGCGAAAGAAGTATGGAGACCGCTATGCGGCGTCAGGTGGCGGGAGGTGACGGTAAGTCTGAGCCGGACGGTAAGTCTGAGCCGCAGTGCTTGCACTTGATCGCTTCGCGCCTCACTGCCTCTGCGCAGAACGGGCACTTCACGTAATCGCCGTACGCTCCCGTCTGCGTCGCTTTCTCCGGTGCCGCGTCCGATAACAGTGCGGTGATGAAGGCGCCGATAGGAACCAGGAAGGCACAGAAAGCTGCAGCCATGCCTGACCCGCCGGCACGCGATACCAAGATAACCATGATTGGGCCGAGTGCGAGGACAGCAAGCAGGTAGGCCCACCAGCGCAGCTTCTTCTTTGCCGCCGTGCTGGCGACTATGATCGCCAGGGCCGCGTACAGCATGAAGCCGAAGATTGGTTCCATCCGTTCTCTCCCCATGACGCAACTTGGCATCATATCCCGATGCCCCGGGTGTGTGGTGGCCGGTCCCCCACGAAAGTTGGGTTCGATAAACCACAAAAAGCCCCGTGGGCGAGGACTTTCGTCGTTGCGCAGGGCGCTCAGCCGATGGTAAGGAACTGGATTGCGTCGAGGCTTGAGGCGGCCTGTTGAAGCTTGGCCGGCCTCGGGTCTACTACCGTTTACGCGAGCTTTTCGTAGTCGCGGAGATGCAAAGCGATGTTTGTGTAATCTTGGACAAAGCTTTCGAAAGCGTCCCTGGCTTTCTCGCCGAGCACAAGGTACACGGCGTCCTCGAAGTCCTGTTCGGACCAGTCGGTGCCCACCGTAATATTCAGATCCTTTACCGCCTTGAGAAAGCGGTTTTCGTCAAGGGCGTGACCGGAGTGCCAACCGTCGTGTGCAAGCCAGGATTTCAAATGTTCCGCGATCACTTTTGCATCAGCCATCATAGCTCCAAGGTTAGATGAAATGCTGAATCGAGCTCATTATCGCTGAAACCATTTGTGTTGGGGAACTGCACGTAGTCGTTGCCCCTTCGTTCGCGTTGCCGTCCTAGGTCCGCGAAATTGTTCTGTCCCTGGCTACAACAGAAGGATCCGGTCTCTTCGTCTGCCAATTCGGTCAAATGCGCGCCTGCCTTCCAATGGACTATGCCCCGAGCACAAATTGACATACGCATCCTCCAGAGAACGCGCCAGCGAAGTCCGCGCTCAGACAGCCGACCAATAGGTATCGCAAGGTCAAAGGCAGACGGGGCACGTTGCCGCCAGCACTGGATTGGCTGCGCCGCGGACGTTCGTTTCCACTCGGCGCGAGGGTTCTTCGCTTAAGGGGAATTACCCCTCTTTGGTGGGGAGGTTCCGGTCTTGGCGGGTGCCGATGTAAACTTCGCGCCGGCAGATCTGTAGATATGAATTCATTTGATATCCGGTCTAAGGAAGTTCATCGCAGGTGCGCCGCCAGGCGAGAAGAGCCTGCTTACAGGTATATTCTGAATGCAAGAGCAGTCCTCCACAACAGGTTCTCTGGCGGATGCGTTCGGCCGTATTGTCGACCGCCATCACGTCGATGCACGCTTGAAAAGAGTTGATTTCGTCTCACCGAATCAACCCATCGTACGAGCGCATTTCTTGTACCCCGTCTTTAAAGGACGCAAGCCAACAATGGAGGCGTTGGCGAAGATGCTGGTCAGGGAGGTGACCAAGTTCTGCGCCACCCGCTCTGAGCGTCGTGACGCTCGCCGTCGGGACGAAGCGGTGAGTGACATAGAAACCGAGGCCTCTGAAGAGCTCGGAGCGATGGCTCGTAAGCTGTTCATGACGGCGGGAGGGGAGCGATCAGGTGAGGGAGGAGAGCTCTTGCTTTACGCCCTTATCGAGCACTATCTCAAGGCGCCCTTAGTCGTGTCCAAGATGCGACTGAAGACTAATCGCAATATGCCGGTCCATGGCGCGGATGGCCTGCATGCGGCGTGGTGTAGTGAGACAGATTCGCTGATTCTCTACTTTGGAGAATCAAAGATGCATAAGACCTTCGCGAATGGCATGAGGGATGCCGCCGAGTCGGTGGCGGGACTGGTTACAAACCAAGGCGGGCGGCTGGACCAGGAGTTGCGCCTGATATCGAATTTTCAGGACTTGGACCGGTTCCCAGAGGACGGTGTCGAGCATCTGCTGCGGTTTCTCAATCCCTATGAAACGGAAGAGGCGAATCGAAGAATCGACCGCTTCGCGGTCTTGGTTGGCTTTGATTACCACGCCTACGGCAAGCTCGGGACAGTTCCAGTGAACGAGGTCGAGCAGACTTTCCTTGACTACTACAAGGCTGCGATGACCTCGAAGATCGAGACTGCGCAAGGTCATTTGGCCACGAATGGTATAGAGCTAGAGCACGTGGATTTGTTTATCTTCCCGGTACCTTCGGTGGACGACTTCCGAGAGCAGTTCCAGGAGGCGATGAATGGCTGACTTTTCCTTCAGGCTTGCCGAACGCATCGAGACAAGTCCTCTTTTCCGAGCTGCGCTCGCACAACTGCAACAGCGAAGCTTAGCGCCGATGATGGGTGACGCGGTGTCGAAGCTCGAGCCACTGCAAGCCGAAAAACTAAGCCAAGCCGCCGTTGCGTTGTCGCGCTCGACGGATCCCCGGCACTTGGGACTCGCGCAAGAGATCGCATACTCTCTCGCAGCCTGCGAATCCAACTCTGACTTGCGCGGTGTCTGGCGCCACGTTTTAGCGGAAATTGGCAACTTTCCGGCGGGTGACTACGTTTCGAGTGGCCCGCTTTCGGATGAGAATCTGCCATGGATTCTTAGGTTAAGACAGGCAGCTCGTAGGCGTGAGAACACCGTCTCGGTCCTCGGGCAGGAGATTGTCTTCACAGACTTCCAGGCCGACGTATGGTTGGGCCTGCATAAGCATCAGTTCGTGAACGTTTCTGCTCCCACGTCGGCTGGGAAGTCCTTCCTGGTGCAGACGTTCTTGCTCGACGAACTGGCGAGGAGCCAGAGACTCCAATGCGTGGTTTATGTCGTGCCCTCAAGGTCTTTGATCTACGAAGTTCAGACAAGCCTGACTCAGGCGCTCACGCGACTGTCGGATAAGGTGGTAGTCAGCAGTGTTCCTCGTATAGATGAAGAACTGCACGCTTCCAAGCATCTCGTTTTCGTTGTGACGCAGGAGCGGTGGCAAACGATTATCAACGAATATGATGTTGTGTTTGATGCGGTCATCGTTGACGAAGCACAGCAGATTGGAGAAGCTGAGCGCGGCATCTTGTTGCAGGGTTGCTTGGAGGAAGCGCTTGCGCGTAGCGATTTGACCAAGATGCTATTCATCACGCCGAGTTCGAAGAACGCTCATACTATCGCGCCACTGCTGGGCACGGAGAATCTTCAAACCATCCAGAGTGCCCTCCGTCCGGTGCGCCAGAACCTTCTCTTCGTGACAGGTGGTGGCAAAGGTTCGAACAGGCACCTGAACGTCGAGCTTTATCGAGGAGGGCAGGAGCCGCTGGCTCTGGGAAAGGTCGTTACCAAGCGGAGCATCGCCGAGGCGAAGAGGCTCATAACCGCAGCGCTCGAGCTTGGAGAAGAGGGCCAGAGCATCGTCTATGCGTGGCGGCCGTCTGCTGCAGACAGTTCAGCTTTTGCGCTCAAGAAGGAGCTTCCGGAGGTTGAAGACTACAAGGGGTCTCCGCTGGAAGAGCTTGCGAATTTCGTGGCCAAGCACATTCACCCCGATTTTGCGCTCGCCCAAGTGCTTAAGCACGGCATCGGCATCCACTACGGCAGGCTGCCGACCACCATATCCAAGGCAGTCGAAGAGTACTTTGACGACGGCCATATCAAGTATCTCGTGTGCACGTCGACGCTCTTGCAAGGCGTCAATCTCCCAGCGCGTAACATTTTTCTCAAGAACCCGCGTAAGGGAAAAGCAGGCCCGCTTCAGGCCGACGAGTTCTGGAATCTTGCAGGTAGGGCTGGACGACTGAAACGCGACACTCATGGGAACGTGTTCCTGGTCGACTATGACGAATGGGAGAAGAAGCCCGTTGAGGAGCAGCAGACAACGGACGTCGAACCCGCCATTTGCGATGCACTAGGGGCTAAACAGGATGTTCTTTTGGCGTTCGCCTTGAACCCCGAGCATGCCTCCGGCGACAAGGACTTTGCACTTGCCGAAAGCGTCTTCACCAGGCTGTTCATCGACGCCCGTGATGGTGTCATTGAGCAGACGATCGCTCGGGCGTTGACGCGACATCCGAATGTAGACGCCACCGCTCTGAAGGATGCAATTTTTGCGGCGCAAGACTTAGTATCCCTTCCCACCTCCTTGCTTCGACGGAATAAATTGGTCTCGCCGCTACGCCAGCAGAGGCTCTATGACCACTTCAAGCGCGAGTTGGCGGCGGGATTCTTGGACAGCTTGATTCCGGTGCATCCTTGGCAGCAATACCCCGACCCGCGCTTAAGGTTGGAAGCGGTGTTCCGTGCGATTCATACTCATCTCGAAGGCAGAGAGACAAGGGAGGAAGAGTTCTTCGGATGGTTCGCGCTCGCGTGGATGAAAGGTGAGACTCTCCGCAATCTGATTGAGAGACAGGTGAAGAGGGTACGGGAGGAGCGGAATCCCGAGGAACCTGAAGAGAAGATTGTGGGTTCTGTAGCTCGAAAGATTATGGAGCAGGTAGACACGAGGCTGCGTTATCACTATGTGAAGTACCTCGGGTGCTACCTCGATATTCTGAATTTCGCTCTCGAAGAGGCAGGCCTCGAAGGCGATATGGAAATACCCCCCATTCCCCTCTTTCTGGAGCTTGGGGCGTCGGCAAAGACCATGGTATCGGCGATGGAGTTGGGTTTGTCTCGGATTGCCGCAATGGAGGTGGCGAACCTCCTGCCGCGAGAGAAAGACGCTGCCTATATTCGGGGTGAACTACAGTCTCCAGCTTTTAATCGGGCGAGACTTTCGTACTTTGTACGGCGCGAGATTGAACGCCTGGGATTGCTGCGCTGAGAAACGAGCGTCGAGCTAGCGGAACTAGCGCCGGTAGTCTGGGCGGTGCCGCGGTAACACGGCATGGCGATGCTGCGGATCGAGCCTTACGAGCGCAGGGGGGGGCGCGACTTTGCCGAACGTCAGCGGGCGGCGCCCGGTAGTTGTCGCCGGACGCTGTCTGCCTCAAGACCCTTTTGCAGCACCGCGTGCTTCGCCTCGCCCAGCGCCTTCGGCGGACTTCACCGCAGTCTCGCGTTCGACGTGCCCCCCAGCTGCTTCGCTGCTTCGTTCGCGTGGATGCAGGTGCCGTGCTCGGCGCCCAAGCTGATCCGCAGCTTCTCAGGGGAACTGGCGCCGGAGCGGGCACGGCAGCTTGGCCATGACTGGCGCGTGACGACTCGGTCGAAACCTGACACAGGCAGTACTGGCAGCGCAGGCTGGTGCACGTATGCCTGCATTGGGGCGCGACGACAGCTTCCGTGGCCGTGGTGGTGGGGCCGCGCTGCGAGCGTGCCTTGGCTACCCTGCGCTTTGGCTGCGACATGGCCCAAGGCGGCCACCGACATCCCCGGCGTGTTCACGTCAGTCCGTGCCGCGCGTCGCAATCTTTGCGAACAGCCCTGGGATTGGCGGCCGTTCTCACTCAGCCCGGGCCAAGGCAGGACGGAAGCTCAAGCGATGGGCGGTCCCTGAGCGCGCCCGTCTCGATGCGGCGGCGTGGAGAACGGATCAGCGTTGGGAGTGGGCGCAGTATTCCGGTCGGGAGATGCCCCCGCTTGCTGTGGTCATTCGTCGCCGGGAGCCGGGCTCGCTCTCGCATAGCGTCTCGACGGCAACCGGATGCTGTCCAGGGATTTCAGAAATGGACCGAAGCACAGGGTCTTCGGCGCTTCCTCCCAGACAGCCAGTCACGCGCTCAACTCAAGCATGCAAAGCAAACGGCGCACGCGCTGGGATCGCAGCCAGTTTCCCCGGCGGGGCACAGTCAAAGTGACGCTTCAGTGCCCGCCTTGTCAAAGTTTCGTATTCGCCGCATGAAAGTCGGCTGCGTGTAAACAAATACGTTAAAAAAAACATAAAAATGTATATTCTGTGAGGGCGGGCAAGGCAGCTCGGTTCCCGCCACCCGGAGCGAATATGGGACAGGAAGCAATACCGGCGCTAGCACGGCAGCTTGGCCATGACTTGCGCACGCTGCGGCTCAGCCGGAATTTGACGCAGTCGGTGCTGGCGCTGCAGGCGGGAGTGAGCGTGCGGTCGTTGAAAAATCTGGAGCACGGGTCCGCCACCCTGCGCACGTTGGTGAGGGTGGCGCATGCGTTGGGACGCGACGAGTGGCTGGCGACGGCGGCCGTGAAGTTTGCCCCGGCGCTGACGCCCCCCGGGGTGCGGGTCTACACGGGGCGTCAGCGGGCCGGCCCCTGCAACCGACGCCGATAGTCGACGCGAGCGCGCTGGCCGGTCCATTGGCTTTCCACTCAGTCAGCCTTGAGCGTGCACGCGGCTGCCGCGGCGTCTTGCCCCGCCCGTCGTCCGTCGTCGTCCAGTTCCGTCGTACTGGGCTCATCCTATCTCGTCACCGGATCGAGGCAGCCAATCGCCTCGCGTCGCGGCCCTCGACCGCCGTTGGCGCTGACGCGCTAGGCAAGTCACCACCTTGACAGGCGGAGGGGCCAGGCAGGCCGACGGACCGAGCCAACCGCCTACCGTAGCTGGGCACGATCAGCGAACAAGGGGCGCGGAATGGCCTCTTCTTGTGAGGCGGTACCTGGCGCGCTAAACTTGTACTAGGCGGGTGATCGACCCTTGGTGTGTCAGTTGGCCTGTTCCATAAACTCTGCCGTTGACTGTACCAGCGGGGCATGCGGCGGGGCGCTAAGTGCCTGATTTCATTGGGGATGACGAATTTGGCGGAGAAAGTGAGATTCGCGCCGAATCCCTCCGTCTCCGCCAGCAATGGCGGCGAACCCCGGAAGATCGCGGTCTTCCGGGGTTTTGTTTTTTTGGGCCCATCAGCCAGTCCATCAGAGGCTTGCTCGGGAGCATCGACTCCATTGCCGGGCGTCCGTCATTCCGACAGCGCATCTTGACGAGCGACGTGACAGCGTCTTGCGTGTTACGGAGCTCCGCCCATCTGCGTGCCGAGATGGCACAGAAGGCGTTCATGGCATCCCAATGAGTCATCGGATGTCGCCGTGCGTTCTTTCCTTGCCCGCACCTCTCCACGGCCAAGCGCGCCCAGCTTCTGTCCCGGCCGAAGTCCAGCTCGACAGTGGCTATTCCCGCAGCCTCGCAGACTCGCAGCCAAGTCGACCTGGTCGCAAGTCGGGCGCCTGCCGCAAGGCGATGTCTATCGTCCCGTTGGGGCCATACACCTCAATCCATCAAGGTGCGCATTAGATCTCATTGTTGGGCCAATAGCCCCGCGGTACGCCGCTACGTACAATTGTCCCGATACGCCTGCTGCAGCTGCTTGCGCGTCTTGTCGCGTTCGATCTTGGGAATGGTGCGGCCCTGCGCGGTCTGCGTGCCCGGCCCGGATGACTGGTATGTGCGCTGCTTCGACAAGGCGTTGTACTGCTCTTCCAGTGCCTCGCATTTGGCGCGCCTGGCCTCGTCGGGGTCCGGTGTGTGCGCCGACGGCGGGCGGTAGGGATTGGTGCCTTCCTGGACGGCTTCCGAGATGGCGCCGGCGGCGCCCGGTCCCGGGGATTGCTGCGCCAGGGCGGCCGTGGCACTGCCCAGTGCCAGCAGGCCGGTCACCACCCATCTTGTCGATATCGGCATCTTGTCCCTCTCCGGTTGCAAGGCAGCCGGCCGGCCGCCCCGAAAACCATCATACGTGCCATGCCCGGAATTGCCAGAATCCGGTGGCGCTGGCGCCGGCGGTCGGGCCTGCATGGCGGGAAAAGGCAAAGAAGAGCGGTGGCACGCCGCCAGGCTGCGATTTGCCTTCTGGCCCTGCCTGCCATAAACCTAATTCAGGGACACGCCTGCAAGGGCCTCCAGGACTTCAGGAGACGTCAATGAGTGTGCTGATGCTTTCGAACGTCGACATGGAAACCACCGACGACGAGATCCGCGATTTCCTCATCCGCTATGGCTTCCCGGCGTTCGACGAGATCGAGCGCCTGCCGGGGGATGGCTCGCGCCCGGCGGTAGCGCTGCATTTCAACGCGGTGGAGGATGCCGCGCTGCGGATGCTGCAGCCGCGGATCAATCATTTGTTCTGGAATAAGCGCCAGGTCGAGGCAATGGTGCTCACCGAGCGCTTCGAATAGACAGGAAGGGCGCCTGCGGGCGCGACGTCCCGCAGGCTGCAGGCCTGGCCTGCGCGGCGCCGGCGCTTAGCCGACGAAGGCTTTTTCCAGTACGAAATGGCCCGGTTCGCTCATATTGCCTTCCTCAAAGCCACGCTCCTCCAGCATCACGCGGATTTCCTTGAGCATATCGGGGCTGCCGCACAGCATCAGGCGGTCGTTCTCGGTCGAGAACGGGGGTACCCCCAGGCGCTCGAACAGTTCGCCCGACTCGATCAGCTCAGTGATGCGGCCGCGCGTGTGGAAGTCTTCGCGCGTGACGGTGGGGAAATAGACCAGCTTTTCACGCACCATCTCGCCCAGGTACTCGTGCTCGGGCAGGTGCTCGTTCAGCAGTTGCTGGTAGGCCAGTTCGTCGACATAGCGGCAGGTGTGGGTCAGCACGATCTTGTCGTAGCGCGCATACACCTCGGGGTCGCGGATGATCGACAGGAACGGGGCCAGGCCGGTGCCGGTGGCCAGCAGCCACAGGGTCTTGCCGGGCAGCAGGTTTTCGACGAGCAGGGTGCCGGTCGGCTTCTTGCCGACAAAAATCTGGTCACCTTCGCGCAGGTGCTGCAGGCGCGACGTCAGCGGGCCATCCGGCACCTTGATGCTGAAGAATTCCAGGGTTTCTTCATAGTTGGCGCTGGCGATGCTGTAGGCGCGCAGCAGCGGGCGGCCGTTGACTTCCAGGCCGACCATGGCGAACTGGCCGTTTTCGAAGCGGAAACCCGGGTCGCGCGTGCAGGTGAAGCTGAACAGCGTGTCGGTCCAGTGGTGAACGGAGAGGATGGATTGCTGGTAGAGGTTGCTCATCGGAGGAAACGCCAGGGCCCGCGGGCAAGCCGCCGGGAGGGATGGTGGCCGGACATGTGCGCCTGCCGGCGGTTACCGGCACGGCGGTGGATCACGGGAACGCAATGATCCACTTCGCCGCGTATTGTAAATCGGCAGCCGCGGACATGCCCGGTTCGCGTTGCCGAACCCCGCCCGGGATAGGGTTATGCGCAGCGATGAAATCCGGAATTTCAATTTTGAAACCCGTATGCCGGTTTTGCAGCGCGGAATCTTGCCAAATCAACGGAATTCGCGTTGGCCCGCTTTTTGCGGTCCCAGAGCCGCCGCACGTCCAGCCGTCGTGCCGGCAAAGCTGCCGTGACCCGACGCTCGCATTGCGTTGCAGGGCAGGCGCCCTTGGTCTTGAACAGGAATGCATCGCGATGTACTACGGAACCAACGCAGCAGGCGCAAATGGCGGAGATAGCCGCGCGCTTGCCGCCGACGCCAGCCAGCCACGTGCCGGCCACCACCACGAAGCGCGTTGCGGCGGCAAGCCAGCGCCCCAACGCACCAACTGGGCCTGGGCGGCCGTGGCCAGGCATGACGACTGGATGGATTCACACACCCCGTTTGCGCAGTTTGCGCATCTCGACTAGCCGCGGGCCACGGCACCTGCCGTGGCGCTGTCCCTTCGAATGACCCGAGACGCCGCGCCGACCGCGCGGCGTCTCAGTTGCCTTGTGCGCGCCATGAACTACGCCCCGATCAAATCCCTACTGATTGCCAACCGTTCCGAGATCGCGATCCGCGTGATGCGGGCCGCGGCCGAGATGAATATCCGGACCGTGGCGATCTATTCCAAGGAAGACCGCCTCGCCCTCCATCGCTTCAAGGCAGACGAGAGCTATCTGGTCGGCGAGGGCAAGAAGCCGCTGGCAGCCTATCTCGATATCGACGACATCCTGCGCATCGCGCGCCATGCGAAGGTCGATGCGATCCATCCGGGCTATGGCTTCCTGTCGGAGAATCCAGACTTCGCGCAGGCGGTGATCGATGCCGGCCTCCGCTGGATCGGCCCCTCGCCCGAGGTCATGCGCCGGCTCGGCAACAAGGTGGCCGCGCGCAATGCCGCGATCGAGGCGGGCGTGCCGGTGATGCCGGCCACCGATCCGCTGCCGCACGACCTGGAGGCCTGCAAGCGCCTGGCCGCGGGCATCGGCTATCCGCTGATGCTCAAGGCCAGCTGGGGCGGCGGCGGGCGCGGCATGCGCATCCTGGAGAGCGAGCAGGACCTGGAAGGCTCGCTGGCCGCGGCGCGGCGCGAGGCGCTGGCCGCGTTCGGCAACGACGAGGTCTATGTCGAGAAGCTGGTGCGCAACGCGCGCCACGTAGAAGTGCAGGCGCTCGGCGACACGCATGGCAATCTGGTCCATCTGTACGAGCGCGACTGTACCGTGCAGCGCCGCAACCAGAAGGTGGTGGAGCGTGCGCCCGCGCCGTACCTTGACGACGCCGGCCGTGCCGAGCTGTGCGAGGCGGCGATGCGGCTGATGCGCGCGGTCGGGTATTCCCATGCCGGCACGGTCGAGTTCCTGATGGACGCCGATTCCGGCCAGTTCTACTTCATCGAAGTCAATCCGCGCATCCAGGTCGAGCATACTGTCACTGAGATGGTCACCGGGGTCGATATCGTCAAGGCGCAGATCCGGATCACGGAAGGCGGCTATATCGGCATGACCGAGAACACGCGCAACGATAACGGCGACATTGTCGTGCGTGCCGCGGGCGTGCCGGTCCAGCAGGATATCCATCTGAACGGCCACGCGCTGCAGTGCCGGATCACGACCGAGGACCCTGAGAACGGCTTCCTGCCGGACTACGGCCGCCTCACCGCGTATCGCAGCGCCGCGGGCTTCGGCGTGCGGCTGGACGCCGGCACCGCCTATGGCGGCGCGGTGATCACGCCGTACTACGATTCGCTGCTGGTCAAGGTCACCACCTGGGCGCCGACTGCGCCCGAGTCGATCCGGCGCATGGACCGCGCGCTGCGCGAGTTTCGCATCCGCGGCGTGGCCTCGAACCTGCAGTTCCTCGAGAACGTCATCAACCATCCCGCGTTCCGCGCCGGCGACGTCACCACGCGCTTTATCGACAAGACGCCGGAACTGCTGGAATTTGCCAAGCGCCTGGACCGCGCCACCAAGCTGCTGCGCTACCTGGGCGAGATCAGCGTCAACGGGCACACGGAAATGACCGGCCGCACGCTGCCGCCATTGCCGCTGCCGGCACCGGTGCTGCCCGCCGTCAACAACAGCACGCCGCTGCCTTACGGCACGCGCGACCGCCTGCGCGAGCTTGGCGCCGAGAAGTTCTCGCGCTGGATGCTCGAGCAGAAGCAGGTGCTGCTGACCGACACCACCATGCGCGACGCGCACCAGTCGCTGTTCGCCACGCGCATGCGCACCGCCGACATGCTGCCGATCGCGCCGTTCTATGCGCGCGAGCTGTCGCAGCTGTTCTCGCTGGAATGCTGGGGCGGCGCCACCTTCGACGTGGCGCTGCGCTTCCTGAAGGAAGACCCGTGGCAGCGCCTGGAGCAATTGCGCGAGCGCGTGCCGAACGTGCTGTTCCAGATGCTGCTGCGCGGCTCCAATGCCGTTGGCTACACCAACTATGCGGACAATGTGGTGCGCTTCTTCGTGCGCCAGGCGGCCAGCGCGGGCGTTGACGTGTTCCGCGTGTTCGATTCGCTGAACTGGGTGCGCAACATGCGCGTGGCGATCGATGCCGTGCGCGAAAGCGGCGCGCTGTGCGAAGGCGCGATCTGCTACACCGGCGATCTGTTCGACCCGAAGCGCTCGAAGTATGACCTGAAGTACTACGTCGGCATCGCGCGCGAGCTGCAGCAGGCGGGCGTGCATGTGCTGGGCATCAAGGACATGGCGGGCATCTGCCGTCCGCAAGCGGCGGCCGCGCTGGTCAAGGCGCTCAAGGAGGAAACCGGGCTGCCGGTGCATTTCCATACGCACGACACCAGCGGTATCTCGGCCGCATCGGCGCTGGCCGCGATCGAGGCCGGCTGCGATGCGGTGGACGGCGCGCTCGATGCAATGAGCGGGCTGACCTCGCAGCCCAACCTGTCGAGCATCGCCGCGGCGCTGGCCGGCACCGAGCGCGATCCAGGCCTGAACCTGGAACGCCTGCATGAAGCGTCGATGTACTGGGAAGGGGTGCGCCGCTACTACGCGCCGTTCGAGTCGGAAATCCGCGCCGGCACCGCCGACGTGTACCGTCACGAGATGCCCGGCGGCCAGTACACCAACCTGCGCGAGCAGGCGCGCTCGCTCGGCATCGAGCATCGCTGGACCGAGGTGTCGCAGGCGTACGCCGAGGTCAACCAGATGTTCGGCGACATCGTCAAGGTGACGCCGACCTCCAAGGTGGTCGGAGACCTGGCCCTGATGATGGTGGCCAATGACATGAGCGCCGCGGACGTGTGCGATCCCGCCAAGGAGATCGCTTTCCCTGAATCGGTGGTGTCGCTGTTCAAGGGCGAACTGGGCTTCCCGCCCGACGGCTTCCCTGCGGAGCTGTCGCGCAAGGTGCTGCGCGGCGAACCGCCTGCGCCGTACCGGCCCGGCGACCAGATCCCGCCAGTCGACCTCGATGCTGCACGTGCCGCCGCCGAAGCGGCCTGCGAGGAGCCGCTCGACGATCGCCAACTGGCGTCGTACCTGATGTACCCGAAGCAGGCCGTGGACTACCACGCGCATGTGCGCAACTACAGCGATACCTCGGTGGTGCCGACGCCGGCATTCCTGTACGGCCTGCAGCCGCAGGAAGAAGTGGCCATCGACATCGCCGCGGGCAAGACACTGCTGGTTTCGCTCCAAGGCACGCACCCGGATGCCGAAGAGGGCCTCATCAAGGTCCAGTTCGAGCTGAACGGGCAATCGCGCACCGCGCTGGTCGAGCAGCGCAGCACCACCGCGCAAGCGGCAGCCGCGCGCCATAGCAGGCCGGTGGCCGAACCCGACAACCCGCTGCATATCGCCGCGCCCATGCCGGGATCGATCGTGACCGTGGCGGTGCAGCCGGGGCAACGCGTGGCCGCGGGCACGACCCTGCTGGCGCTGGAAGCGATGAAGATGGAAACCCATCTCGCCGCCGAGCGCGACTGCGAGATCGCCGTGGTGCACGTGAAGCAGGGCGACCGGGTGGCGGCGAAGGACCTGCTGATCGAGCTGAAGCCGGTGGAGTGACGTGGCCCGCGCCGCGGCAGCGCGGCGTCAGGACGGCGCCCGCGCCATGCTCTGCGCGGCCTGCGCGATGCGTTGCGCCAGCAGCGTGGCCGCCGCCTGGCGGCTATGCTGCGGGCGCTCCACCAGCCCGATCTCGCGATGGAAGGTGTCATCGCCGAGGCTGAGCGGCACCACGCCTTTCGGCCATGGCGTCGTGCCGGTGATCGGCACCAGTGCGACGCCAAGGCCGCGCTGCACCAACTGCGCGATGCCCTGCAACTCATCCAGTTCGATTGCGTCCCTTACCGGGATGCGCGCACGCCGCAGGAACTGGTCGACCACACGCCCGCCGAACGAGCCGCGGTCATAGCGGATAAACGGCTCGCTCTCCAGCAACTCGCGCCATGGCCGCTTGCCGTGGGCGCGAGGCGCCAGCAGCACGAACGGTTCGGCCAGCAGCGAGCGCCACTGCAGGTCAGAAGGCAACGCGAAAGGCGGCTTGATCATCACCGCGATATCGATCTCGCCCGAATCCACCTGGCCCAGCAGGTTCAGCGACACGCCCGGTGCCAGCTTGACGCGGTATCCCGGCATCTCATGCCGGAAGCTCGCCAGCGCATCGGCAAGGAACGAGACATGGACCGACGCGATCGCACCGATGCGGACCAGCCCGCTGCGCGGGCTGCCTGCATGGCGGCCGAGCCTGGCGTACACCGTCATCAGCTCTTCGGCCACCGCCAGCGTTTCGCGGCCATCGGCATTGAGCACGGCCGCGCGGCCGGTGCGGTCGAACAGCGCAAAGCCCAGCTCCTGTTCCAGCCGCTGGATCTGCGCGCTGACCGCCGATTGCGTCAGCCCGATATGGGCGGCCGCGTTGGCAAAGGTGCCGTGGCGGACCACCGCGAGGAAAGTCTGGAGTTCGCGCAGCATCGCGACTGATCGAAATATTTGTTGCTCAGGGCAAAAATATATCGCTTTTCATGGTGAATGGCGATGCTTAGACTAAGCGGACGGTGGCGGCTTCGCAGCGGTTTCAAATGGGTTGCCAGGAGCCGCCGCCCGATTCATGCCCCCTAACAGGCTGCTGAAGTACTAGCCGCGCAAAAAGCGAAGCTTGCCTCTACAAGGCTGAAGGGCTCGCTATTTT
>NZ_JAGIQB010000053.1:0-47400 GCF_017815025.1 Cupriavidus phytohabitans
TGTGAAAGTAGGTCATCGCCAGGCTCTTATTGTGCAAAACCCCTCGACAGCGTTCGCTGCGAGGGGTTTTTGCTTTTTGGATTTTGATTTTTGTTGCAAGGTGGTTGGTGGCATGTCACCAACAGCGACAGCGCGCGCGCTTAAACACCCGACAGCATGTCGCCAACAGCGATCGCCGAGGCACAGCTCAAAAACCTCCGATACCATAAACTTGGCAATCCCCGCCACGCCAAGCAAAACCATGCTAGCCATCCTGCGCAAAACCACCGACGCGCTGTTCGATACAAACCGGCGCTTTCGGCAAGCCAGGCTGTTCCACGCCACGCGCGTCGCGCTGGCATTGCTGGCATCAATTGCCCTGACCACCGGCATCGATATCCCCCACGGTGAGTGGGCCACCATCACCGTACTGGTTGTCATCGGCGGCCTCCAGCACCACGGCAATATCCGGCGCCGCGCCGCGGAACGCGGGATCGGTACCCTGATCGGGGCACTCATCGGCCTGGCGCTGATCGTGCAGCAGTCCTTCTTCGGCTGGCCGCTGCTGACCTATGCGCTGCTGGCGCTGATCTGCGGTTATTGCGCGTACCATGCCATTGGCCAGGGCGGCTATATCGCACTGCTGGCGGCGATTACCGTGGTGATCACAGCTGGCCATGGCGAACAGAATATCGCCGATGCGTTCTGGCGCACCGCTGACGTGTTTATCGGTACCGCGATCGCCCTGGTGTTTTCCTTTGCATTGCCCGCCTACGCCTCATATTCCTGGCGCATCCGGCTGGCGGGTCTGTTGCGCGCCAGCATGGCGGTCCATACGCGGATGCAGCACGGTTTTGCCGACGCCGCCGAGCTGCGCGCCGCGATGGTGGATTTGGGCGTGAAGCTGATCCCGCTGCGCGGGCTGATTCCCTCTGTCGCCAAGGAGACCGGCGTGCCAGCCGCCGAGTTCGAGGAAATCCAGCATGGCGTGCGTGTCTGTATCAGCGCGCTGGAACTGATGGCGACTATCGAGTTTGAAGGTGGTTTGCGCGAGGGCGGCGATCCGGGTATCGACACGACCTTGCTGGCCCTGGCCGATGCGCTCGAGACCGGCAAGACGCCATTGCCGACGCCATCGCCGCGAGCCGCAGTAGTGGAAGCGGAGCCAGGGCCGCTGCCGATCATGGCACGGCAGCTGGCCGGCGAACTGGCCACCCTGCGCGCCAGGCTTGACCGGCTAAGCAGGCAGTATGGCTTTCCGTACGCCGTACGCCTCTAGCCCTTGTCAACGCGGTTTGTTGGCCTGCTCGTCGACCTGCGCGCGCAGCCGCTCTTCCTGTTCGCGCAATTCGGGCGTGAATTCGGCGCCGAAATCCTCGGCCTCAAACACCGGACGGATCTCGATCTCGGACTCACCCTCCATGGGATTGGGGCAGCGCTTGACCCATGCGATGGCCTCGTCCATCGACTTGACCTGCCACAGCCAGAATCCCGCAATGAGTTCGTCGGTCTGCGCAAACGGGCCGTCGGTCACGGTCCGCTCCTTGCCCGAGAAGCGCACGCGCTTGCCCTTTACGCTCGGATGCAGGCCCTCGCCGGCGAGCATGACGCCAGCCTTGACCAGCTCTTCGTTGAAGTTGCCCATTGCCGCCAGCAATTCAGTGCTCGGCATCTTGCCGGCTTCGGAATCGCTCGTTGCCTTGACGATCACCATGACGCGCATTGTCTTGCTCCTTGAAGGGCTGGCTGCCGCTACACGGCAGCAGGAGCAAGTCAGCATAGGAGAAATTCAAAGCACCTTCAAATGACGCCACGGGCACATGGGAAGGCCGCGACTCACCCGGCGATCACCCCGCGATCAGCTTGAGGCCCGCGGGCAGCGCTTCTCCGAATACCCGTCCCTCGTCCGCGGCACTGAGCTCGACGACTTCGCGGACCATGGCGATCCAGCTTTGTGGCGCGTTGACGGCTTCGAGCCGGCGCAGCACATCGGCCCGGGTCTCGTCGGGCAGGTCGCGGGTGCGGTCGCCGGTCATGCGCGCGATCTGCACCGCGGCGAAGGCGGCCGGCTCGACCTTCTTCCAGTCGAGCGCGAGGATTGCGTCGATCCATTGCGTGGCGATCTCCGCCGGCACGACGCTGTGCGCGCTGCCATAGAACGGCATGCGCGCGCCGATGCGGCCCACCGCCCACCAGGCCAGGTTGTTTTCCGATGGCTTGCGCAGCCGTGTCAGCAGCCAGCCGGCAAGCTCGATCTTGGTGTCGGCCGACAGGCGTTCGAGCGATCCCGCCAGGCGAACCATGTCGGCATACCCGCCCCGAGTGGGACCGGGCGGTTTCTTGTAGTGTCCGCTGCCGGGCGGCTGCAGGTAGAACGCCATGTCCTCGAACAAGCGCAGTTGCGCGCTTTCATCGAGACCACCGGCGGCGCGCCGCCACAGCGTCCACCATTCCGACCAGTTCTGGGTTTCGTTGACATACTGGATGCCCTGGTCGTACTGCGACCAGAGCTGCTCGACGCGCCATTCGTCCAGCGGATAGCCGAAGCCCGGCCGCACGCAATAGCCGGCCAGGTTCAGCCACAGGCGTTCATGGTCGGCCGTGCGGCGACGGCGTTTGGCGCGCTCCCAGAAGGCACCGAACAGCTCGCGCAGCAGGGCACTGTCCCATTGCTCGCGCGGGCCCAGCATCTGCTCCAGCTGCGCGCGCAAGCGCTTGACCTCCTTGGGGCCCACATCCTGCGAGCGTGCGCCAAAGGTGCGGTCGATCGCCTCGATGGCTTGCGGCAGCGACGGGTGCGCTGTCGCGGGTGCCGGCGCTTCCGCCGGGGCGTCGTTGCCGCGCAGCTGGAACTCCAGCCGCCAGCGTTGCGCGGCGTCGGCGATATCGATGCAGTGGACTTCGAGCGTGCCCACCTCGGTCAGCGAGGTGCTGATCTGCACCGGCGTCTCGCGCGGACCGCGGGCGCCGCGCGGCGGCACAACGGTGGCGATCGGCGGCAGCCGCACGAAGTCGCCCGCCGACAGGTCGACCAGTTCGCCTGGTTGATAGACGGTATCGGCGACGGACGACACAAGGTGGAATTGCACCGGGTGCCCGACCCGCAGCGCAAAAGTACGGTCGCTGAGGTGGACTTCATGGCCTTCCTCGGTGCCCTTGGGCAGCAGGCAGATGCCTTGCTGGCCCGTCGCACCGTCGTCGAGGACGAGGAAGTAGCTGCGCGGCGAACCGCCACCGATGCGCGGCGCCTGGCCGCTGCGTGCCCTTGCATAAGCGACCGCGCCGCGCGCCACGGCGATGTCGGGGTCGGCGTTATGCAGCACGTGCAGCGGCGCACCGCGCCATGCGCCCAGTGTCTCGGCGATGCGGCCTGCCAGCGCTTGCGCGCGGAACACGCCGCCATTGAGCAGCAGCGTGTCGGGTACGGGCAGGGCATCGTCCTGCACGGGCGGCGCCTCCAGCGCGATGCGCGACTGCGCGGCGTGCTGCGCCAGAAAGCCGGCGACGTGTCGCGTTACGGCGGGGTCGGACGCATAGGGCAGGCCGAACTCGACGATGGCGCCACGCGCGCGGCCGGGTCGTTCTCCGGATGCAACCCTGGGAAAGAAACCGTCGACAACGAGTTGCTCGACTTCCTCCCGCGCCACCTCCACCGATCGCGCGCCGCCGACCAGCTTCGAACCTGCACCGAGCAGCGTGACCGTGACGGAATCCGGCGCCTGCACGCTGAGCAACTGTTCCTTGGCCGCACGGCTGCGAGCCACCAGTTGCGACAGGCTGGAGGCCGACAGCCGCTGGCCCGCGCCGAGGCGCGCTTCGACCAGGTGCGCCAGCGCCAGGTCCATGTTGTCGCCGCCAAGCATCAGGTGGTTGCCCACACCAATGCGCGTCAACTGCGGCTGTCCGTCTTGCATCTCCACCCGGATCAGCGTGAGGTCGGTGGTGCCACCACCGACGTCGCAGATCAGCACCAGGCGCGTCTGCGCGAGCTCCGTATCCAGCGTCTGGCGATGATGGAAGAGCCAGTCGTACAGCGCCGCCTGCGGTTCTTCAAGCAGGCGCAGCGCCGGCAACCCGGCCAGGCGCGCTGCTTCGAGCGTCAGCGCGCGCGCGCCTTCGTCGAACGAAGCAGGCACGGTAAGCACCACGTCCTGCTGCTCGAGCGGCGCATCGGGGAAACGGTGGTTCCATGCCGAGGCGACATAGCCAAGGTAGCTGGCGCTGGCGACCACCGGCGAGATCTTGTCGGCGTCGTCGGGCCCGCCCCACGGCAGGATGGGCGCGGTGCGGTCGACCGATGCGTGCGACAGCCAGCTCTTGGCGCTGGCGACAAGCCGGCCGGGCACCTGCGCGCCCAGCGTCGCCGCCAGGCGGCCGAACACGGTCCGGCGCGCGGCGGCGCTGGCGGCGGTCTGCCAGGGGAGCTGCAAATCGTCACCGCTGAGTTCGCCCGGCGCCGCGTGGTAGCGCACCGAGGGCAGCAGCGGGCGTGCCGCGACTTCGCCGGGGCTGACCAGCTGGTCGATATCGAACACACGGATATCGTCCGACCCGGCCTTCGCGTAGGCGACGACCGTATTGCTGGTGCCGAGGTCAATGCCGACGACGTACTGCTTCGCCGGCGCGGACGCTGCCTCAGGCATCGGCGCTGCCGCGCACGTCGAACTCGACCTTCCAGCGCTCGCCGTTGCCGCGCGGCACGGCTTCCAGCTCCAGCGTGCCGGCTTCGGTCACGCGCGCATGCAGCCTGACCGGCACGACTTCACCGGCGGTGCGGCCTTCGGCGGGCAGGGTCGCCTGGATTTCCTCCAGCTCCTGCAGTTCTTCCGGACCCCAGAAGTCGAGCAAAGTGCCGACCTGGTCCTGGCGGCGCACCGACGAGCCGAAGAAGCGGAAATGCACCGGCTCGCCCACCACCAGGCCGAATTCCTGCGGCGGCAGCGCGGCGTCGGTGCCTTCTTCCATGCCGAACGGCGCCACGCACAGCCCCTGGATCGGCGGTTCGAACCCGGGCACGGCCGGCATCGACGATTCCACCGCGACATAGTAGGAACGCGCGGTACCGCCACGGATGCGCACGCCCTTGCCGCGCCGCACGTAGCCGTAGTACGCCGCGCCGCGTGCCACGGCCAGGTCCAGCTCGGCGCCGCCCAGCAGCCGCGCGGGTGCGGCGTTTTCGCCGGCGAGCCAGCCGTTGAGGGTCTGCAGGATGCGCTCGACCAGCAGTTCCGACTTGAACACGCCGCCGTTGAACAGCACCGCGGTCGGATGCAGCAAGGTCGCGCCTTCCGGCTGCGCGCCCTGGAAGCCTTCCAGTTCGGTCAGCGCGGCTACCTGGCGGCCCAGGAATGCGGCCAGGTGGCGCGTGATGGCCGCATCCTGCGCGTACGGCAGGCCTAGCTGTGTCAGGCCGGCGCGCGCGCGGCTGACCGGGCGTGCCGAGGCGTCGACCTGCGGGAAGAAGCCTTCCAGGATGGTCTGCGTCAGCTCGGCGCGGGTCAGGTCCGTGCGGATCGATCCGCCGATCAGCTTGGAGCCGCGGCTCGGCACGACCAGCGGCACGGTGTCGGTGGTGGGGTCGGTGAGCAGCGTTTCCTTGGCAGCGCGGCAGGCGTAGGTCAGCGCGCGCAGCTGCCACGGATCGGCCTGCGTGCCTTGCGCGGCCAGCTTGCGCGCCACCACGTGGGCCAGCGCCAGGTCCATGTTGTCGCCGCCGAGCAGGATATGGTCGCCCACGGCGACACGGTGCAGCTCCAGGTTGCCGTCGCGCTCGATCACAGCGATCAGCGACAGGTCGGTGGTGCCGCCGCCGACGTCGACGACCAGGATGATGTCGCCGACCTTCACCTGCTTGCGCCACTGGCCGCCGCTTTTCTGGATCCAGCTGTACAGCGCGGCCTGCGGTTCCTCCAGCAGGGTCATGCGGGCATAGCCGGCCGCGGCTGCCGCTTCGGCGGTCAGCTCGCGTGCGGCGGGGTCGAACGATGCGGGGATCGTGACCGTGATGTCCTGCTCGCCGAACGGCGCGTCGGGATGGGCCTGGTTCCAGGCCTCGCGCAGGTGGCTCAGGTAGCGCACCGATGCTTCCAGCGGCGACACGCGCGACACTTCCGGCGGCGCGTCGGCGGGCAGGATCTGCGCGCGGCGGTCGACGCCGGGGTGGCACAGCCAGCTTTTCGCGCTGGACACCAGCCGGATCGGCGTGGCCGCGCCGCGGGTGCGTGCCATCTCGCCCACGGCGAAATCGCGCTCGGCGGTCCATGGCAGCGCCAGGTCGCCGGGCGACAGCTCGCTCGCGTGCGGCAGGTACAGGAAGGAGGGCAGCAGGTCGAGATCCTCGACGGCGCCCGGCGCGGTCAGCTGCGCGATGGCCTGAACGTCCTGGCTGGTCTTCTCGCCATCGCTGGCGGCCAGGTCGACGTAGGACAGCGCGCTGTGGGTGGTGCCCAGGTCGATGCCGATGGCGTAGCGGGCTTCGCTCATAGCTCGACCTCGGCCGGCGCGATCACGGTGGCGTCATGGCGCTCGGCCACGCGCGGCAGGCGCACTTCCTCGACCTTCCAGCCGCGGTGGCTGATGCTGCCGTGGAACGGCGCGCTGCCGACCACGTTGCCGGTGAGGCGGATGGCGGTGGCGTCGAAACCGTCGGCCACCGTCACGCGGCTGCCTTCGGCTTCCTCGCGCACCGGGCGGATGGTGAAGTGCTCGCGCAGCACCGCGCGGCAGCCGTCGTGCACCAGGCGTGCGGCGGCGCCGATTTCCGCGTCGGAATAGCGGGCAATGTCTTCCTCGACGAAGTCGACGAAGCGGGCGTCGCGCTGCAGCAGGCCCAGCAGCTGCAGTGCCGCCACCGGGCTGGCTTCCTTCAGCGTGGGGGCCTCGGGCGCCGCTGCCGGGACCGGCGCGGCGACGGGGGCCGGCGCTGCCGGCGCGGCGCTCTCGCCGCTGCGCAGCCGCTTGATGCCGGCCGCGAGCTGGCCGTCGCCGAGGATGGCGAAGAAGGTGCCCACGGCAAGCGAAACCCTGCCGAAGAAAGATAGGTTCGAGTCAGTCATGAAAAAGCTCCCGTGGCCCCGTCGGGCCACCCAGACCGGGATTTTGCCCTAACAAGTGTGTCAGCCGGCCACATTGCGACGAACCGGCACGGCAGCTTCCCATGCGCCGCCCGGTACACGCCGGCCGGCCGGAGATCAGGCGTCCCGCAGGTAGGTCATCAGGCGGTCGGCGCGGCTCGGGTGCTTGAGCTTCTTCATGGCCTTGCTCTCGATCTGGCGGATCCGCTCGCGCGTGACGTCGAACTGCTTGCCGACTTCTTCCAGCGTATGGTCGCTGGCCATGTCGATGCCGAAGCGCATGCGCAGCACCTTGGCCTCACGTGGGGTCAGCTCGTCGAGCATCTCGCGCACGACTGCGCGCAGGCCCGCCTGCAGGGCGGCATCGGCCGGCGTGGCGTTGTCCGAGTCGGCGATCATGTCGCCCAGGCTGGTGTCGCCGTCCTCGCCCACCGGCGTTTCCATCGACACCGGCTCCTTGGCGATCTTCATGATCGAGCGGATCTTCTCTTCCGGCATGTCCATGCGCTCGGCCAGCACGGCCGGATCCGGCTCCTTGCCGGTCTGCTGCATGATCTCGCGCGACAGGCGGTTGAGCTTGTTGATCTGCTCGATCATGTGGACCGGCACGCGGATGGTCCGGGCCTGGTCGGCGATGGCGCGCGTGACGGCCTGGCGCACCCACCAGGTCGCGTAGGTGGAAAATTTCCAGCCGCGGCGGTATTCGAACTTGTCCACCGCCTTCATCAGGCCGATATTGCCTTCCTGGATCAGGTCCAGGAACAGCAGGCCGCGGTTGGTGTACTTCTTGGCGATCGAGATCACCAGGCGCAGGTTGGCCTGCGTCATTTCGTGCTTGGCCTGACGCATCTGGCGCTCGGCGGCCAGCATCTTGCGGTTGACCGACTTCAGCTCGGCCAGCGACAGCGTGGCGCGGGCCTGGATGTCGATCAGCTTCTGCTGGTGCGACTCCAGGTCGGGCAGGGCGCGCGCCACGGCGGCGCTGTAGGGGCGGTTTTCCGCCACCAGTGCCTGGCCCCAGGCGAGGTTGGTTTCATTGCCGGGGAAGCGGGCCACGACGTCCTCGCGCGGCATGCCGCAGCGCTCGACCAGCAGCTGCAGCACCTGGCGCTCGACGGCGCGCACGGCATCGACCATCGACTGCACGTCGGCGCACAGGCGCTCGATGGTCTTCGCGGTGAAGCGGATCGTGCGCAGTTCTTCGCGCACCGCGTCGCGGGCGGCCAGGAACGCCGGCGACTGGGTGCCGTCGGCCGCCTCTTCGCTGCGCATCACTTCGAACTGCGCGGCCACGCGCGCAAACCGCTTCAGGCATTCCTCGCGCAGCTGCGCCGAGTCGGTCTCGGCGCCGCCGGCCTGCTGGGTCGAGCCTTCGTCGGCATCGTCTTCGTCGCCGTCTTCGTCATCGGCGCTGACGCTGGTGTCTTCGACCTCATCGTCGGCAGCGGGGGCCGCGGCGGCTTCCGCAGTGCTCTCGTCGCTCAGGCCGTCGACCAGGTCGTCGATCGCCATCTCGTTGGCGGAGACCCGTTCGGACAGTTCCAGGATCGTCGCGATCGTCGACGGGCACGCCGAGACCGCATGGATCATGTTGTTCAGGCCGTCTTCGATGCGCTTGGCCAGCTCGACTTCCTGCTTGCGCGTGAGCAGCGTGGCCGAGCTCATCTCGCGCATGTACATGCGCACCGGGTCGGTGGTGCGGCCGAATTCAGAGTCGACCGTGGACAGCGCCACCTCGGCCTCTTCTTCGGCCTGGTCGTCGGAGGCGACCACCGGACTGTCGCTCAGCAGCAGCGTCTCGGCATCCGGGGTCTGCTCGTAGATCTTCACGCCCATTTCGGCGAACGTGTTGACGATGCTTTCCATCGCCGCCGTGTCGGCGAAATTTTCCGGCAGGTGGTCGCTGATGTCGGCGTGGGTCAGGTACCCGCGCTGCTTGCCCAGCTGGATCAGGGCGCGCAATTGCTGGCTACGCGCGGCGGCCTCGGCCGAGGGATCAAGCTGTGCCGCGGACCCGCCGGGGGTCTGGCCTAGGCCCTTGATGGCTCCTGCATCTCGTGATTTGGCTGCCGTACGTTGTGCGCCGCTTGTCATTGACTGCTTTTTCCTTCGTGAATGGCAATTCGACGGCAGCGCGCACGATCACGTGCATCGCGTCCTGCTGTCGAGGCAAAAGAGGGGGTTCGCGATGGCGAGGGGCCGCAAATCAGGGGCGCGCCATGGCCTTCGAATCGGGGTCCGACATTGTACAGCCATTGGTGCGTCGCAGCACCTTGCAGTCGTAAGGAAGGTACTGTCGACTTGCCGGAACGGCGTAATCGGTGTATGCGCGGGGTATGCGCCGGCCCGCTTTTTCGGGTGCTCAGAAAGCCATGAGAGGGCAAGATGCGGCACATCGATGTCGGCTCCGGAGGCGGATCGCGGTTATAGCTTAGGCGACCCGGCTAAAATCAAGCACGCGGCACAGCTGGCTGCCGCGTCGAAAAAGGCCCCCGAATGCTCATGAACCCCAGAACGATCACGATAGCGCTGCTGCTGGCCGCATGCAGCGTCCCGGCCTATGCAAGCCTGGCGTCTGATGCGCGCGCGTTCAAGCACAACGTCAAGGCGGCGGGCAAGCAAGGCGGCCACGCGGTGCGCGATGCGGCGCATGCCGTCGGCCGCGGGGCCAAGGAAGCCGGCCATGCCGTCGGCTCTGCGACAAAGCAGGGCTGGCATGCGACGAAAAAGGCAGTCAAGGGCAGCGACTAGCCCGTGCCGGCCGTTCACCAACGCTCCGAGATGAATGCCATCCGTGCCCGGGACTGGCTGGACTTCAGTGCGCCTGTAGCCGCCGCGCGGGCTGCGGGCCGCCCCGTGGTTGCCCTTGAATCGACCATCATCGCGCACGGCATGCCTTATCCCGAGAACGTGCGCACCGCCCGCGAAGTGGAGGCGCTGATCCGCAGCCTCGGCGCCGAGCCGGCGACCATCGCGGTGATCGGCGGGCGCATCCGCATCGGCCTGTCCGACGACGAGCTGGAACTGCTGGGCCGCTCCGGGCAGGCGCACAAGGTCAGCCGGCGCGACCTGCCGGCGGTGCTGGCCAGCGGCGAACCCGGCGCCACCACCGTGGCGGGAACGATGATCTGCGCCGCGCTGGCGGGCATCGAGGTCTTCGTCACCGGCGGCATCGGCGGCGTGCACCGCGGCGCGCAGGAAACCTTCGACATTTCGGCCGACCTGCAGGAACTGGCCAGAACCTCGGTGGCGGTGGTCTGCGCCGGCGCGAAATCGGTGCTGGATATCGGCCTGACGCTGGAATACCTGGAGACGCATGGCGTGCCCGTGCTCAGCTGCGGGCAGGACAACGTGGCGGCGTTCTACAAGCGCGACAGCGGTTTCCGCGCGGATTACCGGCTCGATGACCCGGCGCAGCAGGCGCGCTTCATCCGCGCCAAGTGGGACCTTGGCCTGGCGGGCGGCGTGGTGCTGAGCACGCCGGTGCCCGAAGCGGCGGCCATGGCCTCTGCGGAGATCGATGGCCTGACCGCACAGGCGCTGGCCGAAGCCGCCGCGCAAGGCATCACCGGCAAGGCCGTGACGCCGTTCCTGCTGGCCCGCATCAAGGCGCTGACCGGCGGCCGCAGCCTGGCGACGAATATCGCGCTGGTCAGGCACAACGCCGAGGTGGGCGCGCGGCTGGCCCTGGCGCTGGCGGCCACCGGCCCGCTGGCCAGCCAGGCCAGCCAGGGCTAGCCATGAGCGCCAGTGCTCCCGCACCGCTGCATTCCGACGACCTGGCCTGCTTTGTCTGCGTGGCCGGCACGGGCAGCATTTCGCGCGCGGCGCTGGAGCAGGGCGCCGACCAGTCCACGGTCAGCCGGCAGATCGCGCGCCTGGAAGCCAGCCTCGATACCCGGCTGTTCCATCGCACCGGCCGCGGCATGATCCTGACCGAGGCCGGCCAGACCCTGCTCGGCTATGCGCGGCAGGTCTCGGCCACGCTGGCCGAGGCGCGCGAGGCGATCCGGGCCTCGACCGCGCAGGGGCCGGCGCAGCTGATCATCGCGGCGCAGCCCACCATCGCCAACACCGCGTTCGCCAGTATCGGCACGGCCGTCAGGCAGCGCTTCCCGGCGACCCGGGTGCGTTTCGTCGAAGGGCTGGCCAGCCCGTTGCTGGCCTGGCTGGCGGAAGGCGAAGTCGATGTCGCGCTGCTCTACCTGCCCGACCAGCACGGCGCGCTCAAGGTCGACGTGCTGCTGGAAGAAGACCTGACGCTGGTTACGCCGACGTCATGGAACCATATCGGGCCGACGTTCCGCTGCGCCAGCCTGGACGAGGTGCCGCTGATCCTGCCCAGCACCGGCCACGGGCTGCGCGTGCTGGCCGAAAACCTGGTGGCGCGCGCCGGCAAGTCGCTGCAGCTGGCGATGGAATGCGATGCGTCGAATACCGTGTCGATGCGGCTGGTCGAGGATGGCTGCGGCGCCACGCTGCTGCCGTTCGCCGCGGTGGCGGACCGCGTGGCGCAAGGGCGGCTGCGCTGCGCCCGGCTGGTCGAGCCGGTGGTGACGCGACAGGTGGCGCTGGCCACCGCGCGCAATCGGCCGCCGGTGCCGGAGCTGTGGGACATCATGCAGACCGTGCGCCAGTCGGTGCGCAATACCGTGATGTCGGGCGCGTGGCCGGGCGCCCGGCTGGTCTGATCAGCGCATCCCCCGCCCGCTACCCTCGGTCGGCAAAGCGGTCCCGCAGCGCCTGCGTGGCCTGGCGCAGCAGCACGTGGTCCAGCCCGACCGCGACGAAGCTGGCGCCCATGTCCAGGTAGCGGCGCGCGTCGGCCTCGACCGGCGTCAGCGTGCCGACAGCCTTGCCGGCCTGCCGCGCGGCCCGGAAGATGCGCCCGACTTCGGCCTGGACTTCAGGGTGGTTGGGGTTGCCGAGATGGCCGCAGGCGGCCGCCAGGTCGTTGGGGCCGATGAAGATGCCGTCGACGCCTTCCACCGCGCAGATCTCCTCCGCGGCATCCACATCTTTCCGGCTCTCGATCTGCACCAGCACGCACAGGTTGTCGTTGATCCGCTCGAAATAGCCCGGCATGGTGCCATAGCGGTTGCTCCGCTGCGTCATCGCCACGCCGCGCGTGCCCAGCGGCGGGTAGCGGGTCGCCGATACTGCCTGGCGCGCCTGCTCGGCGCTTTCCACGAACGGGATCAGGAAGTTGTAGAAGCCCAGGTCGAGCAGGCGCTTGAGCAGGATCGGGTCGTTCCACGCCGGCCGCACCACGGGGGCGCTGACGCTGTCCTTGAGCGCCATCAGCTGCGGCAGCAGCGTCAGCGGGTCGTTGGGGGCATGCTCGGTATCGAGCAGCAGCCAGTCGAAGCCGGCCACGCCGACGATCTCGGTGGTCACCGGGCTGGCCAGCGAGCACCAGCAGCCGATCTGGCGCTGCTGGCCGAGCACGGCGGCGCGGAAGGTGTTGGGCAGGGGCGAATACGGGGCGCGTGGATGGTTAGCCGAGGGCATGCGGTGTGCTTCCTTTGGGTCGGGGTGTGAGGTAATGCTCAGGCCGCCAGCCGCGAGAGCCGCGATAGCGGCCCGGGCGAAGTGCCACGGACCGACTGCACGCGCGCGGCGGCGTCGTCAAGCTGGGCCAGCGTGCCGCTGTCCACCGGGATGGCTTCGGCACGTTCGCGCCGGCGTTGCCGTTCGGGCTCGCCGGGCAGGGCGATGCCGGCCTGGCCGGTCTGCTGCCGCGACGAGCGGATCCAGTCGGCAAAGGCCTGGACCTCGCCGCCGAAGCTGGTGCTGGTGCCGAGCCGCTGCGGGTCGAACACGATCGCCAGCATGTTGTTCCACACCGCGTGGCGGTGCGTCAGTGTCTCGGGCCGGATGGTGTGGCCGCCGGTCACCGCGGCGCCCAGCAGTTCGCACATCACCGCCAGCACATAGCCCTTGTGCTCGCCGAACGCCTGCAGCGCGCCCTGCGCGGCGCCATCGGCGGGGAACATCACCTCGGGCCGCGTGGTCGGTGCACCTTCCGCATCGATCAGGCAGCCGGCAGGCACCTCGATTCCCTTGTTGTGGGCCACGCGCACCTTGCCGAGCGCGATCGCGCTGGTGGCAAAGTCGAGCACCAGCGGCTGCGCGCCCGCCACCGGCAAGCCGATCGTGAAGGGATTGGTGCCGAAGCGCGCTTCGCTGCCGCCGTGCGGGGCGACGATGGGCTTGGACAGCACGTTGACGAAGTGGATCGAGATCATGCCGGCCGCGCACGCCTGCTCGGCCCAGTGGCCGACGCGTCCCAGATGGTGCGACTGGCGCAGTCCCATCACGCAGACGCCATGCTCCCTGGCCCGGCCGATCGCCAGCGCCATGGCTTCCTCGGTCACCGCCTGGCCCATGCCGCGGTTGCCGTCCAGGCTCAGCATGCTGCCGCCGTCGTGCAGCACGCTGACGTTGCGGTTCAGCTGCAGTTCGTCGGCCTGCCACGACAGCACGTATTTGGGGATCATGCCGACGCCGTGCGAATCGTGCCCGCTCAGGTTGGCGCCGACCAGGTGGTCCGCGGTCAGGCGCGCCTCGCGCGCGCCGGAGCCGGCCGCCAGCCAGAGATCGGTGACCCATTGGTGCAGGGCAGGCGTGGAAATGTGGTGTTCGCTCATGTCGTCTCGATTTGTTCTTGGATGGAACGCCTTCCCGATGGCAAGGCGCGGGCCGGGCGAGCGGACATTCTGGCAGCAATCTACCTGCCGGCGGCCACCCCGGCCTTGCATTTCCTGCAAAGCAGGCATGCAGGAAGACGCGAGCGGACGTGGCCGGCCCGGGGCAACAATCGGCGCCGTACCTTTCCCGAGCCTTGATGAACCCCATGCCTGCCGATACTGCCTTGCCTGACGCCCGAGCGACCCATGCCGCCCGGACTGCCGCCCGGACTGCCGCACCGACGCGCCGCACCGGCGGCCGCGCGCTGGTCGACGCCTTGCGCCTGCACGGCACGGACCGCATCTTCTGCGTGCCGGGCGAAAGCTTCCTCGACGTGCTGGACGCGCTGCACGACCAGCCCGCCATCGAACTGGTGGTATGCAAGCACGAGGGCGCTGCCGCCAACATGGCCGAGGCCGACGGCAAGCTGACCGGCCGCCCGGGCATCTGCTTCGTGACGCGCGGGCCGGGCGCCACCCATGCCAGCATCGGCGTGCATATCGCGGCGCAGGATTCGACGCCGATGATCCTGTTCATCGGCCAGATCGCGCGCGAGCACATGGGGCGCGAGGCGTTCCAGGAAGTCGACTACACCGCGATGTTCGGGGGCATGGCCAAGTGGGTGGCGCAGATTGACGATCCGGAGCGCATCCCCGAACTGGTCGCGCGGGCGTTCCAGTGCGCGACCTCGGGCCGGCCCGGACCGGTGGTGCTGGCGCTGCCTGAAGACGTGCTCGACGGCCTGTGCGAGTGCGCCGATGCCGCGCCGTACCGGCCGGTCTCGGCGGCGCCGTCGCAGGACGATGCCGAGGCGCTGCGCGCCGCGCTGGCCGCCGCCGAGCGCCCGCTGGTCATTGCCGGCGGCGCCAACTGGAGCGCCGCAGCCGCGGCGGACTTCGCCGCCTTCGTCAAGGCCTGGGACCTGCCGGTGGCCTGCGCCTTCCGCCGCCAGGACGTCTTCGACAACCGCGACGCGCACTATGCCGGCCACCTGAGCCTGGGCATGAACCCGCGCCTGGCGCAGCGCGTGCGCGACGCCGACCTGATCCTGGCATTCGGCACCCGCCTGGGCGATATCGTCACCGATGGCTACCAGCTGCTGACGCCGCCGCGGCCGCGCCAGCGGCTGGTGCACGTGCATGCCGACAGCGCCGAGCTTGGACGCGTCTACCAGGCGGAACTGGCGATCCAGGCCGGCATCGGCCCGGGGGCGCGCATGCTGGCCGCGCTGGCGGCGCCTTCCTTGTCTTCCTCACGGCGCTGGGCGGAATGGACCCGCGCCGCGCGCGCCGACCACGTCGCCTTCTCGGCCCCGTTGGCGGCCAACGCGCAGGCGCGCGGCGTCGACCTGTGCCAGGTGATGCAGTACCTCGACCAGACGCTGCCGGACGACGCCATCCTCAGCAACGGCGCTGGCAACTACACGGTCTGGCTGCACCGCTTCTTCGCCTACCGGCAGCCGCGCACCGAACTGGCCCCCACCTGCGGCGCCATGGGCTACGGCCTGCCGGCGGCCATCGCGGCCAAGCTGCGCGCGCCGCGGCGGATGGTGGTCTGCTTTGCCGGCGACGGCTGCTTCCAGATGTATCCGCAAGAACTGGCGACCGCGGCGGAGGCGGGGGCCAATGTGATCGTCGTGCTGGTCAACAACGGCATGTACGGGACCATCCGCATGCACCAGGCGAAGCGCTATCCGGGGCGCGTCAGCGGCACCGGCATCCGCAACCCGGACTTTGTCGCCATGGCGCGCGCCTGCGGCGCGTGGGCCGAGCGGGTGGAGCATGCCGACGGGTTTGCCGATGCCTTCGAACGCGCCCGCGCCGCAGGCACGCCGGCCGTGATCGAACTGATGAGCGATCCGCGCCAGATCACGCCGGCAATGTGGGTGGACGAGTGAGGCCCTGTAGAGGCGCCGTGCCGTCAGCGGAAATAGTCGGTGAAGCGCCCGCGGATCTCGTCGATATTCGCCAGTGTGCCGGACAGGTGCGCGCGCAGCGCGCTCTCGGCACGCGCCGGATCGCCGGCCGCGATCGCATCGACGATGGCCTCATGGTCGCGCAGCACCGCCATCGCCTTGCCGGGAATGGGCAGGTGCAGGCGGCGCAGCCGGTCGAGGTGGCCGCTCTGCCGGCGCACCAGGGTCCACAGGTCGGGCACCCGGGCCGCTTCGTAGAGTTCGCGGTGGAAGGCCTGGTCGTTGACGTTGAATTCGTCGAAGTCCTGCAGCTCGAGCATCTTGCGCTGCCGCGCGACCGTGGCGCGCAGGCGCTCGACCAGCACCGGGTCGGCCTGCTGTGCCAGCGTGCGCACGATCTCCAGCTCGACCGAGCGGCGCAGGAAGTGCGCCTGCGTGGCCAGGGCGACGTCGATCGGGCTGACCACGGTGGCGTGCTGCGGAAAGATGTCGACCAGGCCTTCTTCGCCGAGCCGGATCAATGCGTCGCGCACCGGGGTCTGGCTGATGCCGTACTGGTCGGCCAGCTCGGGGCGCGACAGCACGGTGCCCGGGGGCAGGGCCATCGAGATGATCTGGTCGCGCATGTGCTCGAACACCTGCGGCGCCGCGTGGCGCGTGCGGTCGAACTGGAATTTGGCTGCGGTAGGAACGGTTGCGGATGGCATGGGAAGGCTCGGCGCATGCCCGGATCGCCACACCGGTGGCGCCGAGGCGTTGCTGATGCGCTGGATTCTAAGGGATTTCACCCGCAATCTCTTACATTGACGTACTAATATATTAGTGCTTTAATGTTTTCGAGCGATGCCCGGCGGCGCGATCGCCCGGCACAAGACAACAAGGTGGAAGAGACACATGACGGCTCGCAAGAAAACGCCGGACGCGCTGCGCAGCGCGCGCTGGTTCGCACCCGATGACCTGCGTTCGTCGGGGCATCGGTCCCGGATCATGCAGATGGGCTACTCGCCGGGCGAGTGGATGGGCAAGCCGGTCATCGCCATCATCAATACGTGGTCGGACATCAATCCCTGCCACGCCCACTTCAAGCAGCGCGTCGACGACGTCAAGCGCGGCATCCTCCAGGCCGGAGGCTTTCCGATCGAACTGCCGGCGATCTCGCTGTCGGAAAGCTCGGTCAAGCCGACCACCATGCTCTATCGCAATTTCCTCGCGATGGAGGCGGAAGAACTGATCCGCTCGCACCCGATCGACGGCGCCGTGCTGATGGGCGGCTGCGACAAGACCACGCCGGGCCTGCTGATGGGCGCCACCAGCGCCGGCGTGCCGGCGATCTTCGTTCCCGCCGGGCCGATGCTGCGCGGCAACTACAAGGGCAACGTGCTGGGCTCCGGCTCGGACGCGTGGAAGTACTGGGACGAGCGCCGCGCCGGCAATATCACCGACGCGCAGTGGACCGGCATCGAGGCCGGCATCGCCCGCAGCCACGGCACCTGCATGACCATGGGCACGGCCAGCACGATGACGGCCATCGCCGAAGCCATCGGCATGACGCTGCCCGGCGCTTCGTCGATCCCGGCGGCCGACGCCAACCATATCCGCATGTGCTCCGAGGCCGGCCGCCGCATCGTCGACATGGTGTGGGAGGACCTGACGCCGCAGCGCATCCAGACCCGACAGGCCTATGAAAACGCGATCGCCGTGGCGATGGCGATGGGCTGCTCGACCAACGCGATCATCCACGTCATCGCCATGGGCCGGCGCGCCGGCCATGACATCGGCCTGGAAGACTTCGATGCGGCCAGCCGGCGCGTGCCGGTGATCGCCAATATCCGGCCCAGCGGCGACAAGTACCTGATGGAAGATTTCTTCTACGCGGGCGGGCTGCCTGCGCTGATGCAGCGCATCAGCGACCGCCTGCACCTGGACGCGCTCACCATTACCGGGCGCCCGCTGGGCGAAACCATCGCCCATGCCGAGGTCTACAACAACGACGTGATCCGCACGCCGGAGAACGCGCTGTACCAGGAGGGCGCGCTGGCGGTGCTGAAGGGCAACATCGCGCCGGACGGCTGCGTGATCAAGCCCAGCGCGTGCGAGAAACGGTTTTTCCGGCACACCGGCCCGGCGCTGGTGTTCGAGGACTACCCGTCGATGAAGGAAGCGGTGGAGCGCGACGACCTCGACGTCACCGCCGACCACGTGCTGATCCTGCGCAACGCCGGCCCGCAGGGCGGCCCCGGTATGCCGGAGTGGGGCATGCTGCCGATCCCGAAGAAGCTGGTGAAGCAGGGCGTGCGCGACATGCTGCGCATGTCCGACGCGCGCATGAGCGGCACCAGCTACGGCGCCTGCATCCTCCATGTGTCGCCCGAATCGTACGTGGGCGGACCGTTCGCCCTGGTGCGCACCGGCGACCTGATCTCGGTCGATATCGAACGGCGCAGCATCCACCTGGAAGTCTCCGACGAAGAGCTGGCGCGCCGCCGTGCGGAGTGGACGCCGCCGCCGCCGCGCTTCGAGCGCGGCTATGGCTGGATGTTCTCCCAGCATATCCGCCAGGCCAACGAAGGCTGCGATTTCGATTTCCTGCAAACCGACTTCGGCGCGCCGACCGGCGAACCGAGCATCTACTGACGCCACCAGACCGGCAAGGACCACCATGACCCGACTCAGCCCCGCGGTACGGGACCAGCTCAAGACCGTCAGCACCGCCACGCTGTGCACCGCGCTGTTCAAGCGCGGCCTGCGCAACCAGTTTATCCAGGACGTACGCCCGCTGAATCCGGAGGGCGGCACCATGGTGGGCGAGGCCTTCACGCTGCGCTATATCCCGGCGCGCGAGGACCTCAACCCCATCACCGTGTTCCAGGACCCGGCGCACCCGCAGCGGCAGGCGATCGAGCAATGCCCGCCGGGCGCGGTGCTGGTGATCGACAGCCGCAAGGATGCGCGCGCGGCCTCGGCCGGCTCGATCCTGGTCACGCGGCTGATGCAGCGCGGCGGCGCCGGCATCGTCACCGACGGCGGCTTCCGCGATTCGCCCGAGATCGCGCGGCTGGCCATGCCCGCCTACCACCAGCGGCCTTCGGCGCCGACCAACCTGACGCTGCACCAGGCGCTGGAGTTCAACGTGCCGATCGGCTGCGGCGATGTCGCGGTCTTCCCCGGCGACGTGGTGGTCGGCGACGGCGAGGGCGTGATCGTGATCCCGGCGCACCTGGCCGAAGAGATCGCTGCCGAGGCCGTGGAGATGACGGCGTTCGAGGACTTTGTCACCGAGGAAGTGAGCAAGGGCCGCTCGATCATCGGGCTCTACCCGCCGACCAGCGAGCAGGCGCGCGAGGATTTCGTGGCCTGGCGCAAGGCCAACGGGCGCTAGCCGCTTCGCCCCGCCTGACACGCCAACGACAACAACACAGGCCGGCACGACCGGCCATGGCAGGAGACATCATGAAGCAAGGGATTGCAGCCGCAAGGCGCAGCGCCCGCACGCTGGCCGCGTGCGTGGCTTTCGGCCTCGGCGCGCTGGGCGCGCCGGCGCAGGCGCAGGACAAATGGCCGTCGCGGCCGATCACCTGGGTAGTGCCCTTTGCGGCGGGCGGCTCGACCGATATCGTCGCGCGCACCATCGGGCAGGAAGTCTCGCGCGCCCTCGGCCAGCCGGTGGTGGTGGAGAACCGGCCCGGCGCAGCAGGGGCCGTGGGGGCAGGCTACGTCGCGCGTGCCAAGGCGGACGGCTACACGCTGTTCGGCGGCACCATCAGCACCCACGCCATCAACGCCAGCCTGTACAAGAACCTGTCGTATGACCCGGTCAAGGACTTCGAGCCGGTCAGCCTGGTCGGCTATGTGCCGAACGTGCTGATGGTGAACGCGGAGTTGCCGGTCAGCAACGTGAAGGAGCTGATCGCCTACGCGAAGAAGAAAAACGGCCTCAGTTTCGCCTCGTCCGGCGCGGGCACGTCGACCCATCTCGCCGGCGAGCTGTTCGCCGACCTGATCCATGTGCCGATGACGCACGTGCCATACAAGGGCAGCCCGCAGGCCGTGCAGGACGTGGCGGCCGGGCTGGTGCCGTTCCTGTTCGACCAGCTCACCGCGGGCGAGGCCATGATCAAGGCCGGCAAGCTGCGCGCGCTGGCCGTGACCTCGCCGAAGCGCTCGGCGCTGCTGCCCAAGGTGCCGACCATGGCCGAGGCCGGCGTCAGCGGGTTTGAGATGGTGTCGTGGCAGGCGCTGTATGCCCCGCATGGCACGCCAAAGGAAATCGTCCAGCGCCTGAATGCCGAAGTCATCCGTGCGCTGAAGCAGCCCGCGGTGCAGCAGCGGCTCAGCCAGCAGTTGGGCATGGAGATCGTGGGCAGCACGCCCGCGGAGCTGGCGGCGCTGATGGACAAGGAGATTCCGCGCTGGGCTGCGTTGGTGAAGAAATCGGGGGCGAAGGCGGAGTAAGCAGCCGTCGCCAGGTCAAACCAGACGCTCAATTTCAGCGCGAGCCTCAGCGCACCCCTCTCCCGCAAACGGGCGAGGGGAGCAAACCGCCGGCTCCGATTCATGAACAATCAGGCAGGAGACACCATGGCAATCAACTTCCGATCCTCCCGGCTGGCCGCGGCGCTTGCCGTGACCGCCCTCAGCATCGCCTTCACCCCCACCGGCGCCCACGCCCAGAGCTATCCCACCAAGCCCATCACCATCGTCGTCCCGGCTTCCCCCGGCGGCGCCATCGACCTCGTTGCGCGCCTGGTCGGGCAGAAGCTGACCGAGGCCTGGGGCCAGTCGGTCGTGGTCGACAACCGCAGCGGCGCCACCGGCATCGTCGGCACTGACGTGGTGGCAAAGGCTGCCCCGGACGGTTACACGCTGGCGCTGGTGGCAAGCAGCCACGCCATCAACCCCAGCATGGTGCGCAAGCTGCCGTACGACACCGTCAAGAGCTTCGAGCCGGTCGCGCTGACGCACGTGGTGCCGCTGATGCTGGTGGTTTCGCCCTCGGTCCCGGCGAAGTCGGTCAAGGAACTGATCGCCTACGGCAAGGCGCATCCCGGCCAGCTGTCGTTCGCATCAAGCGGATCGGGCGGTGCCCCGCATTTCTCCGGCGAACTGTTCAAGAGCATGGCCGGCCTCGACATGGTCCACATTCCCTACAAGGGCAGCACGCTGGCGCATCCCGACCTGACCAGCGGCCGCGTCTCGCTGATGTTCGACACCGTGGCCGCGATCAACCCGCAGGTCAAGGCCGGCAAGGTGAGGGCGCTGGCAGTCAGCACGACCAAGCACGCGGCCATCGCGCCGCAGCTGCCGACCATGGCGGAAGCCGGCCTGCCGGGCTACGACACCAGCACCTGGGGCGGCGTGCTCGCGCCCGCCGGCACGCCCAAGGCAGTGATCGACAAGCTCAACGCCGGCATCAACCAGGCGCTGGCCGCGCCGGACGTGCGCGAACGCCTGCTTGCGGCAGGCATCGAGCCCGCCGGCGGCAGCCCCGCGCAGTTCTCGGGCTTTATCCAGACCGAGATGGTCAAGTGGGCCAAGGTGGCCAAAAACGCCGGCATCCAGCCGGAATGACACGGCGACGCTTCCCCCGACAACGCCAACCGAACGAGACAGCCATGCCAGACCGCATTCCCTCCACCGCCCGGCGCCGGGCGCTGCTGGCTCTGTGCCTTGCCGCCGCACCGCTGCTTGCCCCGGCGGCTCACGCGCAAGCCAACGCCAGCTGGCCGACACGGCCGGTCACGATCATCCTGCCGTTCACGCCCGGCGGCGGCACCGACATTGCCACGCGCCTGGTAGCGCAGCGCCTGTCGCAGCTGTGGGGCCAGCCGGTGCTGGTGGACAACCGGCCCGGCGCGGCCGGCAACGTCGGCCTGGAGCTGGCGTCGCGCGCCAGGCCGGACGGCTACACGCTGGTGGCGGGCAATGTCGGCACCCAGTCGATCAATCCCACGCTGTACACCAAGCTGTCTTACGATCCCAACCGCCTGGTTCCGGTGACCGAGATGGCCGAGTTGCCGTTCGTGCTGGTGGTGACGCCCAAGCTGCCCGCAAAGACCGCGAAGGATCTGGTGGCATTGGCCAAGGCGCAGCCGGGCAAGCTATCCTTCGCCAGCTCGGGCACGGGCGGGTCGCCGCACCTGTCGGGCGAGATCTTCAAGGCCGCGACCGGGACCGACATGCTGCACGTGCCATACAAGGGCGGCGGCGCCGCCATGAGCGACCTGATGGCGGGCAATGTCGACATGCTGTTCGCGTCGGTGCTGGAAACCGCCGGGCACGTCAAGGCGGGCAAGCTGCGCGCGCTGGCGGTCACCGGCACGGTGCGCTCGCCGGCGCTGCCAGACGTGCCCACGCTGGCGCAGGCCGGCATCACCGGCGCCGAGTCTGGCTCATGGGTCGGCTTGCTGGCGCCGGCCGGCACGCCCAAGGACATCGTCGACAAGATCGCCGCCGGGGTGAAGCAGGTGGTGGCACTGCCCGAGGTGCGCCAGCAACTGGTGGAGCAGGGCGCGATTCCCGTCGGCAGCACGCCGCAGCAGTTCACCGAGCTGATTTCCACCGACCGCAAGCGCTACGCCAAGGTCATCGTCGACAACAAACTGCGCGCCGACTGACGCGCGCGTCTCTCCTCAAAGGACCCCTTGCGCATGAAACCCCGCCTGTTGCAGCACGGCCGCCTGCCTGAAGCCACCGAAGCGCGCCTGGCCGAGCACTACGACGTCCACCCGTTCTGGACTGAAGCCGATCCCGCCGGCTTCCTGGCCCGCCACGGCAGCGAGTTCGTCGCGCTGACGACGCGCGCCGCGATCGGTGCCGATGCCGCGCTGCTGGCCGCGCTGCCGTCGCTGCGCGTGATCTCCAGCTTCGGCGTTGGCCTGGACAAGCTCGATCTCGACACCGCGCGTCAGCGCGGCATCGCCGTGGGCTATACGCCAGACGTGCTAAACGACTGCGTTGCCGATACCGCGTTTGCGCTGCTGCTGGATGTCTCGCGCAAGGTCAGCGCCGCGGACCGCTTCGTGCGCCGCGGCGAATGGCCCAAGGGGCAGCCGTTCCCGCTGGCGACGCGCGTCAGCGGCAAGCGGCTCGGCATCCTTGGCATGGGCCGCATCGGCCGCGTGATCGCGCACCGCTCGGTGGGATTCGACATGGAGGTGCGTTATCACAGCCGCAACCCGGCCGCGGATGCGCCTTACCCCTATGAAGCGTCCCTGGAAGCGCTGGCGCGCTGGGCCGATTACCTGGTCGTCGCCACGGCGGGCGGGCCCTCGACCCGCCATCTGGTGTCGGCAGCCGTGCTGGACGCGCTGGGCCCGCGCGGCTTCCTGATCAATATCGCCCGCGGCACGGTGGTAGACGAGGCGGCGCTGGTCGAGGCGCTATCGCGGCAGCGCATCGCCGGTGCCGGCCTTGACGTGTTCGAGGATGAACCGAATGTGCCCGAGGCGCTGTTCGGCCTGGACAATGTCGTGCTGCTGCCGCATATCGCAAGCGCCACGCATGAAACGCGGCAGGCGATGGCGGACCTGGTGTTCGAGAATCTGCAGCAGTTCTTTGCAACCGGCGCGGTGAAGAAGTCGGCGATCTAGCCCTGGGGATATGCTGCCATCTGCTGCGCGACCTGCTCCGAAGGCGGCAGCAGGCGAGATCAAGCCGAGGTATTCCGGGCCTTTTCAGGCGCCTCGGGCTGTTCGGCTGGCAGCACTGGCATGTCGACGCATGCAACCGGCGACACGGTGTCGGTGGGTGGCATGGCACGGGAGCAATCAATGCGCTGGATGATGTCGCCGTTCTTGTCATGCACGTAGAGCATCGCCCGTCGCTCCACGGCGAGCGATGTGGCGAGGGCAATGGCGCTGGTCATGTCGAGGCCGACCTGGAGGCGTCCTTCGCCCTCGGCCGCGATCGCCCAGTGCCCATCGAAAACGACATGCACATTGCAGTTCTGAACAGGCATTGGCTGCTTCCTCCGTGGCGGGGCCCAGCGGACCCCTCGAGACATTTGTAGACACAAGCTACCACGGGACTGCCCTGAGCGGGTGCGCCCGGAACTCGCGAGATTCGTACAGATCGGGTCTGATGATTTGACTTCATCGCGCCCCGAACATTCCATGCAAGTGCCATACCGGGGCACGATCGCCCGGCCATCCTGCAGGCAGGCAAGCCCCGCCACGACTTCGACGACCGGAGCAGTCCCCGAACGCTTCTGAAAGGATTGCATGAATTGCCCCGGCTCGTGTAGGGATTTCACCAAGCGATCCGGCTGGCAACGGTACGCCAGCGCGTATGTGCCGCAGCCAGCATACCCGGGCCACCGCCGGCACTGCTTCAGCGCTGCCCGCAGCCGGCACTTTGCCGTTCCGCCGTTGCCGTCTACAACTGAAGCATGGGGCCGGAAAGGCACCGGGCCGCACTTGTGAGGAGACACATCATGTGCCGCTGGCTGGCGTACTCGGGCAGGTCCGTTCCGCTGGAGGCGGTGCTATTCCAGCCGGAACATTCATTGATCGACCAGAGCCTGAATTCCAGGCTCGGCCATACCACCACCAATGGCGACGGCTTCGGCGTCGGCTGGTACGGAAGGCATTCCGAGGTGCCGTTCCGCTACCGCTGCCTGCATCCGGCATGGAGCGACACCAACCTGCGCGAGACGGCGCGCGCGGTGCGGGCGCCGCTGTTCCTGGCCCATGTGCGCGCGGCCACCGGCACGCCCACGCAGGAGACCAACTGCCATCCGTTCCGCTTCGGCCGCTGGTTGTTCGTGCATAACGGGCTGATTCGCGAATATCCGCTGCTGCGGCGCGACCTGATGATGGCCGTGGCGCCGCATCTGTTCCGCTGGATCGAGGGATCGACCGACTCGGAGGTAATGTTCTTCCTGGCGCTGACTTTTGGCCTGGAGCGCGACCCGCGTGGTGCACTGGAGCAGATGGCGGGGCTGATCGAGGAGGTCGGCCATCGCTATGACGTGCAGTTCCCGCTCAACATGACGGTGTGCGTCACGGATGGCCAGCAGGTCGTGGCGGTGCGCTATTCGAGCGAGACGGCGTCGCGCTCGCTGTTCCACAGCACCTCGTTCCGGCAGCTGCGAGAGCTGTATCCCCAGGACCCGCGCATCATCGCCGCCGGCGACGACGCGTTCCTGGTGTTGTCGGAGCCGCTGATCGACGTGCAAGGGGTTTGGGAGGAGATCCCGGAAGCGACCATCCTGATGGCCCGGAATGGCCAGATCGACCACAAGCGCTTTGTGCCGAGGATGCCTGAGCCGTCCGCGTAGTCACCGGGAAAGGCGCCTTCCCAGGAGGCGCCGGCGATGGTCAGGCGGGCTTGCCGGCCTGCGACGGTTCCGCCGCCTGTGCTGGCTGTTCCTGCTGCGCTTGCTGAGCCTGGTGTTCCTGCTGAGCTTGCGCAGCTTGCTGCACTGGTTGCTTCGACTGCGGCCGGGTAGCACGGCTGCGCTGCAACTGACGCGCGCGCCGGGCATCGGCCTCGGTGACCTGTCCGGCGGGCTCGCCGGCAAGGTCCACGCGCGCAGCGCCCTCCACCATGCCGTTCCAGTAGCGTGCGCCGCGGCACCAGGTCCGGATCGCGTCGCGCAGCTCGGCCTCGGTCAGCTTCAGTTCCTGCGCGTGCTGCACCAGGTCCTGGAAGATGCCGACCTTGAGCGGCACTTTCGGAGCCGGGTTCTTGGGGAAGACGGCGGGGAAGCGCTTTTGCAGCCTGGAGATGGCGAGGACCACCGGATCGACCGGCTTTTCCGGCGCGGCATCGCGTACGCGCGACGGCTTGTTGCCCTTGTTGCCTTTGGCGCCGTCAGTACCCTTGCCGCCGTTAGCACCCTTTGTGCCGTTGGTGCTCTTGTTTCGCTTTGCAGACTGGGCCGCCTTTTCGGCCTTTGCCTGTTCCACGAGTTTTGCCTTCAGCGCCGCCAGTTGTTCGAAGCCCATTGTGTCAAGACATGTAAACGTGGCGGCATTGTATCAGGGTGCCGTCCTGGATCACCGCGTCAGCGCTCGCGCGACAGGTTTTCAAGCCACAGGCTCATCAACCCGGCCCGGCCCCTGACACCGAATTTGCGGAAGATCGTGGTGACATAGGAATGCGTGGTGGAGACGGCGAGGCCGAGGCGGTGGGCAATCTGCTTCTCCGAAGCGTCGGTCAGCAGCAACTGAAGGACCTTCTGCTCATGGGGCGCGAGCGGCACCGGCGAAAACGCCAGGCCCAGTTCGACCACGCTCTTCTTCCTCAGCGCCGTGACATCGCGCGCGACCCCGACGCGCATCCGTTCCGATTGCAGCCATCCAGCCGACCACATGATATGGACATCGTTGCCGCCTTTGTGCCGGTAGCGATTCTCGAAGCCGATCCGCTTCTTGCCGGCCATGACTTCCTTGGCCTCGATCAGGGTCCGGTCGCGGTCGTCCGGTGCCACCAGGTCGATGATGGACTGCCCGGTGATCTCCTTCGGCGTGTAGCCGAGGATGCCTTCGCAGGCAGCGCTTACGTACTGGATGCGGCCGTTGGTATCGACCATGAACACGGCATCCAGCAAATGATCCGCAAATTCGGTGCGGTCCTTCCCGATCTCGTTCCTCATGGCAGTCTGGAAATATGCCGAAGCTGCTGTGCTGCGCCGATCCCGCGTGCGGCCGGGTTCCCATGCAGGTGAAGACTAGACGACACCCTCGCACCTGTAAATAACGCCAAAGGGGCAGAAATTGTCAGGGAGAGGGCAAAAAGGGGACCGCAGCTCGCATCAGCGCCCCTTGAACACCGGATGCCGCGCGCACACCGACAGCACGATGCGCTCGGACTGCGTCAGGTAATCGTTCAGCGCCACTGCGCATTCGGCCAGCTTGCCCGCCTCGAACAGTTCCAGGATGTGCTGGTTCATCTCGACGTAAGGGCCGTGCAGGAATTCGGGGTCATGCAGCATGCCGAACGCCAGGCGCAGTTCGGCGAGCAGGTGGGAGAACATCACGTTCAGGCGCTCGCTGTCGGCCAGCTCCACGATCGCCATGTGGAATTCCATATTGGCAGTGCCAGCGCCCTGCCAGTCGCCGTTGTCGCGGCAGCGCAGCCCCATTTCCACCGCTTCGCGCAGGTGCTTGCGGGCCGGATGGCTGGGGTAGGCCTGGGCAATGGCCTGGCATTCAATCAGCCGGCGCACCCGATAGATGTCGATGATCGACGCAATGCTGGGAATCGCCACCGACACGCCCCGGTTGGGCTCGTGCTTGAGCAGGCCTTCCTTGGTCAGCACGCGGAAGGTCTCGCGCAGGGTGTTGCGGGAAATCTGCAGGCTTTCGCTCAGCGCCGCTTCCGACAGGCGCTGTCCCGGCTCGAACTCGCCATGCACGATGCGCTGGCGGATCTGCTCCGTGACTCGTTCTGCCAAATTCTTGACGTCAGGTGTGGAGGACATGGTGGATGGATCGGGCACCGGCTCATTCCGGTGAAGCCCGTGACCGGATGTTAACGCACTTTGTTCAACAATAAGCACAGGATTGGTGCGGACGATGGGCTGCAACGGTGCCTTAGGTGTATACCATGATCGATCAACACCAAAGATTGTTCAACAATATGTGTACGGTGGTTGAGTGATACGTGCCGATAGGTCAACATGGCATGCGATTTGCTAAACAACGCCGATGAAAACGAACATCGTCGTGAGTCAGTGCGACGAGCTTTTTCCCACGCTTTGTCCTTGTCCTAGTGAGCGCAACCATGTGGCTTAAAGAAACTACCGGAGCAGAGCGCAAGACGCTCTTTGCCGCCTTCGTCGGCTATGGCGTCGATGCCTTCGACTACATGATCTACACCTTCATGATCCCCACGTTCATCCTCGTGTGGGGCATGACCAAGGCCGAAGCGGGCTATATCGCGACCGGCGCGCTGATCAGTTCGGCCGTCGGCGGCTGGCTGGCCGGCATCCTGGCCGACAAGTACGGCCGCGTGCGGATCCTGCAGCTGACCGTGCTCTGGTTCAGCTTCTTCACCTTCCTGAGCGGGTTCACCAACTCGCCCGAGCAATTGTTCGTCACCCGCATGCTGCAAGGCCTGGGCTTCGGCGGCGAATGGTCGGTCGGCTCGGTGCTGATCGCCGAGATGATCCGCGCCCGCCACCGCGGCAAGGCCGTTGGACTGGTGCAAAGCAGCTGGGCGGTTGGCTGGGGACTTTCGGCGATCGCGTTCTGGGCGGTCTATGCCGCGTTCGAGCAGCAATACGCATGGCGAGTGCTGTTCTGGATCGGCGTGCTGCCGGCGGTCTTTATCCTCTACATCCGCCGCAATATCTCGGAACCCGAGGTGTATCAGGAAACCAAGGCCAAGCTGGCCCGCACCGGGCAAAGCAATAACTTCATGCTGATCTTCAAGCCTGGCGTGCTGCGCACCACGGTGCTGGCCAGCCTGCTCGCGACTGGCATGCAGGGTGCCTACTATTCGGTGACGACCTGGCTGCCGACCTATCTCAAGATGGAGCGCAACCTGTCCGTGCTCAATACCAGCGGCTATCTGATGGTGCTGATCGCAGGCTCGTTCGCCGGCTATCTGACCAGCGCCTGGCTGTCCGATCGCCTGGGACGCCGGCGCTGCTTCATGCTGTTCGCAGTGAGCGCAGCCATCCTCGTGACCTGCTATACGCAGCTGCCGATCACCGACTCGGCGATGCTGCTGCTTGGCTTCCCCTTGGGATTCTTCCTGTCTGGCATCTTTTCGGGCATGGGAGCTTACCTGACGGAGCTATATCCGAGCCATATCCGTGGCTCCGGACAAGGCTTTTCCTACAACTTCGGGCGCGCGGTCGGCTCGGTGTTCCCGGCCATGATCGGGCACATGAGCGCATCGATGTCGCTGGGCGTGGCCATCGGCTATCTTGCCGCGGGCGCCTATGGGTTGGTCGTTATCGCGTGCCTGCTGTTGCCGGAAACACAGGGACGCGAACTACTCGGCGAGACCGAGGCTGGCACGGAAGGACCGGCTGTCGCACCAACTTCGCGGACGGCAGCCTGACGCCATGCATATCGATCTCAACAGCGACCTCGGCGAGAGCTTCGGCGCCTGGAGCATGGGCAACGATGCCGCCATGCTGGATATCGTCAGCAGCGCCAACGTGGCCTGCGGCTTCCATGCCGGCGACCCGGCCGGCATCCTGCAGACGCTGAAGGCCGCGGCGGAGCGCGGCGTTGCCGTGGGCGCGCACGTTTCGTATCCCGACCTGCAGGGCTTCGGCCGACGCAACATGGACGTGGCCAGCGCCGACCTGGTGGCCGACGTGATCTACCAGATCAGCGCGCTGTCGGGCATGGCCGCCACCGTCGGCACCACCGTGCGCTATGTCAAGCCACACGGCGCGCTCTACAACACCATCGCCAGCGACGAGCGCCAGGCGCGCGACGTGATCGCCGCCATCCGCGCGGTGAATCCGGAGCTGGCGCTGGTGGCGCTGGCGGGCTCGCCGCTGGTGGGCTGGGCGCGCGAGGCCGGCCTGCGTGTCGTTGCCGAAGCGTTCGCCGACCGCGCCTACACGCCGCAGGGCACGCTGGTGTCCCGCCGCGAGAAGGGCTCGGTCCTGCATGACGCCACCGACGTGGCGCAGCGCATGCTGCGCCTGGTGCGCGAAGGCACGGTGCTCGCCATCGACGGCAGCGTGGCGCGCGTGGAGGCGCAATCGATCTGCGTGCATGGCGACAGCGACGGCGCGCTCGAGATGGCACGCGCCGTGCGCGCCGCGCTGGAGCGCGACGGCATCACGGTTCGCGCCTTCGCCTGAGCCGCCGGGCCCTGAACACACTGGAGAAACACACATGCAAGCATCCGCACTGGAACGCGCCCGCATCGCCGCGGTGAATGCCGCCCGCGAAGCGCGCGCGAGCTATCGCGCCGGTACCGTGCAGCCGACCGCCGGCATTGCGCCGGGCATGACGCAGGCCAATATGATCGCCTTGCCGCGCGACTGGGCCTGGGATTTCCTGCTGTACGCGCAGCGCAATCCCAAGGCCTGTCCGGTGCTCGACGTGATCGAGGCGGGTGCGCACCAGACCCTGCTGGCCGAAGGCGCGGACGTGCGCACCGACATCCCGCTGTACCGCGTCTGGCGCGACGGCAAGCTGGCGGAAGAGGTGGCCGATGCCACGCCGCTGTGGGCCGAGCATCCGGACCTGGTCACCTTCCTGATCGGCTGCAGCTTCACCTTCGAGACGCCGCTGCAGGAGGCCGGCATCGAGGTGCGCCATATCGCCGACGGCTCCAACGTGCCGATGTACCGCACCAGCCGCCAGTGCCGTCCCGCCGGCCGCCTGCATGGCGAGCTGGTGGTGTCGATGCGGCCCATCCCCGCGCACCGCGTTGCCGATGCCGTCTCCATCAGCGGGCGTTTTCCCTCGGTGCACGGTGCGCCGGTCCACGTGGGCGATCCGGCCGCGCTGGGCATCGCCGACATCGGCAAGCCGGACTTCGGCGACGCCGTGCGCATCGAGCCGGGCGAGATCCCCGTGTTCTGGGCCTGCGGCGTGACGCCCCAGGCGGCCGTGATGGCGTCCGGCGTGCCGTTCGCCGTGACCCACGCACCGGGCCATATGTTCATCACCGACGTGCCGGACAGCACGTACCACGTCTGAGACCGCCGGGTCCTTTGCGGAGCTAGTCTTGCGTTTCCTGCCCGTCACCTCGAATGCCCTGCTGGTAGAGCTGGCCGACCTCGGCCAGACACTGGCCCTGCTGGCCTCGCTGCAGCGCGATCCGCTGCATGGCGTGGCCGAGCTGGTGCCCGCCGCGCGCACCATCCTCGTTCACTTCCGCCCGTCGGCGACCAGCGCCGCCGCGCTGGTGCGGGCCATCGCCGCGCGCGACCTGTCGCAGCGCGTCGAGCGCAGCGACATCCTGGTCGAGATCCCCGTGCACTATGACGGCGAGGACCTGGCCGAGGTCGCCGGGCTGCTCGGCATCACGCCGGAGGAAGTCGTGCGCCGCCACACCGGCAGCGAATATACCGTGGCCTTTACCGGGTTTGCCCCGGGCTTTGCCTACCTCAGCGGCGGCCATTCCAGCTTTGACGTGCCGCGCCGCAGTACGCCGCGCACGCGCATTCCCGCCGGCGCCGTCGGCCTGGCCGGCACCTTCAGCGGCGTGTATCCGCAGGCCAGCCCCGGCGGCTGGCAGATCATCGGCGTGACGCCGGTGGCGATGTGGGACCTGGAGCGCGATCAGCCCGCGCTGTTGCAGCCTGGATATCGCGTGCGCTTTGTCGATATCGCGCGGCTCAATGGCGTGGCGGATCCCACCGGCGCCATTGCTGCCGTCGCGCCGCAGCGCGCGGCAAAGCCGGCGGACCAGGCGCCTGCTTCCGCGTCGTTGAACGTAAAGGGCACTGGCCTGCAGACCCTGTTCCAGGACCTGGGCCGGCACGGCCAGGCGGGGCAGGGCGTGTCCGCCTCGGGCGCGATGGACCAGGCCGCGCTGAAGGCCGCCAACCGGCTGGTAGGCAACGCCAGCGATGCCGCGGCGCTCGAGACCATCGGCGGCGGCCTGCAGCTGCAGAGCATGGGCGAAAGCGTGCTGGCCGTCACCGGCGCCGACGCACCGCTGACCGTGCGCACCGCCGATGGCCGGCAATGGGACGTCCCGAACCACCAGGCCGTGGCGCTGGCCGATGGCGACACGATTGCCATCGGCCAGCCGCTGGCCGGTGCGCGCTGCTACGTGGCCGCGCGCGGCGGGTTCGCGGTGGCGCCGGTGCTGGGCAGCTGCGCCACCGACACGCTGGCCAGGGTCGGCCCCGCGCCGCTGGCGGCAGGCGATGTGATCGACCTGCGGCAGGCTCCGGCCGGTGCCATCGTCGGCGCACCCGAGATGCCCGCCGAGAACCTGCCCACGGTGGAGCAGGAGGTCGTGCTGGACGTGGTGCTCGGGCCCCGCACCGACTGGTTTACCGCCGAATCCGTGGAACGGCTGGCCGCGCAGCGCTGGCAGGTCACGCCCCAATCCAACCGCGTGGGCCTGCGCCTGGCCGGCGAAGCGCCGCTGGAGCGCGCCATTGCCGGCGAGCTGCCCAGCGAAGGCACCGCGCTCGGCGCGCTGCAGGTCCCGCCGAGCGGCCAGCCCGTATTGTTCCTGGCCGACCATCCGCTGACCGGCGGCTATCCCGTGATCGGTGCCGTGGCGCCTTATCACCTCGACCGCGCCGGGCAGATCCCGGTCGGTGCCTGGCTGCGCTTCAATCCTGTCGGCGCCTTCGAAGAACTGCAACCGTAATTGCCATGAAGAAAGTCCTGATTGCCAACCGTGGCGAGATCGCCGTTCGCATCATCCGCGCCTGCGCCGACTATGGCGTGGCCTCCGTCGCCGTCTATGCCAACGCCGATATCGACGCGATCCACGCGCGCCTGGCCGACGAAGCCTACGGCCTCGACGGCGACCGCCCGGCGGACACCTACCTGAACATCCCCAAGCTGCTCGAGATCGCCCGGCGCAGCGGCGCCGACGCCGTGCACCCGGGCTATGGCTTCCTGTCGGAAAGCGAAGCCTTCGCCCGCGCGGTGATCGATGCCGGCCTGACCTGGATCGGCCCGTCGCCGGAAACGATCGCGCGGCTGGGCGACAAGGTGGAAGCCCGCAAGATCGCGCTGCAAGTGGGCGCGCCGCTGGTAGCCGGCACGCCCGATCCGGTGTCTGACGCCAACGAGGTGCTGGCCTTTGCCGAGCGCCACGGCCTGCCCATCATCATCAAGGCCGCGTTCGGCGGCGGTGGCCGCGGGATGAAGATCGCCTGGCGCATGGATGAAGTCGAAGAGCTGTACGCGTCCGCCGTGCGCGAGGCGGTCACCGCCTTTGGCCGTGGCGAATGCTTCGTCGAGCAGTTTCTCGACAAGCCGCGCCATATCGAAGCCCAGGTGCTGGCCGACAAGCATGGCAACGTGGTGGTGCTCGGCACGCGCGACTGCTCGCTGCAGCGGCGCAACCAGAAGCTGGTGGAAGAGGCCCCCGCGCCGTTCCTGAGCGACGAACAGCGCGCCCGTATCCACGCCGCCGCGCGCGACATCTGCGCCGCCGCCGGCTACACCAGCGCCGGCACCGTTGAATTCCTGCTCAGCGCCGGCGGCGCGATCTCGTTCCTGGAGGTCAACACCCGCCTGCAGGTCGAGCACCCGGTGACCGAGCAGACCACCGGCGTCGACCTGGTGGTCGAGCAGCTGCGCGTGGCCGACGGCCTGCCGCTGTCGATCACCGAAACCCCGGCGCCGCTGGGCCATTCGATCGAATTCCGCATCAACGCCGAAGACGTCGGCCGCGGCTTCCTGCCGACGCCCGGCCCGGTGCAGCGCTTCGAAGCCCCGTCAGGCCCGGGCGTGCGCGTCGATTCGGGCGTGCAGACGGGGTCGGTAGTGCCCGGCACCTTCGACTCGCTGATGGCCAAGCTGATCGTGACCGGTGCCACGCGCGAGCAGGCGCTGGCGCGCGCGCGCCGCGCGCTGCGCGAGTTCCGGATCGAAGGCGTGGCCTCGGTGCTGCCGTTCCACCGCGCCGTGATCGATCATGCCGATTTCCTGGGCACCGACGGCTTCAAGGTCCATACGCGCTGGATCGAGTCCGACTTCACCGAGCCGCTGGCCGCCGCCGTGCGCGCCGAGCCGCAGCCGGATGGCAGCCTGCTGCGCACCGCGATCGAGATCGACGGCCGCCGCATGGTGCTGGGCCTGCCGGCGCAACTGCTGCGCGGCCTGGCCGAAGCGCCGGGGCAGGGCGGTGCCGCAGCTCCGGCGCCGGCCGCGACGACCAACGCCGCCGACCTGCCTTCGCCGATCGCCGGCACCGTGCAGGCCTGGAAGGTCAACGCGGGGGACGAGGTTAAGGAGGGCGACCTGATCGCCGTGATGGAGGCGATGAAGATGGAGATGCAGGTCCACGCCCATCGCAGCGGCCGTGTCACGTGGCAGGCCGAAACGGGCGTGTTCCTGGCCGCGGGGGCGCGGCTGGCCAGCGTAGAGTGAGCGCGGCCGGGCGCCGGCCTGTTCGTCGGCGCCGCCCATCTTGCGCAGTCCCTTGAACACGAACGGTGCTGCCAGCGCGGCTGCGGCCCGCGCCGGCAGCGCCGCCGGGCCGGGGTGCGACACGAACACCAGAGGGTCGCCCAGGGTCATCTGCATCGCGCGGCAGGACCCCTGGCATTCGGGATAGCTCGCAATGGCGCATCGCGGGCGGCGGCACGGCAAGCGTCAGCCGGCCGGCTGCGACAGCGTCCGGTGCAGGATCAGCGGGATGACGCCGCCACGCCGCAGCAGTTCGACTTCCAGCTGCGTTTCCACTGCTGCGGTAGCGTCGATCTCGTCGATCGCGCCGTCGGCGCGCACGATGCGGACCGCAATATGGCAGCGCGGCGCGATGGCCTGCGCGGGCGCCTCCACGTGGATCTTGTCTCCTGGCTTGATGTCGAGGGTGCGCGGGCCGGTGCCGCGCGGCAGCCGGACCGGCAAGATGCCCATGCCGATCAGGTTGGAGCGGTGGATGCGCTCGAAGCTCGGCGCGATGACCGCGCGGATGCCGAGCAGCCGCTGGCCCTTGGCGGCCCAGTCGCGCGACGAGCCGGTGCCGTAGCGTTCGCCGGCGATTAGCACCACCGCGTCGCCGGCGGCGCGGTAGCGCTCGGCGACTTCGAAGATCGGCTGGACTTCGTTGCTGGGCACGTGCAGCGTGTGGCCCACCGGCGCGGCGGGATGCAGCAGGTTGGCCAGCGTCTTGTTGTAGAACGCGGCGCGCATCATCACTTCCCAATTGCCGCGGCGCGAGGCGAACACGTTCAGGTCGCTGGGCGACGACATCACCACCGACCATATCTCGCCGGCCAGCGCGATTCCGAAGGACAGCTTCATCGCCGACTTCCTGGCATTCCCTGAAAGTGCCTGATCATTCTCCTGGGCCCAGCGCCACGCGCCGGCAACTGCGCCGGGCGCTGCGCAGTCAGCCGGCAAGCTAGCCGCCTGTGGCCCGCTGCACGCCCGGCCTCCGGTCCTCCACCACGAACGCCGCCTGCGTGCCGACCGGGCTGTCCGCGCGCGTCACGTCTTCCACGGCGCGCAGCGTGGCGGCCCAGCGCGCGGGCGTGGCCTCGACCACGGTGTAGCCGCGCTGGTCCGGCCGGGCATGCACAATATGCGGATTCTGGGCCATGATGTTCTCGACACTCTGCATGCTGCTGCCCGAGGCCGAGGCGATGGAGGTCGTGCAGAACTCGCTGGCGATCACGCGGGATGACGGGTCGCTGAAGTCGGCGAGTACGTTGCAGGCGTAGTGCTGGTGGATATCGCCCCCGATGAACACGCTATTGCGCGGCGCCGCCGCCGCGATGCTGTCGAGCAGGCGCTGGCGCGCGGCGGGATAGCCGTCCCAGGTGTCGCTGTGGAAGGCTTCCTCCGGCGGCGCCTTGTAGTTGCGCCGCGAGAAGATGGTCTGCTGCGCGATCGCGCTCCAGCGCGTCTGGTCGCGCTGGTCCTGCGTCAGCCCCTGCGCCAGCCATCGTTCCTGCGCGCTGCCCAGCATGGTGCGGCGCGAGTCGTAGAGCGCGCTGCATGTTTCGGGGGACACAGCGCCTTTGCGTGGCTGCCCGGGTTCGCGGCAGGGCTGGATATCGCGATACTGGCGGTCGTCCAGCACATGGAAATCGACCAGCCGGCCCCAGCGGTGGCGTGTGTGGATGCGCAGTGCATCGGGCGTGCCAAGGCCCGCCGCGCCGTGAACCAGCGTGCTCGCGCGGATCGGCATGTTTTCGTAGAACGCCTGGTAGCCGGCCGTGCGCCGGGCGAGGAACGCTGCCGCGGGCTCGCTGCCCGCGAGCGCCGCGTAGTCGTTCTGGACTTCATGGTCGTCCCAGGTGACCAGCCACGGGCACGCCGCGTGCATGGCCCGCAGCAGCGGGTCGCTCTTGTACAGCGCGTAGCGGTCGCGGAAGTCCTGCAGGCTGGTCGCGGTGGGCAGGCTGTGCGTGCGCGGCAGGTGTGCACGCGCGTTGGCGGGCACCGCGGTTTCGTAGATGTAGTCGCCCAGGAACACCACCAGATCCAGGTCTTCCTGCCGCATCTGCCGGTAGGCGGCGTAATAGCCTTGTTCCCAGCGCTGGCAGGAGGCAAAGGCAAAGCGTACGCGCGGGGCCAGTGTGTCGGCAGCCGGCGCGGTGCGGGTGCGGGAAGGGGCGGTAACTGCGTCGCCGTGCATGAACCGGTAGAAGTACCAGCGATCGGGGCGCAGCCCGTCGACTTCCACATGGACGGAATGGCCCAGTTCGGGCAGCGCCTGCGCATGGCCGCGGCGAACGATGCGGCGGAATGCTTCATCTTCGGCGACTTCCCACTGGACGGTCAGCCGCCCCTGCAACGGCGTGGTGCCATGGGTATCGGCCTGCGGTGTACCCGGGATGGCGCCGTCGAACAGCCGCGTCCACAGCACGAATCCGTCCGGCGTCGGGGCCCCGCTTGCCACGCCCAGCGCGAACAGGTCGCGCTGGCGCAGCGTGGCGGAGATGGCCCAGCGCGGCAACTGTGTGGCAAGTGCGGCAGAGGCTGCCAGCGTCAGGAATGTTCTTCGTTGCATGGCGGTTCCGTACAGTCAGGAGGGACGATTGCAGCTCGGCTCGAAGCATCCGATGCTCGCGTCCCAGCCAGTGTTTCAATGCCGAATCAGCCCGCATTCCCCCGTTTGAACGATGGGAGCGGGTGCCCTCGTGCACTACGCTTCGACGAAATATCACACCACTGAATCCGGGGGGAATCATGGGTGAGTCGAACCCGTGCGGGCAATACGAGCCTGCTGATCTTTCATTGTGCGAGTTGCCTGAGCCAGACACAGTTGGAACACCGAGGCCAAAGCCGACGGAAGAGCGGCCCAAACCGCCACAGGCCGCACCACGCAAGATAACACCCATCGTGCAGCCCGAAACTCCAGACCTGGACGCCATGGCAGATCACCGGGAGCGGCATGCCGGCACGCGCGGTTCGACGGCCGCGGATGATCCGCTGCTGGGCTGCCTGTTATTGCTTAACAGGGCGCGGCAGCAGGCAATACCGCCTGCCGTCCTGCTGAAAGGGCTGCCACTGGAAGGGCAGCCCCTCACATTGGCGCTCCTGAGCGACGCGGTGGAGCGCGCCGGCTGGTCGGCCCGGCTCGTGGAGCTGGATCTTGACGATATCCCTGACAGCGTGCTTCCGGCGATCCTGCTGCTGGACAGGCGCAGGCCGTGCGTATTGCTGGAGTGCCGCGAGTACGGAAGTTTTCTGGTCGCGCTCCCCGGATGGGGCGGCGGGATCCAGGAGGTGAGCCGGGAAGAGCTGCTGGCCGCGTACAGCCGGTACGCCATCGTCGTGCAGCCTGCTCCTCAGGCGGAAATCCAGGCAGACATGGGGCGGGTGCAGCCTGGCCAGTCGGCAGATGCGCGTAACGCATTCGCACCGATACTCGAGTCTTTGCCTCGTCCAGCCTGGTAAAGCTGGCCTCGCCTGCATTCCCGGCGCCCGCAATGTTGCACCAGGCGATACATTGGCCGGGAATGTTTTGCGTTATATCGGCATCCCGTTCCTCTTGCTTCCCTCCGATTTCTGCACGCCAGTGCAGAAGCCGCTCGTCGTGCTGTTTCATCTCTTCCACGCCCTGCATAAACCGGGGCCAAGTGAAATTCAATCCAGTGTGAGCGGAAGGAGCGCCGTGTCGGCGGGTACGCATAGGCGCCGGGAACCCGCGCTCGACCTGTCCCAGGCATCGTGATTTTCTGTCGCGGCCCACCTGTCGACCACGACGTTTCATTTTCAAAACATGCTTTTGGTGGAGTTTTTCCGGCGCTTTTTCATTTGCTGTATTGCTGCAATATTTCCCCGCTGTCGAGGGGTATCGAATATCGATGCATGCGTGCGCCGCGCTCTCTGAAATAAATCCGAGCCGCCTGCATGGCCTTGTCCGGCAAGGCTTTGCGGGCAGCCGCACCATTCGTGTCCATGACTCTTCGTCATGCCGCTTCCGTACGAGCCGGCCTGATGAATTCGCCGCGCATCTCGTCCATCTGACCGTTCCAAGGGCCTCACCAGGCCGATTTGCCGCTCGTCCATAGGACCGATTTTCCATTCCAATTCCGCCAACTAGATTGATCTCGCTGGCGCTTGAAAAAGCTACGGAAGCAATTGCTTAAACATCGGGAAAACGGGGGCATCCATGAAACACATCCACATGAAGCTGGCGGCCGTGCCGCTCGCTTGTCTGATCGCCATGGTCGCGGCTTGCGGGGGAGGCGGCGGCGATTCGGCGCCTGCAAGCACCGCCGCTGCGGCAGCGGATACGGGAACGTCTACGCCGGCGCCCGCGCCGGCTTCGCCAAGCAGCGCCATGCTGTCGGGTACCACCGACCCGGGGCCGGATGTCGGCAAGGACGGTGACTTCTACCTCAATACGGCGACCTGGATGTTGTTCGGGCCCAAGGCAAACGGTGTGTGGCCCGCCGGGGTTTCGATCGCCGGGCCTGCGGGCGGAACCGGCGCGCAGGGCGACACCGGGTCTGGCGGCAACACAGGACTGTCCGGTAACACCATCCTGTCGGGTTCGGTCGACCCGACCGATGGTGTTGGCAACGATGGCGATTACTACATCAACACGTCGACCTCGACGCTGTTCGGGCCCAAGGCGGATGGCACCTGGCCGCCGGGCGTGCCGCTGGGCGGCGGAAGCGGATCGGGCGGTGGCACCGTACTGACCGGCGCGGGCGCTCCGGACAACAGCGTCGGCAACAACGGCGACTACTACCTCGATACCAACACCTGGACGCTATATGGGCCCAAGGCCAATGACCAGTGGCCGGCGGGTGTCCCGCTGACTGGCCAGTCGGGCGGCGGCGGATCCGACGGCACGGGTGGCAGTGGTGGCAGTGGTGGCAGTGGTGGCAGTGGTGGTACCGACGGTGGCACGGTCGGCAACGGCGGCCACCTCCTGTACGGCAGCGGCGCGCCGAACGACAGCATTGGCGTCGATGGCGACTTCTATTTCGATACCTCGACGTCGACGCTTTACGGACCCAAGCAGGACGGCAAGTGGCCGACCACGGGCGTGACCATGACGACAGCCACGGTCTACAACGGCAACTTCAACGTGCCGGCCACGCTCAGCCGCGGCCACTATGCGATGACTGGCTCGGGCGGCGCCGTGCCCTTGCCGTCGGACTTCGGCGTCGTGATTCCCTACGACTGCAGCAGCGTCACGCTCACTGCCGGCACGCTGGGCAAGGTGCAGGGCTCGCTCGACATCAGCCTGTACAAGGTCACCGGATCCGGCACATCCGTGACCCTGGCACCGGTCGATGACCTGAGCTGCAAGATCACCAACGGGCTGCAAAGCTGCAGCCGGACGGTGCCGTCTGGAACCATCAACCACAGCGACAAGCTGCAGGTCCAGGTGGATAACAACCAGGCCACGGACTGGGGAGGCCTTACCGTCAACGTCGCCTGCGTGAAGTAGGCCCGTTGGAGCGGAGCGCGCCCATGCCAAGGGGGGCGGGCGTGCGTTGGAACGGCGGCCGGACATAGTGTCCCGCCGCTGTTTTTTTTTCGTCTGGATTACTCATGAGGCGCCTTGTCATCAGGCTTTGCGCCGAGCCAATGGTCGGCTTGTGCGCGATAGCAGGCGCCGCGGGTTTCTCCCGCTTGACAGTACATGACAGGCTTTTATCATTCTGTGTCACTGTTTCACTGAGGTCTGCAATGTCGTCTCTTGTCCGCGCCGCGGCCCTCACCAACTACAGCGAGGTTGCCCTGGCCGCCGGACTGGATCCGGTGCGGATGCTGCTTGATGCGGGCTTGAGTCCCAGCGTCCTGCGCGAGCCGGACTTCATGATTCCAGGGGAGCGCGTCGGACGGCTGCTGCAAGCGTCCGCCACCATGTCGGGCAACGAAAGCTTCGGCCTGTGCATGGCCGAATCGCGGCTGTTGTCCAACCTCGGGCCGGTAGGGTTGCTGATCCGCGACCAGGCGACGCTGCGTGACTCGCTGTGCGTCCTGATGCGCTATCAGACCCTGCTCAACAGTGCGCTCTCGCTGGCGGTCGAAGAATGCGACGGGCTGGCGATCATTCGCGAGGCGGTCATCGCCGGCAACGCCCACCAGCCCACGCGCCAAAGGGCGGAGCTCGCACTCGGCGTCATCGTGCGATTGATCCGGCAGCTGCTGAGGCCGGACTGGGAACCGCGACGCGTCTGCTTCGAACATCCCGCGCCACGCGACCTCAGTACACACCAGCGGTTTTTCGGCGCTTGCATCGAGTTCGACCATGAATTCAACTGCATCATCTGCACGAAGGCCGATCTCGATGCCCGCAATCCCGCTGCGGATCCCGCCATGGCGCGTTACGCGCAACAGTTGGTAGACGCTTCCGCCATTGCCCGGCAAGTGACCATGCTGGAGGACGTGCGGCGCATCATCCCGTTGCTGCTGCCCAGCGGGCGCTGCACCATCGAGCAGGTGGCGGACCATCTCGGCGTGGTGTGCCGCACGGTCCAGCGGCGGCTGGCGGAAGAGGGGCAAAGCTTTTCCTCGATCGTCAATGGCATTCGCACGGAACTTGCCGCGCGCCATGTCATCGAGAGCGATCGTCCATTGACCGAGGTGGCGACCTTGCTCGGTTTCTCCGCGCCAAGCGGATTCTCGCGCTGGTATCACGTGCAGTTTGGCTGCAGCCCGAAGGAAAGCAGGGCGGCGCGGGGCACAATGCGCCGGCGGGCAGGCCATCCGCAAGCCAACGCATAGCACTTCACGACGCCATGCCAGATGCCACGTTCTGGTTGCCGCCGAGGGCTGGGTGGACTTAGTATTGTCGACAAAAACCTAACCAACGAGCGGAACCAAGGATCACCACGCATGGGTCGACTCAAGACCACCAACACACCAGACCTGCAATCGCTGCTGGCGCTGCAAACACCGCAAAACCCGGTCATGCTTGCCGTCGAGCACGCGCTCAAGCACGGCCGCGACTGGTCGGCATCAGTCGCGGACCAGATTGCGGTGCGGCTGGCGGGCCTGATCACCGTCGATGCGATCCACGCGGGCCAACGCCTGCTCGAGAATGACATCTGCGAGGTGTTGGAGGTCAGCCGCGCGCCGGTGCGCGAAGCTTTGCGCATTCTGGAGCGGGAGCGCCTGGTCGAGTTTCGCGCGCGGCGCGGGGCCATTGTTACCGAGCCCAATGCCCAGGATCTGCGCGATATCTACGTCGTTCGGGATGCGTTGTTTGCAATCCTGCTCAGGCAGCTGGTGCAAGAGCGTGCGGACGCGCTGGATGCCTGGTTCGAGAAGTTCATGCCGCAGTTCGGCAAGGCCGTCGAGGAATCGGTGGACGCCTATATCAGCGTCACCTTTGTGGCGAACATGGCCATGGCAGACCTGTCGAGCAACCGGCTGGTCGGAGAGTTGCTGAATTCCATCTCGCTGCGGGTGCTGCGCTACGTGCGGCTCGGGCTCGCATGCCGTCCCGGCTCGCTGGAGAATTCCCTGAAGACCTGGCGAGCCCTGCAGCGTGCCGTTTCCAAGCGAGACATCGATGCGGTCTTGCAGACGGCGCACAAGCGCATCGCAAATTCGCGTGAAGCGGCCATTCGCGCCCTGGGAAGCCACCAGCGCTAGCGTGCCATCAATTGCGCCATCATTTCCGCCAGCGAGCGGGAATGCGTTGGCGTTCCCGGCCCCTGGAGAAGTGCACTAAGCTAGAGAACAAGACCTTTCGATGGGGCGCCAATGCAACTCCACCTCTTGTTCTCACGCCTCGGCATGGGCCATGCCCTGGCCCAGTGCGCGGTCATCGCCTGTCTCTCAGCCGGCCTGGCGGGATGCGAAGGCGTTCCGCGGGATACCAGGGGGACACCGCCACCGCCGCGCGAGCCTATCGCGGCTGGTGACGAGGTGTATCCGGCGCCAACGTCGGTACGAGATACGCGGCCTTCGACTCGCGCGCCATAGACGCCTGCCGCGGATCAGCGTTGCCTGGCACGCGCACGATGCTGCACCGGTGGCCAGCGCGGAGCAGGACAGGGATCCGCTGGCCAGCGCTGTCCGGCATATCCGGCAGTGCCCGCTCAGGCTTGCGTCCCACGGTTCGCCTCATCCATTGCCGCGAATACCTCCTCGGCCATATGGAAGGCCGAGTTGGCCGCCGGCACGCCGCAGTAGATGGCGGTCTGCAGCAGCACTTCCTTGATCTCGTCGCGGGTCACGCCATTGTTGGCGGCGGCGCGCAGATGCAGCTTCAGTTCGTCCGAGCGGTTCAGCGCCACCATCATGGCAATGGTCAGCAGGCTGCGCGTGTGCCGCGGCAGCCCTTCACGGGTCCAGATTTCTCCCCAGGCATAGCGTGTGATCAGGTTCTGGAATTCCTCGTTGAGCGGTGTCAGGCGCGCCAGCGACCGGTCGACGTGAGCGCTGCCCAGCACCGCACGGCGCACCGACAGACCGGCCTCGTAGCGCGCCGCGTCATCGGTGACGGGCAGGCGGCCCAGGATGAAGTCGAGCAGCGCCGCGGTAAAGCGGCCGGGTTGCTCGAAGCTGGAGATATGCGCGGCCGGCAGCTCGACGAAACGCGCATCCGGCATCGCGGCGGCCAGGTCGCGGCCTTCCTGCGCCGTCGTGGACGGGTCGTCGCTGCCCGCGATGACCAGCACCGGCACGGTAATGGTGCGCACGGCCTCGCGGAAATCCGCATCGCGCACCGCGGCGCAGCTGGCGGCATAGCCGCGCGGGTCGAGTGCCGCCAGCACCGCGCGCAGCGGATCCAGCGCGCGCTCCGCGGTGGCGGCAAAGGCAGGGGTGAACCAGCGCTGGATGGAGGGCGCCACCATCACGCCCATGCCATCGCGCAGCACGCTGTCGATGCGGGTGTTCCAGCCGTCGGCATTGCCTATCTTCGCCGCGGTATTGGCCAGCACTATCTTCGGGAAGCGTTGTGGCGCATGCACGCCCAGCCACATGCCGGTCAGTCCGCCCATCGACACGCCGCAGAAGGCGGCCTGTTCGATGCCCAGCGCATCAAGGATGGCCAGCACGTCGCTGCCTAGCTGCTCCATGGTGTAGGCATCGCCGGGCGCGGTCGAGCGTCCGTGGCCGCGCGTGTCATAGCGCACCACGCGAAAGCGCCCGGCCAGGGCATCGGCCTGCGGCTGCCACATGGTGTGGTCGGTGCCCAGCGAATTGGAAAAGACGATGGCCGGCGCATTGTCCGGGCCATCCACGGTATAGAAGAGCCGGGCTCCGGCGTGATCGAGATAGGGCAAGGCTGTTTCCTGGAATCCTGTCTGTGGTGGTGTGCAATCAGCGGGCGCCGCGCTGTGCCAGCGCCGCCTGCCAGGCCTGCACGGCGGCATCGGTGAACGCCGCGGACTGGCCGGAATAGTTGGCGGGGTCGGCCAGGCGGTCGAGCGCGGCATCGTCGAGCAGCCCCGCATGGGCGGGATTCTCATCGAGCGTCTGTGCCAGCGCCCCGCGCAGGGTGATGCCGTGCGTCACCGCGCGGCGCGACGCCTGCTCGACCACGTGGTGCGCTTCCAGTCGTCCGATGCGGCCGCCGAGTTCCAGCATGGCGGCCTCGCCAAGGATCAGCCCGTGCGTGAGACCGAGGTTGGCGCGCATGCGCGCGGTGTCCACCTGCAGGCCGGCGGCCACCTCGCCCATCTGGCGCAGCGCTCCCGCGGCGAGCGTGACGATCTGCGGCAGCGTGTCCCATTCCGCCTGCCAGCCACCCAGCGCGCGTTCGTGCTCCTGCACCATGCCCGACAGCATGGTCGCGACCAGCGGCGGTACCCGCACCGCGGCGGTCAGCACGGCGGCGCATCCCACCGGGTTGCGCTTGTGCGGCATGGTGCTGGAGCCGCCGCGCCCTGGGCCGGACGGCTCGGCCACTTCCGCGACTTCGGTCTGCATCATCAGCGAGATATCGCGCGCCATCTTGCCCAGCGCGCCGGTGAGCATGCCGAGCGTGGCGGCCACCTCGACCAGCCGGTCGCGATGCGCGTGCCAGGGCAGGGCGGGCAGGCCCAGCCCCAGCTCGCACGCCAGCGCGCGGGCCACGTCGGGGGCAGCCCCGCCGAGGCTGGCCAGCGTGCCGGCCGCGCCGCCGAACTGCAGCGCGCGGGCGCGGCCCCGTGCCGCGTCCAGCCGGCCCAGGTCGCGGCGCAGCGCGTCCAGCCAGCCCGCGGCCTTCAGGCCGAAGGTGGTGGGCAAGGCATGCTGCAGCCAGGTGCGGCCGACCATCGGCGTATCGCGATGCGCTGTGGCCAGTGCGGCGCAGGCATGGCCCAGTGCGAGCAGGTCTGCTTGCAGCAGGGGTAAGGCATCGTCCAGCTGTAGCACCAGCGCGGTGTCGAGGATGTCCTGGCTGGTGGCGCCCCAGTGGACAAAGCGCGCGGCTTCGGCATCGCGCGCCGCCACGGCGGCGGTCAGCTGCTTCACGAAGGGAATGGCGAGGTTGCCGGCAGCAACGGCGGCCTGCGCCAGGGCGTCCAGGCCGATGACGGCAGGATCCGCGCAGACTTCGGAGATGACCGATGCAGCCGCCGCGGGAATGACGCCGCAGCGGGCCTCGGCACGGGCCAGCGCGGCTTCGACCGCGAGCATGCGCTGCACCGCGCCGGTATCGGAGAAGATCTCCAGCGCGGCCGTGCTGCCGAACATGGGATCGGTGAGGCGGGTCGAGCTTGGCATTTGGGGGCGTGGGAAATGCGTGCCGCCACGATATCAGCGGCGGCACGATGTTGCGAGATGCGTCAGATGTCGAAGAATACCGTTTCGGCCGGACCCTGCAGCACCACGTCCCAACGCAGCGTGCCATTGCCCTGGGCCGAAGCGACGAGCGTGCCGCGCCGCCCGGCCGGCACTTGCGCCAGCACGCTGTCGGCGGCATTGGCCTCGGCTTCGTCCGGGAAGTACAGGCGCGTGGCCACATGCTTGACCAGGCCGCGCATGAACACCGACACCATGATGTGCGGGGCCTGCGGCTTGCCGTCCGCGCCCGGCACCACGCCCGGTTTGACGGTGACAAAGCGGAAGGAGCCGTCTTCGGCGGTGGGCACGCGGCCGAAGCCGGTGAAGCCCGGCACCAGCGGCAGTTCGCGCGTGTCCTCCGGATGGCGGTAGCGGCCGGCCGGGTTGGCCTGCCAGATCTCGACCATGCCGTCGGGCACCGGGGCGCCGGTGCCGTCGGTCACGCGGCCTTCGATGACGATGCGCTGGCCGGCCAGTTCAGGGGCGTCGGCGGTGAGGTCGGCGCAGTTCAGGCCGGTCAGGCCGATGTGCAGGTAGGGGCCGACAGTCTGGGAAGCGGTGGCATACAGCATGGTCTTACTCCATCGGCGTGGCATCGCGGCCACGCAGCACGATATCGAAACGGTAGCCCAGCGCGTACTCGGGCTGCGTGGTCTCCCAGTCAAGCGTGGCGATCAGTCGCTGGCGCGCCTTCTCGTCGGGCACGCACTGGAAGATCGGGTCGAACGGCAGCAGCGGGTCGCCCGGGAAATACATCTGGGTCACCAGGCGCGTCGCATACGCGTTCCCGAACAGCGAGAAGTGGATATGCTGCGGCCGCCAGGCGTTGTGGTGGTTGCGCCAGGGGTAGGCGCCGGGCTTGATGGTCTTGAACTGGTAGCGGCCGTCGGCGTCGGTCACCGTGCGGCCTTCGCCGGAGAAATGCGGGTCCAGCGGGGCATCGTGCTGGTCGCGCTTGTGCACGTAGCGGCCGGCGGCATTGGCCTGCCAGACCTCGATCAGCGCATGCGGGACCGGGCGGCCGTTCTCGTCCAGCACGCGGCCGGTGACAAGGATCCGTTCGCCGATCGGATCGCCGCCGTTGCCGACGGTCAGGTCGTTGTCGCCCTCACGCATAAACTCGGCGCCGAAGGTCGGCCCCGTCACTTCGGACAACGTCTGCGGGATCCGTACCAGCGGCTGCGACGGCGAGCGCAACACGGTCGAGCCATAGGGATCGAAGCGGTATTCGGGCTGGGTGTCCCAGTAGGGACGGCGGTACTGGGCAAGGCTGGGCATGCTGCTTGTCTCCATGGTGTCGGGGGGTGGAATGACTTTAAGACACACTCAAATTCAAGTAAATTGAGATATTCGGAAAATTAGATGAATTTTAGATATGGAACGACAAGGACAGGGCACCCAGGACATCTTCCGCAACCGTGTGCGGCTGCGGCACCTGTCCTGCTTTGTGGCGGTGTCGCAAACGCAGCATCTCGCACGCGCCGCTGACCGTCTCGGGCTGACCCAGCCGGCCGTTTCCAAGACACTGAGCGAACTGGAGGAACTGGCCGGCACCCGGCTGCTGGTGCGGCGGCGTGCAGGCACCGAGCTGACCACCGCGGGGACCCGCTTCCTGCAGCATGCGCTGCGCATCCTGGCCGACATCGATGCCGCCGCCGGCAGCGTCACGGGCGAGGCGGCGCAGACGCACGAGCGCATCCGCCTGGGGGCGCTGCCAAGTGTGGTGCCCGCCGTGCTCACCGATGCCGTGCTGCGGTTTCGCGCCAGCTTTCCGGAAGTCGGCCTGGACATTCGCACCGGCATGAACCGCAACCTGATCGACCAGCTCAAGGCAGACGTGCTGGACCTGGTGATCGGCCGCATGGACGACCCGGTCGCCATGGAAAGCCTGTGGTTCGAGTCGCTGGGGCCGGACTCCCTGGTGCTGGCCGTGCGTCCCGGCCATGCGCTGGCGCAGGCCTCGCGCGCGACGATGCTTGACTGCCTGGCGTGGCCGCTGGTGATTCCCGCCGTGGGCTCGATTCCCCGTCACAACACCGAAAGCCTGCTGGCGCGCCACGGACTGCGCCTGCCGGACGGCTGCGTGGAGACCTCGGACGCCTATCTGGGGCGCCTGCTTGCGGAGCAGAGCGACTGCGTCTGGGCCGCGCCGACGTCCGCCGCCCGCCGCGCGCTGGACGAAGGTGGCCTGGTGGCATTGCCGATCGATACCTTCGGCACCGAGGAGCCGGTCGGCCTGCTGCGGCACAAGGACCGCACGCTGACGCCGATGGCGGAGGCGCTGGCGGACTGCGTCCGGGCGGCGGCGCATCGGGACGCTTCATGGCACGGCCGGCCGGCGCCGTGACGGACGATCTGTATTTTCGGACCGAATGTTCGTGTCACGCAGGAGCGCGTCAACCGGTTTGGCGAACTTTTGATTGCCGGGGCCGGTGTGTTATCGAGAGCGCCCGGCAAGCGTGAAACCAGGGCCTGGTCATCAGGCTCAGGTTCCACGGCGGACGGGCTTCGCGACTTACTCGGCAACGACATGCGCAACCTTGATGGTCTGCGCATAGCGAGCCGCCTCGTCGGCAATGACCTTCGCGTAGTCCGCGCTCGATCCTCCCACGGGTTCGATACCGGCAATGCATAGTGAGAAGCGCGCCTGACTGCATGCGCGACGAGTCTATTAAATGGGAAGAATCGGCTTGAGGCGCTTTTCGAGCAGGATGGGGGCGATGCGGCGTACAAATCCGGCGCGCTGACAGGCGTGCATCGCCAGCGAGCGGGGCTTGCCGCCCCCTTCGTACACGTTGACTTTCTACCGCCCGGAAGTCTTTCCGCGGTGTGAAAAGAATTGGCGAAAGAATGCCCTAGGCAGATGCGGTGGGGGGCGCACTAACCGGCGCCGTGACGCCTCACACCGCGCGGCGGACCATCAGCTCCTTGATCTTGCCGATGGCCTTGGTCGGGTTCAGACCCTTCGGGCACACGT
>NZ_JAGIQB010000054.1:0-44651 GCF_017815025.1 Cupriavidus phytohabitans
CCTTTGGTCTTCCTCTCATCACCACCTCGCCGTTTGCGTGCCTTCAACGCAGACTACTATGTGGTGTCAATAATGCAGGGAACTTCTGGCGCAGGACACTAGTGGCGGGTCAGCACTCTGACCGGCCCTTGTCGGTCCAGCACATCGACCACGACGCGCTCACCCGAACGGCGCACGGCCACATCGGCGCTGCCGCCGTTCACCGCGAGGTTGCGGAACACTACTTCGTCAAGGAACGCTGGCAGCGAAGGGTTCTCAAAGGTGATGGCGGGCTCGTTAATGTCGAAGTCCAGCCCGAGGCAGGCTTGTAGCATCAGCAACGGTGCCGCCGCCGCCCAGGCCTGCGGCGCGCAGGCCACGGGGTAGAACGTAGGCCCCTGGCTGCGGTGGCGAGGAAATCCGCAGAACAGCTCCGGCAGGCGGCGCAAATCGATATAGCTGGACGCGGCGAACAAGCCTTCGAAAAGGCGGCTGGCTTCGCGGTGGTAGCCGTAGCGCGCCATGCCGGCGGCAATCAGCGCATTGTCGTGTGGCCATACCGAGCCGTTGTGGTAGCTCATGGGGTTGAACCGCGCGGCGTCGGCGGCGACGGTGCGAATGCCCCAGCCGCAGAACGAAGTGCTTTCCATCAGCGTTGCCACCACGGAGGGCGCGCGTTCGGCCAGGGCGATGCCGGTAAGTAGCGCATGGCCGGCATTGGACGAGCGGACGCGGCAGGGGCGCTTGTCGCCGTCCAGCGCCAGTACATAGGTGCCGAGCGCCGCATCATAGAAGCGTCCGTCAAACGCATCGCGCAGCACCTCGGCCTTGCCGGCGTAGATCGCCCCGCCTTCGATGTCGCCCAGGGCCGTGCACAAGGCAGCCGCAGCCTGCCAGGCGCCATAGGTGTAGGCTTGGACCTCGGCCAGGGCGATCGGCCCCGGCGCCAGGCGGCCGTCTTCATGGAACACCGAGTCGCGGCTATCCTTCCATCCCTGGTTAATGAGCCCCTCCGGCGACTGCCGGCCATACTCGACGAAGAGATCGCCATCGCCATCGCCGTACTCGCTGATCCAGCGCAGGGCTGCCGCGATAGACGGCCATAGCGAACGGATGGTGTCGATATCGCCGGTGCGGCGCAGGTACGCGCCAGCCAGCAGCACAAAGAGCGGAGTGGCGTCGACGCTGCCGTAATAGAGCGCGAACGGGACTTCGCCCAGCCGCGCCATTTCACCGTGTCGCATTTCGTGCAGGATCTTTCCCGGCTGCGCATCCGCCTGCGGGTCGGCGGTCTGAGCTTGCAGCGCGGCCAGGTGACGCAGCACGCCGCCGGCGATCTCCGGATCCAGCCACAGTGTCTGCAGCGCGGTGATCAATGCATCTCTGCCAAACACGGTACTAAACCACGGGATGCCGGCATACGGGTAGGGGCCATGCACTGTATTGGTCAGCAGCATGTAGAGATCCGAGACGCTACGCCGGGCCACGTCGTTGAAGAGTTCGTTGGAGGTGAGGATTGACGCGGCGCGATGCGCCGCGTGCCGCAGTTCGCGCCGCGACTCTCGCAGCGCGCCAAAGAATGACTTCGGCGGGGTTGAGCTCACTTGCACTGACGCGCATCGGATCGCCAGGCGCAACGCCTGCGTCGCAAACGGCTCCAGTACCAGCACGAAGCTGGCACCGCTGCCCGTAAGCTGCTCGGGTGCGGGATCGAAACTCAGTTGGGTTTCGCGCCGCGTCTCGTCCAGTCCCGTGTAGCTGAGGGTGACAGCGTCTGTCGTCACCGCCGGCGCATGTGTGGTGCCACGGCGCAGGCGCCGCGTGCCGCGCACCTCGAACAAGTCAGCAAAATCCGCATCGAAGGCGATGTCGATACGCACGCGCCGCGGCACATCGTCAAAGTTGCTCACGGTCAGGCGCTCATAGCAGGCCCCGTCCCAGAGGAAGCGCGTGCGCCGCAGGTGTATCAAGTCATGTTCGAGGCGGAGCAGTCCTTGCTCGTCGAACAGGTCGGGGTTGGTCAGGTCGCAGGTCAGTGCGGCGTTGTCGTCGCGCAGTGTCGACGACAGCAGCATTGGCCGAGCGCCGTCGATGGTCAGGTGCAGGTAGGACAGATGCCGGGTATCGAAGTGGAACAAGCCTTCGGGACTGCCGGGCGCGCCAATGGCGTCGCCGTTGTGATCGAACAGCGCAAAGGTGTCGCCATGCTTGAGCGTGCGCGGGCGGCGCTCCTGCAGCGATGCGGCCGCCGGGATATAGAACTGCGCAACCTGTGCGGCCCCACCGGTCTGCCCCGGCGCGCCGGTGTTTTTGGTAGGCGGGTCGACATGCATGGATGAGGTCCCTCCATTCAGGCAAGCACTTCCAGTTCGTCGGATTGACCCGCCGGCGTGTCAGCTGCGCCTGATTTGTCCAGGCTGCCATAGATTTGCACGTAGTCGCTTGCCATCCGCGCCACGGTAAAGCGCGCTTCGAACGCTGCACGTACACCTGTGCGCGGCAGCGCCGATGCCCGGTGCACCGCCGCTACCGCTTCGTCGATGCCGTGCACGACATAACCGCTGACCCCGGGATCGATTATCTCCGACACCGATCCTGCAGAAAAGGCCACCACCGGCGTGCCACATGCCATGGCCTCGATCATGACCAGCCCGAACGGCTCTGGCCAGTCGACCGGAAACAACAGCGCGCGCGCGTTGCCGAGAAATGCGCTCTTTTCCCGTTCGCCAATCTCTCCGATGTATTCCACGTGCGGATTCGCCGCCACCAGCGGGCCGATGGTGCTCTCCCAATAGCAGCGATCGACCCGGTCGATCTTGGCTGCGATCTTCAACTGCATGCCAGCGCGCCGGGCGATTTCGATCGCCCGGTCGGGGCGCTTTTCCGGCGCGATCCGCCCCAGGAAGGCCAGGTAATCGCCGCGCGGGTTGGCGCAGCACGTCAGCAATTGCGGTGGCAGGCCGTGGTGTACGGTGCCGGCCCAATTTACCGGTGGCATTGGAAGTCGTTGGGCTGCGGAAACAGACACCAGCGCAAAATCCGGAAAGGAAGCATAGAACGGCTGCAGGTCCGGCAGGTCAAGACGGCCGTGCAAAGTGGTCACAGACCGTATCGGCATGCGCCGCAGCAGCGGGTAATGCAGCATGTCGATATGGAAGTGCAGAACATCGAATTCCTCGGCGCGCGTCATCACACGGTTCACCATCATCAAATGATACGGCAGAGGATCGCAGACGCGTGTGTCCAGGCGCAATGCCAAGTTGCAGCACGGCACGAGTTCGGCACGCGTGACCGAGTCGCCGCTCGCAAACAGCGTGACATCGTGGCCTTGCTGCACGAGTTCTTCGGTTAAATAGGAAACGATGCGCTCTGTGCCACCATACGTGCTCGGCGGACAGCGTTCAGCCAACGGGGCAATCTGGGCAATCTTCATTGGCACGTCCGTCACGAAACGCAGCTGCTGCGACGCGTGAGGTCGAAGACTCGGCAGCCATCGCGCTTCCGTTGCAGAAATTTGGTGGGCTGTGGCCACGAAACCAGTCCGACGCCTGCGATGTCATGTTCATCCCGGTTTCAGGTCTGTGTGCCGGTGCACCCGTCTACCCGCCAGTTCGACACGCTACTGTTGAATAGATGACTCCGGTGGCCGTCCGATGTCCAGTTGCCCCGGCTGACGGGGCGGCTTTTCCCGCCCAGATCTATGCATTGGATGGTCCACTTTTGGTGGCAACTGATGTGCTGGACGCACCCGTGGTTTCTCCGACTTATCGTTGTCGCGTCGTAAGGGAGTCTTCATGATGCGTCTCCATAATCATGTTGCTCAACCTATCGAGCCTTACAGCAAGGACCGCGCCAGGGTTCCACCGACGCATTCGGGATCGCGGCACTCCCGCGAACTGGCCGGCTTCATCTCGCGGAACCGGTTATCACCGAACACACAGACCATTTTCGTCCGCTAAGTTTTTCGTTGGCTCCCGTGGTCGGTTGACTTGCGCTGGTCCGACACTCGGCGGTGATCACGACCCGGTTGCCGCATGCTGATCAACAGGTCTCGATTGCGCGCTGCGCTATATCGCCTTTGATGCTGTTTGAACCCGGCTACCAGTGTTGCCTGGGGTCGGCGGCGCTGAGGCCAACTCATCCATTCCGAGCCCGCGATGTGAAAATTACTTGTTCTTCGTGCAACGATGTATTGTGGCCCCCTGGCCCGGGTGACCGCCGTGCCTCCCATGACGCGCGACCGCGATGCGAACCTGCTGTCTGCCAGCCGGCGCATGCCAGGCATAAAAACTGCGCGGGTCGACCTCGGCGCAAAGGATCGGCCTGCGCGCGGTACGTTTCAATCCGGAGAAAGATCATGGAACAAGCAGAGATGAAAGGCACGCAAGCGAGCGGCCCCGTAACCAGCACGCCACATGTGCCTTCGTTCAGTGAGCGCGGAGCCGTTTCCCAGTCGACGTCCGGCTCCACATCCGGGGCCGTTTTCGCCCAGCGTGGGAATGATGCGCATGCTTCCGCCGAAGACAGGGAGTCGCAGGAACTTTCGCGCGAGCTGGACCGGCTGCTGGAGCGCCTTCCTGCCCTGGCCGGCGAAGACCGCGACAAGGCCAAAGCTGATTTTCTAAAGCTCGCTGTAAAATCCGCTGGTACGGCCACGGAGCTGGTAGCCAAGTCGGCTGACGTCGCCAAGCGTGTCACCGGACAAGTCAAGTCCGGCTGGGCAAGCGGGCGAGAGCGCGCGGAATCCTTTGTTCATGCCAATCCGGTGCGCGCGGTTGGCATCGCCTTGGGCATCGGTTTGGTGCTCGGCGCGAGATTATTCGGAGCGTATCGGCGAGGCGACCCTCTGTGAACGTTCACGCGCAACCAGCGTATCCGTCAGCCGGGGTCGGAGGTACCGGCCTCGCTGGCGCAGACGCACGGCTACAGCCCCTCATTCGAGGGTGACCGGAAAGGGCATCAACCGGCTGGCGTTTCGAAATGGGAGGTGAATGTGGAGATGGATAGATATTCATATCCTCAATGATGGATTTAGAAGTGAAGCAAGCACCACCCCTCGATCCGACCTAGTATGAAAGCGGTCCGCTTCCGAAACTGTTGGCTTTGGCGATCTCACTATCGCTTTGCAGGAGACTCGGTATGTTGAGTGATTCCGACTTCCGTGAACGCGTCAGGCGAAACCTCATAGATACCGTCCCCATGGAGGTTCGACGCGCCTGGAGCGAAGCAGAACTTACAACTTGGTGGGCCACGATCTCAGCCCAGGATAGCGACCTGGGGGCTTACCGTCCAAGCGGCGACTCCCCGCCCGTCGAGCGCGTCATAGAAGTGTGCGAGGATTTGTTGGGGCCACATGCGAAGAACACTTAGCGTACAGCAGCAGCGACCCGGTCCGGTGAAATCCTGACTTCTCAACTTGCGCTGCAAAGATCATCAATGCGCGTTGGCCGCCCGATTCCCGCTCCTCCCCAGCCCGTCTGCGACGACTGCGGCGCCAAGGCGAAACTGGCACGCGCCGGCGATGAAACGTATCCCTATCTCGAAGACCACGGGCCTGTATGGATTTGCGCCGCGTGCCAGGCCTGGATCGGCGTGCGGGCACGCAGCAAGCACAACACGCCCCTCGGTCGACTGGCCAACGCGGCGTTGCGCGAGCGCAAAGGCCAGTTGCACGAAGCGCTCGAACCCTTGGTTGAGGCAAAGGTGCGGCGCGACGGTGTCAATGCTTTCGAGGCGCGCGGCAAGGCGATGAAATGGCTCATTGCATCGCTTGGCATGGATGTCGCGACCCCGAGCATTCACGCAATGGGAGCGATGGCGCGCCAACCAGGTTCAGCGTGGCAATGATGCTGGCGTCGCCGATCCGCACCTGAACCCTTGCCCGCGCGGCACACAGGCAGTCCGGGTGGAGGTCGATGACATGCTCCTGCCAGGTGTCGATGCCGAGCGGCTTGAAGGTCACCGGCTCGGATCCCTGGCCTTCCCCGGCGGCAAAATTCAGCTCGTTGGCCAGCATCGCGCTTTCCCCGCCGACCGGCGAGGGCAATGGCATGTACTTATCACAGATCGAGCGCCTCGAGATCGAGGAGTTCGATCTGCTGTACCCTAACCAGTCCTTCCTGCTGGAAGCGGGACAGCGTGCGGCTCGCGGTCTCCAGGGTCATGCCGAGATAGCTGCCGATGTCCTCGCGTGTCATGCGCAACGTGAAGCAAGTCGCCGAATAGCCTCTGTGCTGAAGGCGACGCGAGATGTTGAGCAGGAAGGCAGCCACGCGTTGTTCCGCGGAGAGATTGCCGAGCAGCATCATCTGCCCGGTCTCGCGGACGATTTCCGCGCTCATCATCTTATGGACATGTTGCTGCAGCGATCTGACTTCGCGGCAAAGGGCTTCCAGCAGGTGGAACGGGATCACGCAGACGGCGCTGTCTTCCAGGGCAATGGCGTCGCAGGTGTGAACCTCAGGCGAAATGCCGTCAGGTCCAAGCGTTTCGCCTGGAAGGAACAAGCCGGACACGCATCCGCGGCCGCTCGGGTGAGAGAGCACGGTCTTGATCGAGCCCGACCGCAGCGCGTAGATGCTCTGGAACGGATCTCCCGCGCGGTAGAGCGCTTGCCCTTGCCTGACCATCTTCCAGTTCCTCACCACGCTGTCCAGGCGCACTACGTCCGTCTCGTCGAGGTTGGACGCCATGCAGATGTGCCGGAGCATGCGGGTGGAGCACTGGGCACCCGGCTTCGGTGGTTTACCTGACAGCGTCGCGGCGGATTCCGACTTCGGCAAAGTCGCTCCAGCGCCGCATCGAAGTCGATGCAGCGATCTTGATGCAGAACAAACGCCCGCGGCGCTCAGCTTCCATTCTGGAAGCAGCCGGCCTTTCCGGTTCTGTTCCAGGCGTCAAGGAGATCACCATGACCAACCTCAGGCACTTTGACCCGTTCTCTGTCGAACCCATCAGCGACATGCTGCAGGGCATGCTGCGCTCATTCCGCGGGACTGCGGATAACGGCCTGGCATTCAAGGTCGATGTGTCGGAATCGGACAGCGCCTACACCCTGGCCGCGGAACTGCCTGGTGTGAAGAAGGAGGACATCGACGTATCCGTTGACCGCGGCACGGTGATGATCAGCGCAAAGGTGGAGAAGTCCTCCGAGCAAAAAGAGGGCGAGCGCGTGATCCGGCGCGAGCGCTACAGCGGCTCGATGCAGCCTGCCTTTAAGCTGGACGCCAGCATCGACGAGGGCAAGGTCGATGCCAGCTACGACAACGGTGTGCTGCGCGTGGTCCTGCCCAAGAAGGAATCATCGCCGCAACAGCGGATTACCGTGAAGTGAAACCCTGTCTGCAACGGAGTACGGCAATGAGAATCGACGAGCTTTGTACGCGTAAACCTGTCCATATTCCGCTTTCCTGCACATTGCAGGAAGCCGCAGTGCAAATGCGTGACCAGCATGTGGGCTCATTGATCGTCACGGAAGCAGGGCCGTCAGGCACGCGCGTCGCCGGCGTGCTGACCGATCGCGATATCGTGCTTTGCAGCACGGCGGCCGGGGCAGACCCTTGCACCAGTCAGGTGGGGGACATCATGACGCGCGGCCTGGTTACTGTCGGCCGCCATAACAGTGTCGCCGACGCGATGCAGTTGATGCTCTCTCATGGCGTGCGCCGGCTTGGCGTGCTCGATGGGGAAGTGCTCATCGGAGTGGTTTCGATGGACGACATGGTCGGTGCCATGGCGGCGGAGTGGGGCATGCTCTCCACGATCATTCGCAATGAGCAGGAGCGCGAACGCACCGGCCATACCCAAGCAGTGCTTCATGTCTGAACCTTGCAGGAATGACGGAAGCCGTCGCCGTACGGGCGCGTCGAGTGCCGTTCCGCACACCATGTTGTGAGATTTTGCGATGAAAACTGATCTTCAACTCAAGAAGGAAGTCACGGAAGAGCTGGACTGGGATCCCGCCATCGATGCGGCTGCCATTGGTGTGGAGGTACGCAAGGGCGTAGTAACGCTCAGCGGCCACCTGCCCAGCTATGCCGAGAAGCTTGCCGCCGAGCACGCTGCCGAAAAGGTGTCGGGCGTGCGCGCGGTGGTGGTGAACCTGGATGTCAGGCCTATGGGCGAATTCAGCGATGAGGCGATTGGCTCTGCCGCACGAGGCGCACTGCAATGGCATGTCCACCTGCCTGCCGATGCGGTCAAGCTGCGTGTCGAGAAGGGCCACGTAACGCTGACCGGGGAAGTGGAGTGGGGTTATCAGCGCACCCTTGCCGAGCGTACCGTGTCGCAACTCCGCGGTGTGACGGGTGTGACGAACCAGATCAGGATCCAGGTGCGCCCCGCCCCCGCGAATGTCGTTGAACGAATCGAAGCCGCATTGCGTCGGCATGCCGAGCGTGAAGCGAAGCACATCAGCGTAGCGATGAGAGATGGCACGGTGACGTTGAGCGGTCGCGTGGATTCCCGCGCGGAGCGGCTGGCGGCTGTCGGTGCGGCCTGGTCCGCGCCCGGCGTCGGCGCCGTGGTGGACGATCTGGAGTTGTTCTGATGCGCAATGGGAAGGTGAGGGCGACTTCCCCGTCTCGATGAAGAACCTTCAACCTGCCGTCCGGGCGAAGGCGATCGAGATCGCCAGTGCGTCGCATCGCCGACAACATGCCTGCCGGGCGCGTGGTCCTTGCCGGTGGCTTCGAGGCTGCGCATCGCCAGGAGATCCTGGCTCTCGTCCGCAATCGTGAGGCGGGCTTGCGCGCACAGCATCCGATGGAGCGACTGATGTCGGTCCAGTCGGATGACCAGGGCACCACCATCGCAACCACTGGCGTGCACCTGGCGCGCGATGTCGGCAATGCCATCCATCATGCTTACCGCGGCAAGCTTACGATCGACTACGGCCATGCGGAAACCGAGCTGCACGTGAGCTGGCACAGGGATTGATCGGAGCACCCGAACAGGAAGGGGGCGCGAATGAAATCACTGCGCAACAGGTGGTGATCCTCGCGGATGACCTGGCACTTCCAGGGGAACTGGCTTTGCCTGAGACGCCTCGCGGGATTGTCCTGTTCGCCCACGGGAGCGGGAGCTCGCGCCATAGCCCCCCGCAACCGCCTAGTTGCATCGATATTGCATCGAGCGGACATCGGCACGCTGCTGTTTGATCTGCTGACGCCGGAAGAGGATGTTGGCCTGACGCAGCGCTTCGATATTGCGCTGCTGAGCGACAGGCTCAGCGCTGCGACGGAATCGATCGAACGCCTGGCAGGGCAGCGCGATCTTCGACTTGGTTACTTCGGTGCGAGCACCGGTACCGCCGCGGCCTTGCGTGCCGCCGTCGCAACGCCGGCGCACCGGCGTATCAACGCGGTCGTGTCCCGCGGCGGGCGGGTTGACCTGGCCGGCCACGATGCGCTCTGCCGCCTGGCCTCTGCGCTGCTGATGATCGTCGGGGAAAATGATCCGGTCGTCGTCAGTCTCAATGCGCGCCGCCGCGTGGGTACCATGCGAGAAGCGGCTGGAAGTGGTTCCCGGCGCTAGCCACCTGTTCGAAGAGCGATCGCGCAATACGCGGCAGCGGCCGATTCATGAAGCGAGAATGATGAATGCCCAAGGAACAAAGCGCCGCATCTTGACGGCGTACTCAAGGGGGACGCCCGCGCCTTCCACCTTGAGGGATCCGGCCGTGTCCCCGGCAACGATGGGGGCCACATCGAGATAGAGTCCGGGGGCCACGCGCCGGTTCAGCCGAAGCTCGGTCTGGCAATCATCACTGCGCGCTTGTGCCGTCGAGAAATCCAGGAGATCGAATCGCACCGGCTTTCGGACCTTGTAAGCGAAGTCACCGGCAAGAAACACGCGCGAAATGTGGGTCTCGATGACCCGCACGCCATCGACCGGATGAGGGTAGGCGTCCGGCGTCGCCAATGCCGCCGTCAATGCCGCATCTTTCGGCTCGGATAACGCCGGTGTCGGACGATAGTGACGGCCTGTCTGGGAAATCTGACACCAGTGAAAGAGAAGTACAATTTCGGCGCTCTAGCGACACCGCGGATGGTCACGCTGTTCAATGCGGGACGCGATTGCCTAAAATTGCCAGTCCTTTTCAACTAGCGACGGGTTGAGTGCGCCGCGAACTCCACGTTGCGCCTGCAGATTGGCACATTCTCTGCCGGCACAACTACCACCGACTGCAGTCGTCACTCCCCCAAGGCCCTCATGACGTGAGGAAACTGGTTGGCGTCAGGCCAATGCGAATCAGAGTGCGACACAGACGCGCGGCTTTGTTGACAGGCATCAACCCAGCTCACCCGGCGCGCGCTACCGTTGAACAAACCGTGATCGAACCAAACTCGCCCCTGTATTGGGCTAGGTTTGTCGCGGACAACCGCGATTTCGTTTTTGCGATTAGCCACGGCAAAGATAGCCGGTATCTTTGCCCCCGCGGGCACCGCCAATGCCAAACCTGCATCGCAACACGGTGGCTTCATCCGGTGTCACGGCTGAAAGCATGGTGGCGACCAACTCGCGCATGCCCTTGTCCGCCACCGTCGTGAACGGGTCGGGCGCCGTCTGATCCTCGATCATCTCCGCGAGAGCGGTATCGCCGGATGGTATCGGCGCATCGCCATGCCGTGCCAAAGCCGCCCAATCACTATCGTGTAGCTTTGACAGGAGTCAAATTGCCCAATGAGAGAGCGCCTAGGATGATTTGTACATTGACCCCACAGGCGGATCTTGAAATGGCTGAATCTCAAACTACGGTGCCCGTGAAGAAAAGCGAAGACGCCGCCAGGCACCCCCTGGTCTCCCCAGGCCTGGCACCCCATTGCGCGCCTGCGGCGTGAGATGGAACGCTTGTTTGACGATTTCGATCACGGCACACGCTTCACGCCGGCACGCCTGCCGCGGTTCGGCCTCGAGACATTCTGGCGGCATGACTGGAGCATGCCTTCCGCTCCTTCCGTAGACCTTGCCGAAACGGACAAGACCTACGAGCTGACGGCCGAGTTGCCGGGGATGGACGAGAAGGATATCGAGGTGAAGCTGGCCAACGGCGGCCTGACGATCAAAGGCGAAAAGCGCGAGGAGAAGGAGGAAAAGGAGAAGGACTATTACTTGCGCGAGCGCTGCTTCGGTTCCTTCGAGCGCTGTTTTCAACTGCCCGACGGCGTTGATGCCGACAAGATCGAAGCCAGGTTCAACAAGGGTGTGCTGACGATCACGCTTCCCAAGACGGTTGAGGCGCAAAGTGCGGCAAAGAAGATTCCGGTGAAGGGCGCCTGACGGCAGGCTATGATCGCGGCGAAAGTTCGGCGACGATGGCATCGTCACTCTCGTCGATCCCGTCTTCGCGGACAGGCACGGCATCCACTTCGCCGCCCTCAGTCACGTGGGCGGTCCCTTTTGCGAGGAGTGGCAATGGATACGCACAATGCAGCACCGCAGGCCGCTACCGCCAGCGAGATCCGCGACATAGTCGGGCCCGTGGAGGATCAGGTGGTCGAAATGATTCTCGACGAAGGGCCTACACGTGCAGAAGTCCTGGAAGCCTTCACATGGTTGCGTTCCGACCAGCAGTTACGCCATCGCCCGGGCTTCGAATTGGAGGGAAAGTCCGCACGAATTCTGGAAATTCTGGAAAGCGAAGAGCCGGATTCGGACGCCTGAGGAACCGTGTGCCCCACAACACAGGCCGATCTTGCTATGGGGCCAGGCGCCTTATAAGGGCTCGCGATATGGATGGGAGGTTCCCGCAATGGCATGGAACGGTGCGGCAGTGCCCAATGACTCGATGCCGGTTGCGGCCAAGGTGGCGCTGCTGCGTCAACCCGGAATCTACCCCGATCATCCACGAGATGTGCAAGTGGTGGAGACTCACATGTCCTGGGTCTTCCTCACTCGCGATTATGCGTACAAGCTCAAGAAGCCAGTCCGTTATGACTACCTCGATTTTCGTACGCTTGCGGCAAGGCAGTACTATTGCACGGAAGAAGTGCGCTTGAATCGACGGCTGGCCGGCTCCGTCTATCTTGATGTCGTGCCTGTGGTCTTGGAACCGGGCGGCGCCGCTCGATTAGGCGGCAAGGGCACGGTGGTCGACTGGTTGGTCAAGATGCGCCGGCTGCCGGCCGATCGCATGCTGGACAAGGCACTATCCCAAGGCACCGCGACGCAGGAGGACGCGCGCGCAGTGGCAACCCGCCTGGGCGAGTTCTACATGACGCTGCCACCCGCGCCGGTCACGGTTGATGAATACCGGGGCCGCTTGCGCCGTGACATCGACGAATGCGAGCGCGAACTCAGTAACCCGGCGTTTGCGCAGCCTGTCGCGCTGGTGAGAGAGGTCTGCCTCGCTCAGCGCCGCCTGCTGGCGCAGGACCCGTCGCGCTTCGATCGGCGTGTCAAAGAAGGCCGGATTGTGGAAGCGCATGGCGATTTGCGGCCGGAACATATCTGCCTTGCGCCGCCGCTCGCCATCATCGATTGTCTGGAGTTTTCACGCCAATTCAGGACCCTCGATACGGCCAACGAAATCGGCTTTCTCGCTCTCGAATGCGAGCGGCTGGGCGCTGCCGACTTTGCCCAGGTACTGATTGGTACTTACCGCGACGTTACCGGCGACAGGCCCGATGCCGCGCTGTTGCACTTCTACCAGAGTTGCAGTGCCTGTTTGCGCGCGAAGATTACCGTCTGGCATTTGCGGGAGGCAATATATCGTGATTCGCCAAAGTGGCCCGAGAGAGCAAGATGCTACCTGCGACTGGCCGTGCAGCACATGCAAGCCTTTGCGCAGGCATAATCGCACGAAGGCGTCAACCCGCCAGCAGTTCGCTGATCGACTCGCCGCTGTGGCTGTGCGCGATCGCCTGCGCGAACAGGGCCGCACTGTCCAGGATGATGAGTTTGTCCCTGACCTTGCCTTCGGGGAGGCGGAATGGCGGTACGGTATCCGTGACAACGACCTGTACCAACTCATCATCCGCAAGCACCTGCGCGGCGCTCCCCACGAACAGCCCGTGCGATGCGGCGGCGTAGATCCGGCGGGCGCCGAGACCGCCGCACGCTTTCACGGTACGGGCTATGGTCGTTCCGGTGCCGATCAGGTCGTCGACAATGATGGCGCACTTGCCTTGCACGTCGCCGACTATCAGTTCACCGCTCACGATTCCCTCACTACGGTGCTTTTCGGCAAAAGCGCTGGCTACCGGGCGGGCCAGGGCATGGCTCAAACGCTGCCGGAAATCCTCGGCCCGCTTGATGCCGCCTGCATCCGGAGATACGACAGCGATCTCCTCATCGCGCAGAAGCGACGCGAAGTAGGAAACAAAGAGCTTGTTGGCCCCAAGGTGATCGGTGCGGCAGCGGAATGCATTCTGATAGGCAGCAACATTGTGGACATCCAGCGTGATGACATGATCGGTACCGACCGCCTCAAACAAGCCTGCGACGTAGCGCGTGGTGACCGGGTCGCGGGCCTTCGATTTCTGGTCCTTGCGCGCGTAGCCCAGGTACGGAACGATGGCGGTTACGCAGGCTGCCGAGGCATCCTTAAGCGCGCCAATGAAGAAGAGCAGTCGGCAGAGTTTGTCGTTAACGCTTTGGCGGGCATCGCCGTGCAAGGATTGCACCACGAAGACGTCCCTGCCGCGTACGTTCACCAGCGGGCGGCTTTTGTGCTCGCCGTCCTCGAAAGCCCGCTCCTCATGCGGACATAGCTCGGCCCCCAGGTGGCGGCCAACTTTTTCGCCGAACTCGCGCGTGTCATCGAGTGCGAACAACATCAAGTCAGGATGGATCATGGCTAGCCGGCTCCCCCTTTCTCCGTATGGTGCCCCAGCGTGACACACTTCGACGTCTTCAATGGTGACGCAGACGGTATCTGCGCGCTGCATCAACTACGCTTGGCCAACCCGATTGCATCCTCATTGATCACGGGCGCCAAGCGTGACGTGACGCTGCTCGCGCGCGTTCCCGCCCGCCGAGGCGATGCCGTGACGGTGTTGGACATCTCCCTGGATACGAACCGCGAAGCATTGCTTGAACTCCTCGGGCGCGGCGTCGAGGTGGAGTACTTTGATCATCACTTTTCCGGGGACATTCCGCTGCACCCAAGATTGATGGCCTGCATTGAGACGGCGCCCACTGTGTGCACCAGTCTGCTCGTGAATCGCTATCTCGGGGGCAAGTATCCGCTCTGGGCCATTGTCGGGGCATTTGGGGACCATCTGCCCGATGCCGCGCACAGGCTCGCGCGGTGCCACGCCCTGCGAGCGGAGCAGACGCATCAGTTGCGCGAACTCGGCGAATCCATCAACTACAACGCCTATGGCGATGCCGAAGCGGATCTTCTGATCCCGCCTGCCAGACTCTATGAGAGCTTGCTTCCCTATGCGGATCCGTTCCAGTTTATCCTTGCCGCCCCAATCACGCGGGCGCTGCACGACGGACGGCGGCAGGACATGGAAATGGCCATGCGGCAGCGCGCCAGCATGGTGCTGCCGTGCGGCGCCATATATGTGTTGCCAGACGTGGCCTGGGCGCGGCGTGTACGGGGCGTCTTTTCGAACCATCTGGCAAGTAGCCACCCAGGGCTAGCCCACGCGGTTCTGACGGTGAATGCGCAGGGGGGCTACACGGTGAGCGTGCGCGCGCCGATAGCGTCGCCATTTGGTGCTGACAGGCTGTGCCGGCAGTTTGAGAGTGGCGGGGGGCGCTCAGCTGCGGCAGGCATCAATTGCCTCGCGCGCGATGGCTTGCCGCAGTTCATGCGCGCGTTCGAGGAAGTCTTCAGCGTTGGAGGCGCGGCGCAAAATGCATCTCCCTGATCACGGGGCTGCAGCTGGGGAATCCCGATTCTTCCTTCAAGCCGATCCTGCCGCGGCCCCGGCCGATGCGCCGAGTGCGTCGGCGGTACGGGCCAGTTCGAAGGGAAGGGCTGATAACGTCGCCATGATTGCTTTCTGCCCGGCCAGGTGGCCTTGCCTTCGGAACGTTTGCGTCGCGGCAAGCCCGCGTATTCCGTGAGCTTGTAGGCGCAGTCAACGTACGGTGAATCCGCCGACGTGTTCATTCGTGTGCCTACCCCGAAACCATCGATTGGTGCATCTCCGTACGCGGTATTCATCGAGATTGCCGCTGGCGAAGATGGGGGCTAGTCTGCCTCTGCTACGGTAGGCGCTGCGCCGGTGACAACGTTGATGCAGCGCAAGGCGGTGATTCTCGACTTCCATCGCATTGAGAGGGAAGGAGACGACAGCGGCGAGGAACCGGCTGAAATGACAATGGGGACCGAAGTCCCCATCGGCTGTCTTGGTTTACAAGGCTTCAGCGGCCCCGGCATTGGCCTCAGGCGGCCAGTGCGAAACGCTCATCGTTGGCGTTTATGAGATTTGCTTCATTTACGTCGATCGCCTGACGGGTTGCCTGCGCCCCTTTGTACGTCCTGTCGAAACCGGTACACCCCCACCTCAGCGCGCCGCGTGTCACGGTACGCTGAGGTGGAGGTGAGGGGATTCGAACCCCTGTCCAGAACGCCGCCAGATTGCCGGGATGACAACCATGTCTCCGATATGGAGCGGCAATGGACATTTTCAAGAGCAAGGGCGCCGCCGAGCCCTGCGATGAACCTGGTCACGAGAAAGGACGTTCACGGCGCATTGGAACGTCAGGCGTGGGCCACTACACACCGGGATAGGGCGGTGACGGTCTGGTCCCTGGTCTTGTTCCTTATCAAACTGCGGCGCCAGGACGCCCCTATATTGACCTTGCACGACCGGTACGAAATTGTTGCCGCCTCGCGACGTAGTTTCAGAATAGGGAGTGAACGATGAACGCGATATCCGAGCAGATCTTGCGGTAAACAGGGACCGTTGATTCGCGACATCAATGTATTGCTCACCGATGTACAGGCCTTGCTCAGGGATGTCGCGGACGACGTGCTTCCGAATGTGCCCGCCGAGCTTGTGACCGCCTTGCAGGCGATCGAGTCGCCGGGGTTGCTCGCCGACACAGTGGCAGGCCTGGTCGACATCCCGCTCGAACGCAAGCAGGAAACTCTCGAGACGGTTGATGTCGGCAAGCGGCTGGACAAGGTTCTCGACGCCGTGGCCGGCCGCATCGAAGTGCTGCGCCTGTCGCGCGAGATTGGCGAACAGACCCGCGGCCGCCTCGACCAGCGGCAGCGGGAAATGCTGCTACGCGAGCAGCTCCGGACCATCCGGCACGAACTCGGCGAAGGCGGCGAGAACCAGGAAGACATCCGCAGGCTGGCCGAGGCGATCGACGGTGCCCACATGCCGGCGTACATCGAGACGCAGGCCCGCAAGGAACTGGCGCGCCTGGAGCGGATGCCGGAAGCGTCTTCCGAGTACTCGATGTGCACGAGCTACCTCGAATGGCTGACCGAGCTGCCGTGGGGCCTGCCGCAGGAAAAGTCCGTAGACATGGCAGAGGCGCGCCGCATTCTCGACGACGAGCATTTCGGACTGGAGAAGGTGAAGCGCCGCATCCTCGAATACCTTGCTGTGCGCAAGCTCAATCCGCAAGGGAAGGGACCGATCCTCTGCTTCCTCGGGCCCCCGGGCGTCGGCAAGACTTCCCTGGGCCAGAGCATCGCGCATGCGATGGGGCGGCCCTTCGTGCGCGTAAGCCTTGGCGGTCTGCATGACGAGTCCGAGATTCGCGGCCACCGGCGCACTTATGTCGGTGCCATGCCGGGCAATATCATCCAGGCCATTCGCAAGGCCGGCACCCGTGATTGCGTGATGATGCTGGATGAGCTCGACAAGCTCGGCCGTGGCGTGCACGGCGACCCTGCCGCCGCCATGCTGGAGGTGCTCGATCCGGAGCAGAACGCTACCTTCCGCGACAACTACCTGGGCATGCCGTTCGACCTGTCGGCCGTCGTCTTTATCGGCACAGCCAACCAGGCCTAGAGCATTCCGGGCCCGCTGCGCGACCGCATGGAAGTGCTGGAACTTCCGGGGTATACGGATGCCGAGAAACTGCAGATTGCGACGCGCTTTCTCGTTCCCCGGCAGCTCGCAGCTTGTGGCCTGACGGCCGACCAATGCGAGCTGGACGCTGCGGGACTCTCAGCCATCATCCGCCGGTACACGCGCGAGGCAGGCGTGCGTGGTCTTGAGCGGCAGATCGGCGTCGTGCTTCGGTACGCGGCCATGCGCGTGGCCGAGGATCCCGGCGCGCGGTCTCGGATTGGGCCGGACGACCTGCCGGCTATTCTGGGGCATCACAGGTTCGAGAGCGAGGCGGCGATGCGGGTCAGCCTGCCAGGCGTCGCGACGGGCATGGCATGGACGCCGGCCGGTGGCGACCTGCTGTTTATCGAAGCCAGCATCACGCCCGGCTCCGGCAGGCTGGTCCTGACCGGGCAGCTCGGTGACGTGATGAAGGAAAGTGCGCAGGCCGCACTGACGCTGGTCAAGTCGCGCTGCACGAGCCTGCGCATCGATAGCGCCGCGTTCGACAAGAGCGATGTCCACGTGCACGTGCCCGCCGGTGCGGTACCCAAGGACGGTCCGAGCGCTGGTGTCGCGATGTTCATCGCGATAGCTTCGCTGATGATGGGCCGCCCCGTGCATCGGGATGTGGCCATGACCGGCGAGATCAGCTTGCGCGGCGTGGTATTGCCGGTCGGCGGCATCAAGGAGAAGGTGCTCGCCGCACAGCGCGGCGGAATTGGGACCATCATGTTGCCCGTGCGCAATATGCCCGATATCGAAGACATTCCTGCAGACGCGCGCAGCTTGCTTCGCTTCGTGGCACTGGAAACGGTGGACGATGCGCTGGCGGGAGCCCTGGAAGCGCAGCAGTGACCTGCCGCGCCCGCACATGACGATGATCGCTGAGCTTCCGCCGGAAAGGCTGTACACACCGTGCGGACCGAAAAGCCTTGGGTTCGACACCACCGAATCACTGGTTGATGTCGATCTTGCCCTGATACATCCGCGCGCCGTGGCCGCCATCCAGCTCGGGATCGGCATGCGTGTTCGCGGCTGCAATCTGTTCGTACTGGGCGAGCCGGGAAGCGGGCGCCGTGCACTGGTGCGTCACATCCTGGAAGCGGCGGCGCCCGAAGGGCCGCAGCCGGAGGACTGGTGTTATGTCTGCGACTTCGCGGCATCGGAAGGCGTGAAGCTGCTACGGCTGCCGGGCGGCCGCGGCAGGCAACTCTTTCAGGATATGCAGTGCTTCTCCCGCGAGGTAGGACTCGCTGTGGCAGCGGCGTTCGAGGACGTCCAGTACCAGAATCGTGTCGAATTGCTTGAAGAGGAAGAGAAGGCGCGAGAAGACGCCGCGCTGCAGGCGCTGGGCGAGGACGCGCGCAAACATGGCATCGCCATGTCGCGCGAGCCGGACAGCCTGGCCTTTGCGCCGCTCAAGGACGACGGTGAGAAAACGATCTCCGAGGAGGAATTCGCTGGACTACCGGAGGCGCAACAGCAGAAGCTGAGCCAAAGCGTCAATGCCCACTACGAGCAGCTGCAGCGCCTGATGAGCAAACTTCCCCATTGGCGGCGGAACTTGCAGAAGGCTATCAGAAAGGTCGGCCACCGCGCCCTGCGGCTGGCCGTCGGCCACCTGATTGGGGAGATCAAGCCAGCTTACGCCGATTTGCCGGCTGTGGTCTCATACCTCGACGCGATCCTGCAGGATGCTGTCGAGACGGGCCAAGCCTCGTACGAGGCAAACCGGGGGGCGAAGCGGATACGGCGCCGGATACCGGAATGCTTCGGAAGAAGCGACAACCACGGTGAAACGCGCGAGTGTAGTCCGCGCGGCCCGTGATGTCGAAAGCTGGGCGCCGGCAGTGCGCATTGCCTTCGTGTGACGTCAGCGGATTGCGCCTGGCCAGCCGCTGCGCGCCCATGCACTTTGACATTCCGCAAACCGTTCGGCGACCTGTCGACCAGAATGTTTGGGAATGGATACGCGCGGGAGTTAGCTGTGACGGCCAGAGTACGAGATGCCATTGCCGCGAAGGGGGAAAGCGCGACGTCGCTACGAGCGCCGGCGCCGCTGCAAACGCTGGCAAGGGTTGCGGACGTGGAAAATCGCCTCGGATCACAGCAGGGCTTGCTCAATGAGGATGTCATTGCCATCTTCAATGAAATTGCCGACCTGCTTGATATCTCGGGCGCGAACCCGTTCCGGATTCGTGCGTACCGCAATGCCGCGCGCACCATCAGCGGGATGAGAGAGGACCTGCGGACCTTTCTCACGCGCGGCTGCGATCCCGCCGATCTGCCGGGCATCGGGCGGGATCTGGCCGGCAAGATTCGCGAGATCGCCGATACCGGTACGTGTGCGCTGCTGCGCCAAGTGCGCGACGAGGTGCCCGGACAGGGAGCAGCATTGATGAAATTGCCCGGCCTCGGGCCTCGGCGTGTTCAGGCGTTGCAGCGTGAACTCCATATCGCGTCGGTGGACGATCTGGGGCGCGCGGCGCGCGAGCACCGTGTCCGTTTGCTGAAGGGATTCGGGGCGCGTAGCGAACAGCGCCTGCTCCAGGCTATTCAGGCGCAGATGGATCGCAACCGGCGTTTCAATGTCGATGTCGCCGCGCGTACTGCCGACCCGCTCATGCAGTACCTGCGCGAGAACGCGAAGATAGCGGCCATGACGGTGGCGGGGAGTCTGCGACGGGGCAGGGACACGGTAGGGGACCTCGATATCGTGGCCACGTCCGCCGTGCCCCGCACGGTCATTCTGGCCTTCACCGCCTATCCGATGACGCAGACGGTCTTGTCGGCGGGCGTCACGCGGGCGAGCGTGATGTTATCGAACGGGATGCAGGTGGACCTCAGGGTCGTACCACCGGCGGACTATGGCGCGGCCATGGTTTACCTGACCGGCTCGAAGGCACACAACCTGGCGTTGCGCCAGCTCGCGCAGTCAATGGGGCTGAAGATCAACGAATACGGCGTTTTCCGGGGGCGCAGGAAGATCGCAGGCCGCGATGAAGCATCGGTCTACGCTGCGGTTGGCCTGCCGTGGATCCCGCCCGAACTGCGCGAGGACACCGGGGAAATACAGGCTGCTCGCGATGGCAGGCTGCCCCGGCTCGTTGCGAGGGAGGACATCAAGGGTGACCTGCACATCCACACCCGTGACAGCGACGGACTTGCCAGCCTGGAAGAAATGGTCGAGGCAGCGGGCAGGCTCGGCCTACAATACCTGGCGATCACGGATCATTCGCCGCGCATGGGCATGACCCATGGGTTGGGGGCGCAGCGGTTGGCCGTCCAGGCCGAACGCATCGATGCGCTCAATGGCGTGGGTGGCATGCCATGGATACTGAAGGGCGTGGAAGTCGACATCCTGGAAGATGGCTCGCTGGATCTGCCGAACACGGTGCTGGGCCGGCTCGATCTGGTGGTAGGTGCCATCCACAGCCACTTCGAATTGTCGCCAGCCAAGCAGACAGCACGCATTCTCCGTGCCATCGACCATCCGCATTTCAGCATCCTTGCCCATCCTTCCGGCCGCCTGCTCGGTGAGCGGGACGGCTGCAGATTCGACGTTCCCCGCGTAATGAAGGCGCTGGCCGAGCGCGGCTGCTTTGTCGAAGCCAACAGTCAGCCGAGCCGGCTGGACCTGTGGGACAGCACTTGCCGGATGGCCAGGGAGCATGGCGTACTGGTGAGCATCGCTTCGGATGCACACCGCGTTGCCGACCTGGACAATCTGCCGCTGGGCCTGACCCAAGCCAGAAGGGGCTGGCTGGAGGCCGATGACGTTCTCAATGCCCGGGAGCTTCCGGAGTTGCGCTGCCTGCTCAAGCGAACCATGTAGCAAATGGACAAGACGTTCACGCCCGCATCTCGTGGCCCTCGGTGGGGGATCTTCTGCATTTTCCGAGCCCTGAAGACCGGTCGCATGGAAAAGAGAATGCGCTTTCTCGCATGGCTGGGTTGCTTGTTCCTTGTGCCGACCCTGGCGAACCCTGGGCGCGCACAGCCTGTGGCGCGAGATGTGCCTGTGCTCGTCTACCATCGCTTCGCCGAACGTGCGGTCGACACGATGACGGTCCGCACGGAAACAATTCGTGCACATCTGCGCTTTCCCGAGAACAACGGCCACAGGATCGTGCCACTGGCGGATGTGCTAGCGTGGCGGGCCGGTGATTCCGACAACCTGCCGCCGCGCGCGGTTGTGCTCAGCGTCGATGACGGCCACCGCTCCGTCTACGAGGTGTTGTGGCCAATGCTCGCTACGAGGAAGCAGCACGGATGGGGTTCGACGAGGTGCAGTTCGACTATCTGCGGTTTCCCGATGCGCCAGGAGGGAGATCCTGGAGTGAGCTCCCCGGCTTAGATGGGATAGACGTCGCTGCGATACCCCGTTCACCAGATGGGCGCCCGGGGTAGCGCCTTTTCCAACGCTTGAAGGCGCTGCCCTAGGCTGTGGTTTCTTGATTGCAGCCTCGTCTGAGAGCGTGCGGCCCCGAACGAAGCGTTCGCGCCCTGCACCGCATATCCTGCCAATCAGCTCTCTGTTGCGAGAAACGTCTGTGCCGCCCGTGCCTGCGCTGATGTACGCAGCGCTTCCAGAGCCTTCTGCTCGATGTGGAGCACCCGTTCGCGCGAGAGGCCTGTTTGCCGGGCGATTTCCTCATGGCTGTTTGGAAGAGAGCCGCCGATGCCGAAGCGCCGGCGCAAGACGTCGGCTTCCTTCGGTGTCAATGTCGTCAACAATGAGGAGACGAATTCGCGCAGACGCGTATCGGCCAGCGCTTCGAAGGGATCCGGCGCGCCGTGGTCCTCGATGAGTTCGGCGAGACTCGTCTCGCCGTCCGCGACAGGCGCGTCGAGCGAGCGGGTTGCGGCAGGCAGGGTCAATAATGTTCGTAGCTTGTCTTGACCCAGCCCACATTCGCTTGCCAGTTGCGCATGCGCCGCCTTGCGGCCCGTGCGCTGGCGGATGCGCTCGGCGATGCGGCGAATGCGACCCAATTCGTCCCCGACGTGTACTGGGAGCCGGATCAGGCGCGCGCGGTCGGCCACGGCCCGCATTACGGCCTGGCGGATCCACCATGTGGCATACGTCGAGAACTTGAGATTCTTGCGGTACTCGAATTTTTCGATGCCACGCAGCAGCCCGATGTTGCCCTCCTGAACTAGGTCCGCCAGGTCCAGGCCGCGGTTCTGATACCGCTTTGCAATCGACAGCACGAGTCGCAGGTTGGCCTCGAGCATCTTGCGCGTGGCCCGATGGATGCGTGCTTGTGCTGCCATCACCTCTTTGGCGAGCGCGCCGACCTCGGCGCGCGGATCGACGCGATCGCCGGCGGGTTCGCTCCCCGCGGTGTTCAGACTTCGCATGACCCGCGCCACGCCCTCCACGAGCCGTGCCGGTTGCGCGTTCGCCTCGAGCAACGCGAAGATCGCTTGGCGGGCACGCCGGTAACCGGGCGCGTCGATGCCCCCCCGGCGCAGCGAACGCCACATTGATACTAGAGGTTGGCGAATCTCGCCCAGCGTCTGCGCGTTATCGATGACGCTACGCACCTCGGCTCCGTTAATCCATGCCTCGATCGCGCGCGGACATCCGGCGAACGCCCATAGGGCGTCACGCCGACCGGCTTCGATTTCCTTCGCAAGGGCGACTTCTTCGTCCTTCGTCAGCAGCGCAACGGAGTACATGCGACGGGCATAGACCGCGAGCGTGTCCGTTGACGCGCCTGTCCCCTCGGCGACGTCGTCGAGGAGCTTGCTGGCTTCTTCAATCGCGCCGGGGTCGACACTAGTCCCGGTGGTTTCCTGCAAGCTTCCAGCCAGCGGCCGCTCTTCGAGTACCTCAACGCCCAGCTGCGCGAGCGCGGCGAGCACGGATTCGAGTTCTTCCTGTGACGCGTGTTCGGCCGGCAGTTCGTCGACAACATCCGAGTGGATCAGGTAGCCCCGCTCTGTGGCGAGCGCTAGCAGTCGGGCCATGGCTTGGCTGGGATTGCCCGCGTCTCTTACGCGGTCATGCGTACTCATCGCGTGTGCGGGCTCATCCCGCTATAAAGCATTGGCGGGTTCTGTCCCGCCTGTTCAGGCAGCCTTTCAAATCCGCGAACGCCTGTTCGCTCCGGCCTGCCCCATGGTTGACAATCTGGGGATGAAGCTGAAATTCTCAACCCGGGATTTTGGGCTCAGCGGTGCCGGCCCTGTGTGACGGCGGAGAGACTACGCGGCACGCAGATATCGCCTCGACCGTGCCTTGGCTTTGTTCCGCCTGGCGCTCTATCCTAAAGACCGCTTGGTGCCGTTCGCCTAAGGGCACGTATGGGATATCGGGCAGTGACATGGCGACCGGACAGGCGCGGATCGACTTCAAGGGGAAATACTATGAGCGTGAGCGAGCCTTTCAGTTACCTGGCTTACGAACCCAAGGGGCCCGGCCTGATGTGCGCGGTGATGGTGATCGTGGAAGGCGAGAACGTTTATGGGTGGTATACGGGGCCGGTCCGCGACAAGTTGGTCGCGGCGTTCTTCATGCTCGAGCACTACTACTCGACGCATGAGACTGCCCTCTATCACAGCGTGGATGACGACGTCTATGGCGAGTGGGTACTGACCTATCCGCCGGTGGAAATCGATGCCGGCCGCTACTCGCCCGTGCCGGAGCCGTTGGGCCATGCACTGGAACGTGCACAGGATGCTTTTGCAGCCGATTGGCTCTTCTATTGCGACGATCCTGCCGCCGCAGCCGATGTCGCGTGGTATCGGGAGCACAACCGGCCGCTTAAGCGGGCGGGCATCCGCCACGGGAAGCTGAACAAGTTCGAACAGGGGCAGATCGTCTGGACTTATGCATCGCCAGGCATGGATCTGAACGTCATCGACTTCCTGCGCCTGCGATGGCCTTTGGACTACGCTCTCGCGCCATAGGCGGCTGGCGGCATGACGCGCGTGGAGGTCCGGCACACGGGGAAGACTACTACTACCGAACTGCGCGTGAAGAACGGTGATCGAGCAGCCCTGCGCTCGTGGTTGCCACAAGCCCCGGCGAGACTCTGCGTCGCTAGGTCAATCGCCTGTTCGAAGATTTCGACCGCGATTTCAGCCTCTCATCCATCCAATGCCCGACACCGTTCTAGCGCCGGGACGGTGTAGATGCGTTTCCCAAGCTCACGCACGAGAGCGGGATCGAGAGCTGCACGGCTCAGGAAAGCAGCGCCGATAGCTGGCAAGTCTGCGGCGCCAAACTCGCTGGACTCGACTGCAAAGCGGCCACGACCGGTACAAGTGCCGACAGCGCTCCTTCGCCGGACTTCGTTGCCTGTCGGTTCTGCCCAATCCATTGGTGTAACTGGTTGGCGTTGACTCCAGCCTTGAGTGCCATGCTCGAAACCCCCCGCCCCCGAACTCAGGCACAACTGAACATCGCCGCTTGGCTAGCGGATCGTTCTCCCGCTTGCCATTGGAGCGCACCCGCACCGCCTGAAGCGGTAAGAAATCAATTTGTTCCTCTCCCATGTTTGCGTCCGCAGAAGTCGTTGCGAGCTACCTGAGCTTGCCCAGATCGGGCGTCCGTCATCAAGCGCTTACGGTTGTTCTGAATGAATACTTGATCCAGCCCAAATCCTATGCGCGAAGGCTAACTAATGTAGAAGTGAACGCGTTGCGGTTGAGTGCCGACGCCAAGTTGGCGCCAGCCGGAACAGAGCCGGCTGACAGGCCGCCTGGCTGTGTGCCGACTCCTGCAAGGGCGTTGTACAAGCCTTCACTTACTTGCGAGAATGAATATGTTCAAAAGGATTGCTCCTGCCCTGGCCGCCGCTGCATTGGTTGCCCTTGGCTCACAGATTGCGCACGCGCAAAAGAACTACACGGACGGTGGTGACCTGTACAGCGGTAGCCACACTGACAAGACGACGGATCAGAGCCCGACAAAGTCCGGTAAGTTCGATCCGTATACGGAAGGTCGGAAACAGTCGAACAAGGCACGCCTGCCCGGCAGCGGCAGTACGGCAGAACCCAAAGCCAGCAGCGCCCGGTCTGGCAAATTCGACCCTTACAGGGAAGGTGCGAAGTCGGGCAAATTCGACCCCTATACGGAAGGTGCCACGAAGCCAGGGGAGAAGCCCCAGTGATTGGTGGAAATTATGCGCACCCGTCGTGCACTGGGCGCTTGGGATATGGCAGCCGGTCGTTGCCGACCCTGCGCACCCACCAGGCCGTATAAGTCACGACCTTGAAGTCACCGCAGTCCATCTTCTCGAATGCCTGCATGAGGCCGATATTGCTCTCCTGGACCGCCAACGTTAGTACCATGAGAATGGAGGAGATCGCGTTGACTTCGGGCGTGACCGCAATGCGGATCATTGAGTAGATCTGCAGTGGCAGCGTAGGCTGGCCGGGTCCTGCAGTGAAGAATGTCACCACGAAGTCGTCCATCCATAGTGTGAATGCAAGCAGTGATCCCGCAATGATCCCGGGAAGGATTAACGGCAGCATGACGTACCTGATGGCTTGCCATGGTGAAGCCACGAGGTCGCGCGCCGCGTCGATCAGGCTCTCATCGAGACCGATTCGCGCTTGAATGCCGAGTGGAGCGGATTTACGCTGCGCTGGTATGGCGTCCCTGCCAAGGGTCCCGCCATGCTGAGGGCAGCCCGGAATTCTCTAGTCATCGGCCTGGTTGCCGCCGGGACGTCGAGTGTACATGGCACGCTGGCAGCAGCCGCGCTGCGCCGGTATCGCCCTCCCATGCTGACGACGCTGGTGCTCGCGCGGATCGCCATGCCCGAAGTACTGATGGGGGTATCGCTCCTGCTCTTCTTCGTTTCGATCGCAACAATTGCTGGATAGCCGCGACTGGCCGTTGGGCTCCGCCCTGTCATCGGCACTGGTGGGCAGCGTCCTGGCGTTGGCAGGTCTCGGCTCGCTCGCTGCCCGCGTAGGCCGTGCAGCGCGTCCAGGACTCCTTTCCCCCGCGCAGGCGAAAGCCTCGGCGGATGGCAGCGCGCAACCACCAGGCGAGGGGATAGGCGACGCCGCGCTCGATGCGGCTTGCGACATGCCGCGAACCGTTGAGCGGGGTTCGGGCAGTGCTTCATTCAAGATAGCGGCGGGCCGGTGCCGGCCATTGTTCGGCGTCAGCGTGTGCCGTCAGAACGTGCTGTCGCGGAAGTTGCGCAAAGAGGGAGATCGTGCCTAGGATGAGAAGAGCTCTTGCACGGACGGCCGTAGCGGCACATGGCTGGCGACACTCGCGCATGATCTGGTTTGAGGAGCTCCGGCGCTCTGACATCGGATTGTTTGACGGGGATGATTCCATTTCCGTGACCCCCGCAGCTTCATAGCGGTCAAGCACACAGTTGCTGCCGCTAAAGCGGCGGTGGCGATGGCGCGTTGAACAACAACCCTTCAGCATTACGGCAGGGCCATGCCAATCATTGGATGATGACAGACATTCTGACCATTACACCGAATCCCGCCGTGGATGTGGCAACCTCGATCGACCGAGTGTCAGATACGCGCAAGCTAAGATGCAGCGAGGCGAGGCGGGATCCAGGAGGCGGCGGGATAAATGTGGCACGCGTTATCCAGCGGCTTGGCGGTGATTGCCTCGCCGTCTATCTCGCTGGAGGTGCCACGGGGACGCTATTGCAACATCTGCTCGAAGTAGAGCGAGTGCCAGGTGTGTGCCATGCGATTGCCGGGGAGACACGCGAAAATTTTTCCGTGACTGAATCCTCCACCGGACGCCAATTCCGCTTCGTGCTGCCAGGGCCAAAGGTAACGCAGGACGAATGGGAGCGTTGCATCATTCATCTTGAGACGCTCGCCGAGCCGCCGCGGTATCTGGTGATGAGCGGCAGTCTGCCACCTGGTGTTCCTGTAGATTTCTATGCAAGGCTTGCACGCCTGGCGCGGGCGCGCGGCACGCAGATCGTCGTGGACACTTCGGGTCCCGCGCTCGTTTGCGCATTGAACGAGGGAGTCAGTCTGGTCAAACCGAGTCTGGCCGAACTGCGTGAGTTGACTGGCTTGCCATTGCACGGTGAAGAAGAGTGGCGCAATGCCGCGTTGGAAGTTGTCCGAGAAGGGCGCGCGCAGATGGTGGCACTTACGCTCGGCGAGCAGGGCGCATTGCTGGTTACCGCGGATCAGACCTTGCGAGCGCCAGCCTTGTCTACGCCAGTGTCCAGTTCTATCGGGGCGGGCGACAGCTTCCTTGCTGCAATGGTCTGGGCGTTGAACCGTCACACAAGCAAGAGGGAGGCATTCCACTATGGGCTGGCGGCCGCTTCTGCGACCTTGCTGAGCGCGGGAACAGGGCTTTGTCAGCGCGCAGACGTCGACCGGAAGTACCGGGAAATCTCGGGGGATGAAACCTGAGGCAGGAGAAGGGTTGGAGCACCGCAGCAAACGATGATGCCTGCACCGCTCACTTCGCACCGCCGCTTCAGGTACTGCTTCTCACGATTTAGTCTCGATCAGTTCGTCGCGAATCAGGAATCGGCAGCACAGCTCTGGTGGGCAACGCCCTGGATACTCTGCCCCAGTCCGTGAATGGCAAGTGTGGCCGACTTCACACGCGGCTCATCGGTCTCGGCTGCGTCCCATTCCTAATGCCATACGGCCTTAGTCCTCGGCGGTGACGCGGGCCCGAGCCGAGAGCGCCCTTGATCGAGATCAAATCCTTGCCGGGCACAGCGTCAAGAATTAGACACGCACCCATACGACTGAGGAGCGCGATTGTGGTGGAATTGGCTGATGCTGCAACCCGGCAGGTGCGACACGGCAATGACAATAGTACTTTGCGCCAGTTGTTGGTGGCATCGGAAATTTTCCCTCTGGCCAAAACGGGTGGTCTCGCTGACGGGCTGTATGAAACGCGGCCTAAGCGCTGGTCAGAACTCCGGGAGCTGGCCATGTCGAGCGATTTTGCCTGGGCGCGCTCGGCAGCGTGCTACGCGTGTATCTCCTGATGCCTTTGCACTGACGCAGTAGACTAGTTGTCTGTCGGCATACGCGGAGCGGCCCGACATGCGCAGCCAACCAAAGCAGCGTGGCGCCGGGCAGTTGCAAACCAACCTATTGTGCTGAGGATCCCACGTGTATGCGTTCTTGCCGCGAACCCTGCCGGAGACGTTGTCTGCGTTGACGGAGCTGGCACTCGATTTGCGCTGGACCTGGAGTCACGCGCTGGATGCCTTGTGGCAGACCATCGAGCCAGAGCTCTGGGCGCGCAGCCCCAATCCATGGGTGATCCTGCAAAACATTTCGCAAAAGCGTCTGGATGAACTCGCGGGCGACAGCATCTTTTTGCAGGACCTCAATCGGGCGATTGAGAATCGCCGGTGCTATCTCAGTGAATTAGGTTGGTACGCTAGAAGGCGGGATAGCGACAGCCCCATCAGGGTTGCCTACTTCAGCATGGAGTTTGGCCTGAGCGAAGCGCTCCCCCTGTACGCGGGCGGGCTCGGAGTGCTGGCGGGCGACTATCTCAAGACGGCCAGTGATCTGGATGCGCCAGTGATTGGCATAGGACTGCTCTACCAGGAAGGCTATTTCCGCCAGATCATTGATGCGAATGGAGACCAGCGCGAAGCCTATCCCTACAACGATCCGACGAGCCTGCCGGTCCAGCCGACGATCGGCGCGGATGGCGCCTGGCTGAAAGTTGAACTGAGGCTGCCTGGCCGTATGCTGTTTGTCCGTGTATGGCAGGCGATTATCGGACGCACCCGGTTATACCTGCTCGATAGCAATGATGTGCGCAACGGTGCCGCGGATCGCGGCATCACGGCTAAGCTGTACGGCGGGGGGGCGGAAATGCGACTGCTCCAGGAGGTGGTGCTCGGCATTGGGGGATGGGCCATGCTCGAGGCGCTCGGCATCGAGGTGGAAGTGTGTCACCTCAACGAAGGTCACGCGGCGCTGGTGGTCCTGGAGCGAGCCCGTCGCTTCATGCAGCACACGAATGTTTCGTTCCGGGAGGCCATGTGGGCCACCCGCGCCGGGAACGTGTTCACGACGCACACGCCAGTACCGGCAGGATTCGACGCATTTCCGCCATCATTGGTCTATACGTATGCGCGCGAGTATCTTCGTGAATTTAACCTCTCGGTCGATGATTTTCTTGCGCTGGGCCGGCTTGACCCGACCGACAAAGACGAACCGTTCAATACTGCCTATCTGGCACTGAAAGGGTGCGCGCATGTCAATAGCGTGAGCCGGCTGCATGCCGAGGTCAGTCGCAGGCTTTTCAGCGGCTTCTATCCACGCTGGCCGCTGGATGAGGTGCCTATACGACATGTCACCAATGGCGTGCATATGCCGTCGTGGGATTCGGTTTGGTCGGATCATTTCTGGACCTGCGCCTGTGGGAAAGACCGCTGGCTCGGTACTGTAGAAGGTCTGGCCGAGCCCATGTCCGCGAGTGTTGACGAGTCCCTTTGGACGCTGGCTGCCAAGCAACGACACGATCTGGTGCGCTACGCGCGGGAACGCCTGGCGTGGCAGCTGGGCCAGCGCGGCGCCTCGCCGCAACTGGTTTCGGAAGCTGCGCAGGTACTCGATCCCAATGTCCTGACGCTTGGTCTGGCACGCCGATTCGCTGAATACAAGCGACCGAATTTGCTGCTAAAGGATCCGGCGCGCCTGACACGTCTGCTCACGGACGCACAGCGACCCTTGCAACTGATCATCGCAGGGAAAGCCCATCCGGAGGATGCGCAAGGCAAAGCGCTGATTCGTGAGTGGTTCGAGTTCACACATCGCTCGGAGCTTCGCCGGCACGTGGTGTTCCTGGAAGACTACGACCTGGCGCTCGCACAGCATCTGCTGCAAGGCGTCGATGTGTGGATCAATACGCCGCGAAGGCCGCGGGAGGCCTGTGGCACGAGTGGCATGAAAACGTTGTGCAATGGCGGGCTGAATCTGTCGACGCTGGACGGCTGGTGGGCGGAAGCTTATCGGCCCGAGTACGGCTGGGCAATCGGAAGCGGGGGGGATGGCAGCGACGAGGCTGACGCCGACAGCCTGTACCGCCTGCTCGAGGAAGAAGTTGTGCCTGCATTCTATGCACGCGACGCGCAGGGTATTCCGCGCAGCTGGGTGCAGCGCATGCGGGCCAGCACGTCGCATCTGGCACCGCGTTTCAGTACAAATCGGATGCTTATTGAGTATATGGAGCGCTTCTACCGGCCTGCGGCACGCACCTATCGGCGACGCTGCGAAAGCGGAGCGCGGCTGGCGCGAGCATTGCACGCATGGGACTCCGCGCTTGCCACAGATTGGCACGAGGTACATTTCGGGGCGGTCGAGGCAAGGCGCGAAGCAGACCAATGGCATTTCAGGCTACCCGTGTATCTGGGTGAAATTTCGCCAGATTCAGTCAAGGTGGAACTCTATGCCGCCGCGGATGGCAAGCTTCCCGCCGAAAGTACTCTAATGAGCGCTGAAGGGTCGATAGCGGGTGCGATTTCAGGGTACATCTTCTCAGCGTCTGTGCCGGCGTCCCGTCCGGTAGAACATTACACGGCAAGGGTACGGGCCTGGCATGAAGAAGCGTTCCTGCCCGCGGAGTCTGCATGGATTGCATGGCAGCGCTGAACGGTGCTAGCTTCGTCGCGCATCAGTTTCTGGAATCCTTGATACTTGAAGCCGGCAGGCCGGTGCTCGTGATTCCGTTCGCGGGGGTGTTCCCAACGGTGGGGACGCGGGTCATGCTGGCATGGAATGGCAGCCGGGAAGCGACAAGGGCCCTGCACGACTCCATTCCGCTCATCGCCGGCGCCGAGGTCAGGATCCTGAACGTACAAACCACCTCCAAGGAGATGCGCGCGGACGCAACGCCTTGCAGCCACGCGGCCCGGACGCTGATGCGCTACGGCGTTGCCGTAGAGATCGAGCACGGTACCGGGGGCTCCGATCTAACCATCGGCGAGTTGCTGCTCTCTCGCACGGCAGATTTCAATGCTGACCTGATCGTCATGGGGGCCTACAGCCATGGTCGTGCGTGAGCTCGTGCTCGGCGGTGTGACGCGCACGTTGCTGGCGTCCTTGACGGTTCCCGTGCTGATGTCGCACTGACCTCCGCCTGGACCGCCGGCGTGTAGAGGGTTGCTTCGAGCAGGCCGCAATGGCGATGGCGGGGATATCTTCCGAGCTTCGGCAAATCGAGCGGTGGACCGGCGTGATGGTCGCGTGCATGTTCAAGCAGATAGGCGATCGTATGGGGTGGCAGCGAGTGCGGTGCACGATCTCCAGCAGCGCGCCGGCGTGGGTGGGCCCCTTCCAGGTCGGCCACGGCACGCGAGCGCGGTTCTTCCCCCAGCGGGGAATAGGAATAGGAATAGGGAGAGGCCGGGATGTCGCATCAAATGAAGCGATCGGCGGGCGTGGTTGTGCTGCGGCCGGAGGCGGGCGAATGGCGTTGTCTCATTCTACGTGCCTACCGGAATTGGGATTTCCCCAAGGGGTTGCCTGAACCAGAGGAGACCGAACTGGTGGCGGCATCGCGCGAGACCGACGAGGAAACCGGCCTGACAAGGCTGCAGTTCCGGTGGGGCGAGCAGTACTACGAAACCGAGCCCTACAACCGCGGCAGCAAGGTGGCTCGCTATTATCTGGCGGTTTCGGACCGGGGCGACGTTGTCTTGCCGATTAGCCCGGAACTGGGCCGGCCGGAACACCATGAATTCCGCTGGGTGTCTTTTGCTGAAGCTGAGCAGCACTTGCCGCCGCGTCTGTTGCCCGTACTTGAGTGGGCGCGGAGGATCGTCGAAACGAAAAGTCGCGAGAGACCCTCCTGAAAGGGGTAATCGAATGGAAGGGACTTCCCCGTCCCGAGGTTGCGGCGGAAGCCGCCAGTTGGCACCAAAGTGCCATGATGGCTGCAACACAACCAGCGAAGGGGAAGTCCATGACTATCGTTACCGTTGGAATTGACCTTGCCAAGAACGTGTTTGCCATTCACGGCGTCGACCAAGCCGGCAAGGCAGTGCTGGTCAAGCCGAAGGTCTCACGCGATCAACTGGTGCCACTGATTGCGCAGTTGCCGCCCTGTCTGATCGGTATGGAAGCCTGCTCTGGCGCGCATCATTGGGCGCGGTTGTTTCGCCAGCACGGTCACACGGTCAAGCTGATGTCGCCGAGACTGGTGGCACCTTACCGGATGTCCGGCAAACGCGGCAAAAATGACGCGGCGGACGCGGCGGCCATCTGTGAGGCGGTGACCCGGCCCAGCATGCGCTTTGTGCCGGTCAAGGATGAGCACCAGCAAGCAACCCTCAGTTTGCATCGGACCCGACAGGGATTCGTCGAAGAGCGTACCGCCACTTACAACCGCCTGCGCGGGCTGCTGGCAGAATTCGGCGTGGTATTGCCACAAAAGCCGGAGCGACTGCGCAAGGAGATCGGGGTCCATCTGGAAGCCATACCTGGCTGGGCGAATCGGTGCATCCAGGACCTGCTAAATCATGCCAGCAGGCTGGAGGAGAAGCTGGACGAATATGATCGTGCCATCAGCGAGATTGCGCGTGAAGACGAACGCAGCAAGCGCCTCATGCAGTTGCGTGGAATCGGCCCCACGACCGCCAGTGCCTTGGCTGCCAGTATTGGTGCCGGACATGACTTCAGAAATGGTCGCCAGGTGGCAGCTTGGTTAGGGTTGACACCGGGACAGCACAGCAGCGGAGGTAAGCACCGCCTGGGCAGCATCACCAGAGCCGGAGATGCCTACCTTCGCACGCTTCTGGTTCTGGGGGCTCGCGCGGTGATAGCAAATGTGGGCGACAAGCAGGATCGATACAGTCGCTGGGTTCGAGACCTGATAGAGCGCCGAGGCTACTGGCGCGCGTCGGTCGCCATTGCAGCCAAGAATGCGAGAATGGCTTGGGCGGTGCTGAAATATGGCGACGCCTTCAAACATGCGTAAGCGCAGATAACTTGATCAACCAGCTTTCAATAAGCTACAGCCGAACTCATGAGCAGCTAGGTCACTTTGCACTGCCAGCGTTGATGTGAAGCGGGTTGGACCCGCGCGAGGCATACCTGGGAAAAGTCGGGGGACGCCAAGCCCGATAATCGAACGAGGCCCTCGCGCGCGTCTTACATCAGGGTCCGGGCCTGCGGCCCAACATGACCGTTTGTAGTACTGCAGTCCTCCACCTCCTCACGTAACCGCGGCGGACAGTCGGCTCACAACAAAAGCTCAATTGGCGTCTTGCGCCAACGGGGAAGCCCTTGTAGTACTTTTCGCTTGGCGTCACTCCTTCCTATATATGAACGGTGGAATCCTGCGATTCGAGACCGCCGATAGTGACCTCACTGTGCGCTCGACTACCCGAATCGGCGGCGGGCACCCCTCATCTTTGCGCTCGCAGCGATGGCATGTCCGTGATCTGAGACATAAGCCCGGCTCATATCTACCTTTCATAACGCCGAATTGCACTGCCATGGCCATCGCCTATTATCCGTGAGCGCTTGACACCGTTTCTTCGTTCGAGCGCTTTTTTGTTCCTCCGATTCTGCAATCCACACATCTATAGAAGCGATGGGATAGGCGTATCCCAAGGCAGCCGCATGCCCGCTGCCCTTGTTCCTCTTGTATTGACCGGGAAAATCAGGAGATCACAAAAATGGCTTTTCTTGACACAATTCGGAACGCGCTCAAGCCCGATGACACGAAGGCGCGTGAGCAACTCGACATACTGAAGAAGGCAGCAACCGGTGAACTGGACCGGTATCGCAACGAGCTCGTGCAGAAGATGCGAAACCCAGACGCGTTCCGCGAGGAAATCGTTCCATACAAGATGTTTGAGCACATGGAGCAGTACCGCGTCAGCGTGACCGACAAAGCCGCCGAACAGATTTCCTCCATAGTCGACTCGTTCTTTTCCGGCGGTGAAAAGGACGTCAAGGAAGGCTTCTCCACCCTCATTAAGTTTGCCTTTGATGCAATTCTCGGTAGCCAGTCGGCCGGCGAATCGTCGACGCAGAATTGGTATATCGCCCTCGAGCGCGGCGCCCTTATCCGGGTCGACGTGATGGCCTGGCGCTACAACTTCACTGGCGAAGGCCTGATCACGGATGTGAAGAATGCGTTCTGTTTCACCGCGACGAAGTCGTTCGTCGATACCGCCACACTCAAGGACCAGGAACTCATCTACTTCGTCGCCAAAAGTCTTCACCTTTCGTCGGTGGACGAGATTATCAAGAACAAGGTCCTGGCAGACTATGTCGAATTCCTGCGCAAAGGATTCAGAGCGCAACCTGTCAATGCAGCAATAGCGCACTACGAACGTCTCGCCGGCAAACCCGTTGTCTTGGTGTAAGAGGGGGGCTTGCCATGCCATTCAACGACACACAGATCAACTCCATCATCCGGAAGTACGCCGAGAACCGGGAGGCGCTCGGCCGCTTCCCTCCACCAACCAGAGAGACAATTCAGGTCATCGACGCAGTCATGAATCTCGTGGCCCCGCTCGACTTGATCGACGGCAAGGCGCCGATCGAGGATGAGCTCGGTCATATCGCCATGGCGGTCTTCCACTTGCAAACGCCGAAGATCCAGAATGCTTTCATCGTGGCGTTCTCTGGCGGGGCGGCTTCACGTCCGAACTTCGACCAGATCAAGGCTGTATTGAAGCCGGCGCCTTTGCTTGCCGCTCTGGGTATGGAAGACGCGGAAGACCACGAGGTGGCTTTCCAGTTCGAATACCGCATGGACCCGGAGGTCGCTGTATGGCCTTGCGCCGAACCTAAGGCGCTGGTCGTCGCTGAGAGATTGGACTCGAAGCTCCTTGGGTTTGCCTGCCGGTGGTATGCCGCTTCGCAACTCTCTACGCCGCACAGACTGAACATTTCGTTTGTGGAGACCCGAGAGGCGTTCATGTTGCCTTGCGAGCAATGCCTTGGTTTGTTCGGCAAGGCAGAACGGTGGCCGCACATCCACGTGTGAGTCCGGGCGCAGAGACTCTAGATCTGCCTTGATGACCTCCTTCGGGAGGTCATTTGCTTTTGGACGTCCGCACCGAACTCGGGGTAATCGAATGAAAGGGACTTCCCCGACCCGAGGTTGCGGCGGAAGCCGCCAGTTGGCACCGACGTGCCATGATGGCGTGTCGAGGCTCATCACAACCAGTGTTTGCCATTCATGGCGTCGACGAGGCCGGCAAGGCAGTGCTGGTCAACCCGAAAGTCTCACGCGATCAGTGGGTGCCACTGATTGCGCAGTTGCCGCCTGGCGCGCATTACTGGGCACGGTGTTTCGCCAGCACGGACACACGGTCAAGCTGATGTCGCCGAGACTGGTGGCGCCTTACCGGATATCCGGCAAGGGCGGCAAGAATGACGCAGCCGACGCGGCAGCCATCCGCGAGGCGGCGACCCGACCGAGCATGGGCTTTGTGCCGGTCAAGTACGAGCGCCAGCAAGCGACCCTGAAATTGCCTGGAACCCGACTGGGATTCGTAGAAGAGCGTCCCGCACAACCGCCTGCGCGGATTGCGTCGGCTGCATTCTTAGCGCCGCGAAGTTCAGATTGATGCGCCACAGGAACCGGACCTTGTCATCGTTGCAGAGCATCCTCGCCATTGCGGCAGCCAAGGTCTACTCCCTTCCAGCTGTCCCGTTTTGAAGCCGATATCGGCACCCTCGTGCGCGCCGTGGAAATGAATTTTCCGCCTTTGATGACAGGTTGCCGTGCTAAACGCTTTTGCCATCCCCTTCACCTTGGGTGAAATATGCAGTTTTAGCCACTATACTGGGCAATTTGGACTCTTTTCGTGCGCGGTGGCAGGATGGAGTGCCCAATGCGCATGGGAAGGAGCGTCTTTCTCCCAAGTGCTTGGTTCAAGCGAGTAGCGCGTCACACACAAGCATGCCGGCCTTGACAAGACTACGGCCGCCTGCTTGATCTGAGAGTCAGGTTCCCATGTCGTATCGGATTCGCATTAGCGGATGAAGCTGCATCTACCCTAACTTTATTGTGAATCCAATGTCGCCAGACCCATCGCTTTGTGCTGCATTGCGCTCCAGTATGACTTCCCACGCCCGCTACTCCGTCTGTTTGTTTGGAGAGTTCCAGCTCGACGGCGCTGACGCGCCCCGGTTTAACGCAAACTCGCCCCGCTTGCAGGCACTGCTCGCCTGCCTTGTCCTGCATCGGGACGCACCGCAGACGCGGCAACAGCTTGCTGTCCTGTTCTGGCCTGATTCCTCGCAGGCACAGGCGCGCAATGCCCTGCGTCAACTGCTGTTTCAGCTGCGTAAGGCCTGGCCGGAGGCAGATCAGTTTGTCCATGCCGATGCGCAAACGGTGCGATGGCTGCCCGATGCGGAGCTCGACCTCGATGTCGCTCAATTCCAGTCCGCGCTTGCGGCAGCAGCCAGGGCCTCGAGGCACGGCGACGCAGGCGCTGAAGAAGAGTCGCTGACGCATGCCGCGGATCTCTATCGCGGTGATCTGCTAGCCAACTGCTATGACGAGTGGATCCACGCCGAGCGCGAAAGGTTGCGCGAACAGTGCATCGCCGCGCTTGCGCGCCTCGGTCAACTGAGTGAGGACCGGCGAGACTATGTAAAGGCGCTGAAGTACACACAGCAGTTGCAGCGGCTCGACCCTTGCCGCGAACCCACTTGCATGGCGCTGATGCGCTTGCATGCGCTGAACCATGATCAAGCATCGGCCATACGCGCCTATCAAAACTGTGTGGAAACGCTCGCTCGCGAATTGGGTGTCCTGCCCGGCGAATCCATGCGCGAGGCCTATGCGCGGCTGGCTGCGCAGGCTGCGTCAATGCAGCGCCAACGCCCGCGGGACGCAATGCTGCCAATGATTGGTCGGCATGGCGAATGGCGCCGGCTTATTGAAGTCTGGCAGCGCACCCAGCTGGGCGACAAGCAGTTTGTCCTGATCCTGGGCGAAGCCGGCATCGGCAAATCGCGCCTGGCAGAGGAACTGCTTGTCCATCTGTCCGAGCAAGGCATCACCGTGGCGCATTCGCGCGCCTATGCGGCCGAGGGCCAGCTGGCGTTTGCACCGGTGACCGGCTGGCTTCGCAGCGCTGCTCTGAGTGGTGCGATTGGCAAGCTCGACAAACTGTGGCTGACCGAGGTCACGCGCCTGTTGCCCGAACTCCTCACGCAGCAATCCGGACTGTCGCCGCCGTCGCCTCTTACCGAGTACTGGCAACGCCAGCGGTTCTTCGAGGCGCTTGCGCGAGCGGTGCTTGCACAAGGCGGGCCATTGCTATTGCTGCTCGACGACCTCCAATGGTGCGACGGCGAGACGCTTGAATGGCTGCGCTTCCTGATGCGCTTCGACTTGACGGCAAGGCTTATGGTGGTCGCAACGGCGCGGCCAGAGGAAATCATGCAGCTACAGGCGGCGAACAGGTTGCTGGACGCACTGCGCCGCGACGACCAGTTAATCGAGATCTCATTGGGGACACTCGATGCGGCCGAAACGGCAAAGATAGCGGCCCATATCTTGGACCGGCCGCTGGCCGACACGGAAGCAACCCGGCTGTTTGAAGAGAGCGAGGGTAACCCGCTGTTTGCGGTCGAAATGATGCGGGCCCGCTCCGACACCATTCCGGTCGGGAACGCACAGGGCGGCATGGCGTCGAAGTTGCCGCCCAAGGTTTACACCATTATCTCGAACCGGCTGGCGCAGCTTCCTCCGGGGACCCGCGATATTGTCGGGGTTGCTGCAATCATTGGCCGGGCGTTCACGACCGACATCCTCGCCCAGGCAAGTGATCTCGGCGAGGATGCCCTGGCAGGCGCGCTGGACGAGTTGTGGCATCGGCGCATCGTGCGCCAGACGGACAGTAGTGGCTTGGCGTTTGACTTCAGCCATGACAAGATCCGCGACGTGGCATACGCCGAAGTGAGTCCGCTGCAGCGCCGCCGCATGCATTTGCGCGTGGCGCGAGCGCTCGAGCAGGCGCCAGGCGATGCGCCCGACGCGGCAAGCGCGCAGATCGCCTCGCACTATGAGCAGGCTGGCCTGCCAGCCCCGGCGGCGGCATTCTATCGGAGCGCGGCCGGCGTTGCACAGAATGTGTACGCCTATGACGATGCCATTGCGTTGCTGACGCGCGGGCTGGAACAAGCGGACCGGATTGCCGATCCGCAGGAGCGCGCCCGTCAATCGCTGGCCCTCCAACTCGACCTTGCGCCACCGATTCGCATCGCCCGAGGTTGGGCGGCCCCCGAACTGGAAGCGCCGCTGCGACGCGCGGTGGAACTGAGCCGGCTGGCGGGCGACAGACATCAGCAAGCACGCGCCCAGGTCAGCCTTTCATTTTTCCTTGAGGTCAGGGCGGAGCTTGCACAGGCACGCAGCCTGAGCGAGGAACTGCTTGCGGGTTTGGGCACTTCGGGTTCCGGTACGTACTCAGTGATGGCATGGACCTGCGTCATGGGCAGCCTGGTCCAGCAAGGCGACTGGATGGCCGCCGAGCCGGCGTATCAGCGCGCGCACGCGGCTTATGACCAAACCCAGCACGCCGAGCATGCGTCCCTGATGGGCGGTAACTTCGGCGTGCTGGCTGCCGCGTGGTCGGCGCACGCACTATGGTTCAGGGGGCTTGCCGATCAGGCCCTTCAGCGTGGACACGAAGCGCTGGACATGGCGAACCGGGTAGCGCACCCGTTTTCGCAGGCGCTCGCGCTGTCATATCTCGCCACGCAGCATGCGCTGCGGGGTGAGCACGATCTCACGCTGCACTACGCCCGCCGGGCGCAGGAGATCGCCGAGCAGTACCACGTAGGCTACTACCTCGCCTGGGCAGGCGTGCTGCTCGCCTGGGCGAAAGCAAAACAGTCGCCAGGCGCCGACGCAGTGGCGGCGATGCGGACGGCGATCAAGGGCTTTCACGCGACGGGCGCACGCCTGCGTTTGCCGCTCTACCTCGGCATGCTCGCGGAATGCCTGGGCGATGTGGGAGAGACCGAGGCGGCGTTGGCGGCGTTGGACGAGGCATTCGAATGCGCAGAGCGCACCGGCGAGCACTGGGTGAACGCCGAGCTGTACCGTCTGCGCGGTGAATTGCTGCTTCGCAGCAGCGCCAACCTTGCCGAAGCTGAGTCATCGTTGACCAAGGCGATCGAGATCGCCACAGCCCAACGCGCGCTCCCGCTTGAACTGCGGGCTACCCTGTCATGGACAGCGCTGCGCATCTCGCAGGGCCGCGTCGGTCCGGATGAGGTGATTGGGGCGCCGCTTGCGCGATTCACCGAGGGTTTCGATCAGCCCGACGTCGTCAGGGCGCGGGCCTTACTTGCGCGTTAATCCCGGCCCGACCGCCGCGGGGCCCGTCGGGAGCCGAATCCCCCTTGTAACGGCGCACCTAACGCTTTCGAAACGCCGAGGTTGCTAAAACTCCTGCATACCAGCCGGACAGGAGGCAACCATGGAAGCTTCGTTGAGCGAACCCGTCGCGACGGATCTCAAGGCGCATTTTCGGGGCCAACTGATTCAACCGGGCGATGCGGCTTACGACCAGGCACGTGCCGTGTACAACGGCATGATCGACAAGCATCCTGCGCTCATCGCGCGCTGCGTCGATGTCGCGGATGTCATCGCGGCGGTGAACGCCGCGCGCGACGGCGGGATGCTGCTGGCCGTGCGTGGGGGCGCGCACAATGGCGCCGGGCTCGGCACCTGCGATGGCGGACTGGTGATCGACCTGTCGCCAATGAAGGGGGTGTTTGTCGATGCCGGACGCAAGACGCTGCGGGTTGGCGGTGGCTGCACATGGGGCGACGTGGATCACGCCGCCAGTGCCTACGGGCTGGCGACGCCGAGTGGCTTCATCTCGACAACTGGCGTGGGCGGACTGACGCTCGGCGGCGGCATCGGCTACCTCAGCCGCGCCTACGGCCTGACGATCGACAATCTGCTCGGCGCCGAGGTCGTGCTGGCCGACGGGCGTGTCGTCACCGCAAGTGAAGAGGAAAACGCCGACCTGTTCTGGGCATTGCGCGGCGGCGGTGGCAACTTCGGCGTGGTGACCTCATTCGAGTTCAAGGCTCATCCCCTTGCCACGGTCTATGGTGGCCCCATGCTATGGCCGATGGAGCAGGCACGCGAGCTGATGACATGGTGGCGCGACTTCATCCTGAGCGCGCCGCAGCACATCAATGGCTGGTTCGGTTTCGTCACGGTGCCGCCTGTCCCGCCATTCCCAGAGGAAGTTCACCTGCAAAAAATGTGCGCCGTGGTCTGGTGCTACACCGGGCCGCTCAATCAGGCCGAGACGCATTTCCGCCAGATTCGCCAGGCGGTTCCGCCGGCGGTGGACTTTGCCGGGCCGATCCCCTGGCCAGCCCTGCAGAGCCTGTTCGACGGACTGTATCCGGCGGGCCTGCAGTGGTACTGGAAAGCCGACTTCGTCAGCGACCTGAGCGACAAGGCCATCGATCTGCACATCAAGTACGCGCAGCAATTGCCGTCGATGCACTCGACCATGCATCTGTATCCGATCAATGGCGCAGCGCATCGTCCCGGTTGCGACGACACGGCCTTCAGCTACCGCGATGCCAACTTTGCCAGCGTGATTGTCGGCGTGGATCCCGACCCGGCCAACAACGATCGCATCGTGCAGTGGGCGAAGGACTACTGGCTGGCTCTGCATCCTCACTCTGCTGGCGGCGGCTACATCAACATGATGATGGACGAGGGGAACGACAGCGTGAAGGCGTCCTATCGCGACAATTACGCGCGACTGGCGCAGATCAAGCGCAAATACGATCCGGCCAACCTGTTCCGCGTGAATCAGAACATCTGGCCCGCCTGACGCAACACGATTGCGACGTGGGCGCAGGTACCCCTTGCGTCCCGCGGAAGGAGACTTTCATGAACAGGTTGTTGTGCATGGGATTTGCAGCGTTGATGCTTGCTTGCGCCGGTTGCCGCGACACCGGGGCCACCGCAGATGGCTCCAGCGATAACGCCATGGGTGCTATCGCGAGCACGGGCGAGCGAGCAAATGGAGAGCTGCATTCGCTGTACCTGTTGCGCTAAAGCGCATTCGGACACATAGGGCGCACGCCTGCACAACCAAAGGAGACTGGCCCGCGTGGAAAGGTTGACGGGCCTTCACTGACGTCGCTGGCGCCGCTGTTCGTAATGCTCCGATGGCTACACTGAGGGCGCTCTTTCGCCGCATCCGCACTAACTGATCCAGAGTCCGGCGCGACGTCGCTACCACAAGATGGCAGTCGGCACGCGCCAGGCAACGGCTTGCACGGCAGAGGCGATCCCGTGCGGCCCGTGCCGTTCCGTCTGATCGCCTGCACGAGGAGTGCGGCCGCAGCAGCGCCGCCGACACCCCTGTTGGAGATAGCAATGCGTAAGAATCTTGCCAAGACCCTGCTTGCCACTGTCGCACTCGCCGCCGGCCTCAGTCAGACCGCCCACGCCGGTGCATATGCTGATGCACTGATCGTTGCCGTGTCGGGACACAACGGCCAGCGCGACGCCTTTACCGATGGGGGGCGCATCAGCTCTCGTGATGGCTTCACCGACGGCGCGCGCAGCGGTGCACGCGACAGCGGGGCATGCCTGTCCTGAGCCGGGGCAGGGCAACGGAGCGGCTTCTCGGAGCCGCTCAAGGTTTCGCGAGTTGCCTTAGAGGGTAATTGTCCGAACCGTCGAATTGTAACGATGACGGTCCGGAAAGCTGCACTGGTAAGGCCGATTTCGCATCCATCGAGATTTATGACAAGCCTCTGAATCACAAGGATGCAGGCCAAGACCTGATGCTGGTGCGAGATCCTTTTGCCGCCAAGGCTTAGCCGATGACGCGGCTGCTGTCCGTCATCGACCACAAGCGTCGAGCCTGTGAGAAGGGCGAGATCCCGTTCCGTAAGGTCAACACGCATCGGCGCGTCCGCTATCAGGAGGTTGTCAGCTACAAGCAGCGCATTGATGGCGAGCGACGCAAGGCACTTGATGGACTTGCAGCACAGGCCCAAGAGTTGGACATGGGCTATTGAGCATGACTTCCAACTTCGCTGTAGTCTACGATGCTTGCGTTCTCTATCCTGCTTCGCTGGGCGATCTGCTGATGCGGCTCGCGGTGACGGATCTGTACCGTGCAAAGTGGACGAATCAAATTCATGACGAGTGGATTCGCAACCTCCTCGCGCGGCGGCCGGAGCTTTCCGCGGATCGCCTTGCAGGCACTCGCGAACTGATGAACCGAAGTGTTCGGGATTCGCTAGTTTTCGGCTATGAGCACCTTATTGAATCCATTGAATTGCCTGACCCTGACGATCGACATGTGGTTGCGGCCGCAATTCATAGCGGCTCGGAGAGAATCATCACGTTCAATATGAAGGACTTCCCCGCAAGCCGCGCTCAAGGAGTTCAACGTCGAGGCGATCCACCCGACGATGTCGTCGTGGATCTCTTTGATCTGAATGCAGGGAAAGTCTTGGCGGCAGTGGCGAAACACCGTGCATCTCTGAAGAATCCACCGAAGTCTCCTTCGGAGTATTTGACCACCCTTTCGGCGCAAGGCCTGACGCAAACGGTGTTGATCCTAACGCAGTACAGTCTGGCAATCTAAATCCCCAGCCTCATCTTGGCATTCCGCCGCGACAGAAGATACTGGGCCTCCAGACGGCAGCTGCAGCGAGCTTACGGTTTTCGTCCGTTTGCATAATTTTGTTCCCGCTGGTCGCCCGCCAGTTCGCCGTTTTCGAGGTACCGAGAACAATTTTATGCAAAGAAATTTTGCAGAACATTGTTCTTCCGGCCGACGTTTTGCGTAATTTTGTTCCTTTCCCGGCGGATCGGTCAGTCGGTGCGCAGCCCGCTGCAGCTTGCGAAGCCGAGGACGGCCGCCGTTAGGGGCACCGCGTGCACCGTCGTGCGATCAAGGGCCAATCCGGGGCACGCCGGCGGAGGCTGCAAGGCGGCCGCCGCGCGCCTTCCCGCGGCGCTCCTTGGCCTGGCCCAGGGGGCCAGGAACAAAAATCTGCAAAATCCGGGAACAGTTTTATGCAAACCGACGATAACGGCGCGACGCACAGTCGATTGCCTTGCCTTTTTGACATAACGCCAGATCGGCGTTTTTTTGCTGTGGGCTGGGGTGTTATGTTGATTGAGAGAGCTAGCGGGCTGCGGTCGCAGCTAGGCGCTCAGTCCGCCGCCGGCGCGTGGACGCCTAAAGGCAGGAGCAAAGTCGAAATGGGCCGCGGCATACATGACATTGCACGCACAAACTTCTTTACCGTGCTGATAGAAGACTACCCATTGGTGAGGCCCGTGCGTCAATTCGTAGTAGGTGGCTTGCCGCGCCCACCCGAGCGAACGGTCACTCGGGTAATAATCGCCGCTGCGGCGGCAAGCTCATAGATTGCCGCGCGGAAGCTCGAGACGGCAACAGCGCCTGAATCATCCGCGCATAGCATTCCGACGCAAAGCGACTCCACTGTCTGATGCAGTTGGGCCCCGCATTTGAGGAAGCCTGACAACCTATCTGCGCGGTGTCATTGCAAGGCCATACTGCTGCAGATGCTGCCTCACCTCTGCAGAGCATCGGCAGAGCCAGCGATCGGGGAATTATGAGCGTGCATGGGAAATTGACTATCAGAAGTCGAGATGGCGTAGAAAGAATGCAATGTGGCGAGACAATCAATGGTAAAGGTGAGCAGCAAGTGAACTCGCTCTTGCCAGCACGACAGCGAATGGGCTTCTCCACGAACCGCTCCCCAGCGCTCAAATTTCACCCCCGATAGCCCGCCACCAGCTGCTTCATCGCCCGGAAGGCCGTGGCACGGTCGTCGCCGAGCAGGAAGGCGTGGACACCCTGTTCGCGCCAGTGCTCGTATTGGCCCGCGGCCCGCGGAATGGCACAGAATGGCACGCCGCGTGCCTGGCATGCCTGCGCGATACGGCGGATCGCCGCTTGCACGGAAGGATGCTGCGCGTCAGCGGGCACGCCAAGACTTTGCGACAGATCGATCGCTCCCTCCAGCACCATGTCGATGCCTGGCACGGCAACGATCTCGTCGATCGCATCGACACCCTCCCGATCCTCGATCATGGCGACCACCATCAGCTCGCGGTTGGCCTGCTCGAGGTAGGCCGGCAATGCCAGTGTGCCGAAGCCGGTAGTCCGCCCCCCAGCAATGCCACGCTTGCCGAGCGGGTGGTAGCGCGCGCTGTCGACTGCGAGTTGCGCGACTGCGGGACTGCACACGTGTGGAACCACGATGCCCTGTGCGCCAGCATCCAGCACGCGTAGGACGATGTCCGGCGCGGCCCGTGGCACGCGTACCAGGGCCGTGGCACCGGCACACTCCGCGGCGCGGATCATGTTCTCCAGAGTCTGCGGGTTCACGCCGACGTGCTCGAGATCGAGGATCACGAAGTCAAAGCCGGCGTAGCCGATCATCTCCGTCATCAGCGGCAGGGGCAGCGAGTTGATCAGCCCGAATACATCGCGCCCGGCAGCGAGGGCGGCTTTCAGCCGGTTAGTGTACGCCCGTGAGGGCGTGCTATCTGCGGGGTGTAAGTCCCCGTCGGAGTTGGCCACAGCTCCGTAGCTGAAGGTAACTGCGTCGTCGCGAGGCGGGGTGGGGAGTAACCGGAAGCGAACTGTCGGTCCGTAGGTTAACGAACCTGTTTCGGCGGGGTATGGCGGCGAGCCTGCACTAAAGTGGCGAAGCCTGGAAGCAACACAGCAC
>NZ_JAGIQB010000055.1:0-42426 GCF_017815025.1 Cupriavidus phytohabitans
GTGTGAAAGTAGGTCATCGCCAGGCTCTTATTGTGCAAAACCCCTCGACAGCGTTCGCTGCGAGGGGTTTTTGCTTTGGCGCTTCCGATTAAATGCTCGGCCTTTTTCGCCTCGCATCGACGTAATACCATCACGGTTGGACTAGCACCTTCCTCTTCATGTCAGCCGACGGCGCCTGGTATCTCTACCTGCTCGAATGTACCGGTAATTCCATCTACACCGGGATCACGACCGATGTTGCCCGCCGGTTCGCCCAGCATCTGTCGGGAAAAGGCGCCAAATATACCCGCTCGCGCAAGCCGATCCGTGTCATGGCCCAGCTCCGCTTTGAAACCAAATCGGAGGCGCTGAAGGCGGAAATCGAGATAAAGCGAATGAGTTCGGCGCAGAAGCGTGCATTTTGCGCGCAATATGAGAGCGCGAAGTAAAACGGCCAGGACCGCAAAGCAATCCTGGCCGTTTTGCCTGAGGCGCCGCTCAGACTACCGTCAGCGTCACGTCGATATTGCCACGGGTGGCATTCGAATACGGGCAAACCTGGTGAGCCTGTTCCACGAGCTTCTCCGCGGCCTCGCGTTCGAACCCCGGCAGCGAAATCTTCAATTCGACCTGGATGCCGAAACCCTGGGGAATCGGCCCGATGCCGACAGCACCTTCGATCGAAGCTTCCGCCGGCACATTGATCTTTTGCTGGCCCGCCACATACCGGATCGCGCCCAGGAAGCAGGCCGAATAGCCCGCGGCGAACAGCTGTTCCGGATTCAGGCCATTGCCGGCGCCACCCATTTCCTTGGGGACTGCCAGCTTGACGTCCAGTTGGCCATCGGAGGTAGTGGCCCGGCCATCGCGGCCACCGGTGGCTTTGGCATTGGCGGTATAAACGACTTTTTCGAGTTTCATCTAAGGCTCCGGTTTGGTTGCCCGCAGGGGCGTATCAAGGCTTGCCGTCATGCGGCAGTGGGAAATCGGTACGCGCTGCTTCCAGCGTGGACCGCAATGCATGCAGGCGCTGCGTCAATGCCTGGATTTCTTCGATCGGGCACTGCGTGGCGCACAACATCTGCTCAGGAATGCGTTCGGCTGCGTTGCGCAGCCCCCGCCCGGCGTCAGTCAGGCGCACCAGCACCCGGCGCTCGTCGCCGGTATCGCGATTGCGGGTGATCAGGCCGCTGGCTTCCAAGCGCTTCAACAGCGGCGTCAACGTCCCGGAATCCAGCGCAAGGCGAGCCCCTAGCTCCGATACCGTCAGCGTCTCGACTTCCCACAATACCAACATCACCAGATATTGCGGATAAGTGAGTCCAAGCTCACCAAGCATAGGCTTGTACAGCTTGGTCATCGCCAGCGATGTCGAATACAGGGCAAAGCATAGTTGCCGATCGAGCAGCAGCCAATTCGGAATGTGGTCGTTGTCGCGTTCCATGCCGATATATTAGACACAATTAGATTGTGCGCAATATAAATTTGATGCCATGACGAAAGAGATGGTTGCGGCACCCGTAACCTTAAGCCTGTTTTAAGTCTCGGTCGCTAGCATGATCCCGTCGCGTCGCAAAGTGCCGACGCCACTTCTACGAAAGGACCCTGAGATGATTCGCCAGACCATTGCTCGCACGGCCGTTGGGATTGCGGCCCTCGCCGCCCTGGGCGGCGGGTATGCCTATCTGCAGAAGGAAGTCGTCACGCCCGGATACGCCGCTTCCACGCCCGCGCCTGTCGCAGCCGCGCAGCCGGCCGCGGCGGTGGCCACGCCGGCGGACTTCTCCGGCATCGTTGCGCAAAACGGGCCCGCCGTGGTCAATATCAGCGTGACCGCGCGCGCCCAACGCACCGCGGCGCAGATGCCGCCGGGGATCGATCCGGACGATCCGCTGTTCCAGTTCTTCAAGCGTTTCGGCCCTCAGTTCCAGGGCCCGCAAGGTGGCCAACAGCAACTGGTGCGCGGCCTGGGCTCGGGCTTTATCGTCAGTCCTGACGGCCTGATCCTGACCAATGCGCACGTCGTCGACGGTGCGCAAGAGGTAACCGTCAAGCTTACTGACCGTCGCGAGTTCAAGGCCAGGGTACTGGGCACCGATCCGCAGACCGATGTGGCGGTGATCCGCATCGATGCCAGGAACCTGCCGACGGTTCGCATGGGCGACCCTTCGCAGGTGCGCGTCGGCGAGCCGGTGCTGGCCATCGGTTCGCCGTACGGGTTCGAGAACACCGTGACCGCCGGTATCGTCAGCGCCAAGTCGCGCTCGCTGCCTGACGACACCTACGTGCCGTTCATCCAGACCGACGTGGCCGTCAACCCGGGCAACTCGGGGGGCCCGCTGTTCAACCAGCGTGGCGAGGTGATCGGCATCAACGCACAGATCTACAGCCAGACCGGCGGCTACCAGGGGTTGTCATTCGCAATCCCGATCGACGTGGCCACCAAGGTCCAGCAACAGCTCGTGGCGACCGGCAAGGTCACGCGCGGCCGACTCGGCATCAGCGTGCAGGAAGTCAACCAGGCGCTGGCGCAATCGTTCGGATTGCCCAAGCCGACCGGGGCGCTGGTCAACTCGGTCGAGCCGGACAGCCCCGCAGCGCGTGCGGGCCTCAAGCCGGGCGACGTGATCGTGCAGCTGGACAACGACGTGATCGACCATTCGGGCGACCTGCCCGAACATGTGGCCGACCTCAAGCCCGGCACGCAAAGCTCGCTGAAGATCATCCGCAAGGGGGAGCCGATGACTTTGTCGGTGAAAATCGGCACGGCCAAGGACCAGGCGGTGGCGCAGAAGGGTGGTGCCAATGAGGCCAGCGGCCGGCTCGGGCTGGCGGTGCGCCCGCTGTCGCCCGGGGAAAAGCGCGCCACCGGCATCGAAGGCGGCCTGGTGGTCGAAGATGTGACCGGCCCCGCGGCGCGGGTGGGCATCCAGCCGGGCGACGTGATCCTGTCGCTTAACGGCACGCCGATTACTTCGGCCGAGCAACTGAAATCGCTGGTGGCAAAGTCCGGCAAGCAGGTGGCGCTGCTGGTGCAACGCGACGATGCCCGCATCTTCATTCCGCTCGATATCGGTTAATGACTGATCGATGCGGCGCTGTCCGCCAATCGCTGTCCGCCAATCGTTAACTGACAAGGCTTTGCCGTTTACCGGGCCGTTACGCGGGCCGTATACCAGACCGGTATACGGCCCGCTAAGCCTTATGGGAAGCGGGATTCCACACAACCAATTACTTACAGAAGGCGCGCCAACAGGTATTATCTCGACTGCGATGCACGAAGCATGCGGCGGTAGCCCCGCCGGCCCTGGTTCTGCTGAATCGACAAAAAGGAAGTCTATGCAGTTGGATTTCACCCGCGCCACAACGCCGGGTACCGATAGAGCGCGGCGACTGACGTCAACGACGTCGGCGGCCGGCTCCGCGCCGAAGCCCCGGCGGCGCAAGAAAGTAGTTGCCCCGCATTGGGAGCGCGGCTACCGCTCGCATTTCTACCGCAATGAACGCGGCGACAAGCTTGGCGAAGTGCGCCTGTCCGAGCGCGGCGAAGTTCCCGTGGTCTACCACTGGGCCGCCGGCAATTACTCTGGCGCAGAAGGGTCGCTGGCCCACGCACGCGCGCGCGTCGAAGAAACCATCGGTTTCGGCATGCGCCAGCTGTCGCTGTTCTGAGCAGGTATTTCGCCGGTGCCGCGTCTGCCGGCACTGCGACCCGTCCGCGCCATCATTCACTTGCGCGGCGACTCCGCACCTCCCCGATTCTTCGCACTGCAGTCAATCCAGCGTTCCGCCACTGACGGCGGGAAGATGCGCGCGGTTCAGGCCAGATGCCGCTGCGCCAGCAGGAACGCCGCTGCGCCAAGCGCGAGCACCGCAATCAACCGGTAGCCGTGCGCGAACGCGTCGCCGCTGAGAGCACGGAAGGTCAGCCCCGCGATCGGGATGATCACCAGCATGCCGAACAGCCCCTTGCCAACCAGGCCCCACGCCAGCGCGGGCGGCCCCGCGCCGGGCTGCATGCGAGAGAACCACCATGCGGCCGCCGCCATCAGCAGCAGGCCGGCGATCATCAGCGGCTTTATATCAGGTGGGTGAGAATTTTTGCCTGCGCAGCAGGCCGGCGATTTCTCGCGTGGCTGCTCGCATGCGCTCCGCCGCCTGCCGCGCACGCGCCGGATCGGCATTGCCATAGCGTTGCCCGATGTAGGCCGCGGCAACCACCGCGATGGGCGCGGCCGCTTGCGGCAGTCGGGCGCTGGCGCGTGCGGCGAAATCTTGCGGGCCTTCGGCCGGCGTGCGCACGCAGCCGTGCCGGGCCAGCAGTTCGCAGAAGCGGCCGTAGGCAGCGTCAAGCGGATCAGCCTGCTCCCGGCGGCGCCACAGCGGCACCAGCGCGAGCAGGCACAGGATCCCCAGCGCGCCGGCCAGCATCTGCCCGGCACTGGCGCCGGTGCCGAGCGTGGCCAGCAGGCGCGCCTGTTGCGCGTGGTCATACTGCAGGACCCAGCGCTGCCAGTGGTAGACCATGCCCTCGTAGGCCCAGCGGATGTCCTGCAGCCAGCCAGGCCGGTGGGCCGGGCGCCAGCTCGCGGTCTCGGCGCCAAGAGCGGCGTCCAGGCCTTGCTCGATCCTGTTGGGCGCAACTGCGCTGGTCGGATCCACGCGCACCCAGCCGCGGCCTTCCAGCCAGACTTCGGCCCAGGCGTGGGCGTCGGACTGGCGCACGACGTAGTGGCCGCCGACGGGGTTGTATTCGCCGCCCTGGTAGCCGGTGATGACCCGTGCCGGCACGCCGGCGGCGCGCATCAGGAAGACGAAGCTGCTGGCGTAGTGCTCGCAGAAGCCGCGCCGGGTGTCGAACACAAAACTGTCGACCTGCTCCGCGCCGAGCGGTGGCGGGCTGAGCGTGTAGGCAAACGGGGCGGCGGCAAACAGGCGCAGTGCCGCCTGCACGCGTGCGGCGGGATCGGCGTGCTGTGCGGCCCATGTGGACGCCAGTCTGCGGGCACGCGGATTACCAGCGGGCAGGGCCAGCGCCAGCCGGCGCGTTGCGGCATCCAGCGCCTCCGGTGCCGGGGCGAGCGTCGATCGCGCCTGGTAGCGGATGCGCTGGTCCACCGGCCGGCGCGACATGAACTCGCCGTCTGGCGTGATGGCGGCGTCGGCGGACGGCGACAGGGCCTGCCCGCGGTCCAGCACCAGCAGCCAGTGCTGAGAACTGGGCTCCAGCGTGATGTTGTAATCGATTCCGTGTCTGTCCGAGACAGCAGCCGGCGCAGGCGCCAGTGCGTGCAGGCGCTGGCGTGCCGGACGCCAGGTGGTGCCGTCGTACTCCCACAGCACCAGCGCGCGCCAGTACAGCGCCGCGGCGGGCAGCGGCGGGCCGGCGACCTCGGCGCGCAGCGCCAGCGCCGGTGAGCGGATCAGCTGGCCGACGCTGCCGGGCCGCATCGTATCGCTGAGGCCGGTGGTACCGGTGGGCGCGGATTGGGGCAGTTGCCACAGCGGATGCTCCAGCCGCGGGAACAGCACGAACATGGCCACCGCCCACGGCAGGCCGAGCAGCGCCATGCGGCCCAGCATCGGCCAGATCGCCAGCCGGCTGCGCGCCTCCGGGTGGTGCAGCAGCAGCCAGTTGCGCAACACCCAGGCGCCGATCGCCAGGCCGTACAGCGCCAGCCAGAAGGGCTGGTCCGACAGGTACAGCGTCAGCAGCAGGTAGAAGGACAACTGCGTGACCAGCGTGGCATCGGCCAGCGCGCGGCACTCCAGCAGCTTGAGGATGACGAACGCACCCAGCAGCGCCACCGCCAGCTCGCGCCCAACCCCGTCGCCGGCCTGCCACGCCAGTGCACTGGCCACCATCAATACCAGCAGCGCTGTCGTGCCGAGCATCCAGCGCGACGGCAGTGGCGCGCGCCGGCGCCACAGCAGCCAGCGCCAGCCCAGCAGCAGCAACAGCAACAGGCTGACCGACACCGGCAGCGTGCGCGCCTGCGGCGCTAGCACCAGCGCCAGCTGGCCGAGCAGCATGCCATGGTCTTCATGCCGCAGCGGCCGTGCCACGGCGTTCATGGGCGGGCTCCGGGCCGGGCCGGATGCTGCGGCCACAGCGCCAGCGCTTCCAGGCAGGCGCGCCGATGGCTCGCTCCACATGCGGGCGGCAGTTCAAGACCCGGCAGGCGCAGGCCGATTTCCGCGTCGTCCGGCGCGGCCAGCAGCCAGGCGCACAGCCGCGATAGCCGCGCTTCGGCGTCCATGCCCGCCGGCATCGCCTGCCAGTCGAGCCAGCGTGCCGGGCGCTGCGGCGGATCGCCGCTGCGGCTGAGCCAGCGGCCGGTGCGCGCGCTGTGCTTCCATGCAATCCGGTGCAGCGGGTCGCCGCTGCGGTAGCGCCGCAACTGGTCGATGCCGTCGTCGCCCGGAACGGCTGCTGCGGCATGCCCCGCGTCATCCGCGCCTGGGCGATGTGCGGGGGGCGGGGGCGGTGCATCGGCTTCCGGCGCCGGATAGACCAGCGTCGACAGCGGCAGGTCCGCATGGCTCCAGACGCGGAACAGCCCGAACGGGAAGCGGCTGCTGATCACCACGCGCGGCAGCACCAGCCGTCCGCGCCGCGGCGCCGGCACGTGCAGGGCAAGCGTGCCGCTGGCGTGCCCGTCGAGTGTCAGCGTGGCGGGCAACACTTCGGGCAGCGCCGGCACGCGCGCCTCGACGCCGATGCGCGCGCCGGCGTCGGCGTTGTCGACGCGCAGCGCAAACGCCGCGAGCTGCCCGGCATGCACCGGCGCCACCGGGCCCGCGCTTACTGCCAGTTCAAGCAGGTTGCGGTACGCCAGCCACATGCACGACATGCCGATGCCGGCCAGCAGGAAGGTCAGCGCGAAACCCAGGCTGATGTTGTAGTTGAGCGAGGTCAGCAGCATCGCGCCGAGCAGCACGGCAAAGCCGATGCCGCCCCGCGCGGGAAGGATATAGAGATGGCGCCGGTCCAGCCGCACGGTGCCGCCGGACGGCCGGCGCGCGGCAAGGCGATGGCGCAAGAGGCTGGCGGACGCCAACAGCCCAGGCCTGGGCAGGCGCCGGTGTGCGGCGGCGCCGCCGTTGTTCTGCGACGCAGCCAGCGGATCGCTCGCCATGGGCGTCAGGGGATGGCCACGCCGGCAAGCAGTGCCGCCAGCTCGCCGTGCACCGCGGTGGGCCCGATTCCGCCCGCCGGCAGCAGCCGGTGCGCGGCCACTGCGGCAAAGACCGCCTGTACATCTTCAGGCAGCACCAGCTCGCGCTGCGCCAGCAGGGCCCAGGCTCGGGCGCAGGCCAGCAGCGACAGCCCGGCGCGCGGCGACAGTCCCGCGGCAAAGCCGCCGTGCTGGCGCGTGGCCTGCACCAGCGCCAGCACATAGTCGACCAGCGCGGGGCTCGCGTACACCTGCGCGGCCGCCTGCTGCAGGGCCAGCACCTGCGCGGCATCCATCACCGGCGTCGCTTCGGCCGCGCTGGCGCCGCCGAGATACAGCACGCGCTCGAAGGCGGGATCGGGATAGCCCAGCGACACGCGCATGGTGAAGCGGTCGAGCTGCGATTCAGGCAGCGCATGAGTGCCCAGCTGCTCCAGCGGATTCTGCGTGGCGATCACGAAAAACGGTGCCGGCAGCGCGTGCGTGGTGCCGTCATGCGTCACCTGCCGCTCGGCCATGGCTTCGAGCAGCGCGCTCTGGGTCTTGGGCGGCGCACGGTTGATCTCGTCGGCCAGCACCACTTGCGCGAACACCGGGCCGCGGTGGAAGCGGAATTCGCCCGCATCGCGCACGAACACCGAGACGCCGATCAGGTCCGCCGGCAGCAGGTCGCTGGTGAACTGCACGCGCTGGTACTGCAGCCCGAGCGTACGCGCCAGCGCATGCGCCAGCGTGGTCTTGCCCACGCCGGGCACGTCTTCCAGCAGCAGGTGGCCTCCCGCCAGCATGCAGGCCAGCGCCAGCCGCACTTGCTGCGGCTTGCCAAGGACGATGCGGCCCAGCTGGGCCTGGGCCTCGGCCAGCGAAGCGACGATGCGTGGGCGGGCAGTCACGTTGGACCTCGGCGCAAAGGAGTGGAAGGAAGCCGGATTGGCGGCTACGGATCCGCGGCAAGAATGGGAACGCAGTCCAGCGCATTGTAGCGGCGTGCGCGGCACGCGGCACCGTCTGTTTCCGAACGGAGACACCACCGGCCGGCGGCGGTGCACCTCAATGGCGCAGCGGCTGCGCCAGATCGCGCCGGTTCTGGCATCATGAGCCTGTCGGGCCACCGACACGGCCCACCCGCGTTTCTTTCTCCTTCCGCTGCCCGCTGCAATGACTGCCTCGCTGGACCCCTCTGCCGACCTGCCTGCCGCCGCCGTGCTGACCCCCGACGCCGCCGATTCCGACGCGCTGCTGCGCCTGGCGCAGGCCTTCCATGCCAGCGGCTTCGTGATCCTGCGCGGCTTCGGCAACGAGGCAGACTGCGCCGCGCTGGAAGCGGTGGCGCGCAGGCACCTGGCGGCGGCGGTGCCACCGGTGGAGTTCGAGGCCGACCTGGGCTATCCCGGTGCCCCGGCAGCGCGCGACGCCGCCGGCGGCGGCACCGTCAGGCGGCTGCGCCAGGCCTACGGCCGCGACGAGGTGTTCCGCGCCTGGGCTACCGACCCGAAGCTGGTGTCGGTGGTGCAGGCGCTGCTGGGCGAACCCGCGTGCCTGACGTTGGCGCACCACAACTGCGTGATGACCAAGCACCCGCACTACGGCAGCCAGACCGGCTGGCACCGCGACACGCGCTATTGGTCGTTTGCCAAGCCCGAGCTGGTGACGGTATGGCTGGCGCTGGGCGACGAGGACGAAAGCAACGGCGTGCTGCGCGTCATACCGGGATCGCATCGCGCGGCGCTGGAGCCGGGCCAGCTGGATCCCGCGGAATTCCTGATCGAGGCGCACCCCGCCAGCCAGCCGCTGCTGCAGGCGGCGCGGCCGCTCGCGCTGCACCGCGGCGACGTGCTGTTTTTCGACAGCCGGCTGTTCCATGCGGCGGGGCGCAATGCCTCGAACGCGGTCAAGCTGTCGGTGGCCTTTGCGTATTTCGGCGCCGGCAACCGGCCGCTGGACGGCACGCGTTCGGCAGAGTTCGGCAGCGTGGCGCTGCCGGTGGCCGGCTGACACAGCCAGTGTGGGTGGCGGGGGCGGCGTTCAGGTACGCAGCCCGACCAGCCCTGAGATCTTCTCCGAAGCTTCGAGCAGCGGCGGCAGGAAGCGCTCCAGCATTTCCTGCGCGCTGGTGCGGTTGGCCTGGCCGCTGATATTGATCGCGGCGATGGTCTGGCCGGCGCGGTTGCGGATCGGCGCCGCCAGCGACACCAGTCCCTCTTCCAGCTCCTGGTCGTTGAGTGCCCAGCCGCGCGTGCGGATATCGGCGACGATGGTCTTCAGCGCATCGATGTCGGTCACGGTGCGGGTGGTGCGCGCACGCAACTCGCTGGCGCGCAGCACGCTGTCCAGCTCGGCTTCATTGAGCCCCGCCATCAGCACGCGGCCCATCGACGAGCAATACGCCGGCAGCCGGCTGCCGATCGACAGGTTGATCGTCATGATCTTGCGCGCCGGCACGCGCAGCACGTAGACGATCTCGGTCCCGTCCAGCACGGAGATCGAGCAGCTTTCATGCACCTGCTGCGACAGCGTCTCCATGATCGGCTCGGCCAGGTTCCAGAACGGCATCGAGGTCAGGTAGGCAAAGCCGAGGTCGAGGATCTTGGGCGTCAGCCGGAACAGCCGCCCGTCGGCCTGCACATAGCCCAGTCCCACCAGCGTCAGCAGGATGCGGCGCGCCCCCGCGCGCGTGAGGCCGCTGGCCTGGGCGATCTCCGTCAGCGTCTGCGCCGGGTGCTGGGCATTGAAGGCACGGATGACCGACAGCCCGCGTGCAAAGGACTGCACATAGCTGTCGCTTGGCTTCTCGGGCGCGGCGCTGCCTGCGCTCTGGGGCGCCTGCGCGTCGCGTGGGGAGTCGGTGGAACTGGCCATCGGTGTAGCACCGGCGCGGGTCGCCGGATTGGCACGGAAAGGCCGAAAGGGTAGAGGAAATGCCGGCGCAACGCCAGTGCCGGGCCCGCCAGGGGCGTCCTAGCGGAAGCTGCGCTGCACCAGCACGAACACCGCGCCGAGCACGCAGATCACCGCAAAGCCATGCAGCATGTCCATGCCGGCCAGCAGCGTGGCCTGCCGGTCGATTTCCAGCGAGATCTTGGCCAGCCCCGCGGCCGACAGCGCATCCGGCGATTGCAGCGCCGGGTTGAAGCGTGTGACCTGTTCGACCAGGTGGGTGCGGTGCTCGGCCAGCCCGTCCTGCATGAACACGCTGGCCAGGCCGGTGCCCACGGCCGAGGCAATCTGCTTGCACACGTTCTTGAACTGGTAGGCGTGCGAGAAATCCTCGACCGGCACCTCCAGGTAAGTCATCGAGGCCACCTGCACCATCAGCAGCACCGGCGTCAGCCCTTCCAGCAGCACCACCGGCACCAGCGCATAGTCGGGCGCGCCCGGCATCAGCTGGTGCGAAAACAGCATCGCTGCGCAGGCATAGAAGATAAAGCCAAGCGCGATCACGCGCCGCTTGCGGAACACCAGCGCCATGCCCAGCGTGATGACGATGGCGGCGATGGTCGCCACCGTGCCGCTGGTTGCCAGCAGCATGCAGGTGGTGCGGAAGGTCAGGCCCAGGCCGGTCTGCGTCAGCGACGGCAGCAGGAAGGCCCATGCCGACGACATCAGGTAATACAGCGTGTAGAAGCCCAGGCCGTAGAGATACTGGCGCCCGGCCAGCCGCGACAGGTCGATCCACGGGTCGGGATGGCGGTACAGGCGCCAGCCGGCGAAGGCGAACAGCGCCAGGCCGCACAGCGCGGCCAGCGGCATTTCCAGGGAATTGAGGAAGCGCGTGTAGCGCATTTCCTGCAACGTATGCAGGAACACCAGCGCACCCGCCGCCGCCGCGATCGCGGCGGGCCAGTCCAGCGTCGACACCGGCGGATGCGGGTCGCGCGGCGCGCGCGTCGGGTAGGTCAGCGCCACCGACAGCAGCACCGGCAAGGCAATGCCGGCCTGGAACAGGAACACCGCGCGCCAGCCGATATCGTCGAGGAAAATGCTGGTCAGCCACGGCGCGATCGCCAGCATCGAGAACGCGCCGCCGCCGAAGCGCAGCATCAGGGCGCCGCGTTCGGCCGGCGTCGACACCAGCTGCACCAGGATGCGCGAGGCCGCGAACAGGCCCCCGGCGCCCAGGCCCTGCACCGCCTTGCCGGAGATCAGTCCGGCGGGGCTGGCAAACTCGGCGCAGATCAGCGAACCCAGGATGAACACCACCAGCGACGCCAGCGTAAAGCGCTTGTACGTGATGCGGCGCGCGACCTGGTCTAGCACCATGTTCATCAGCACCGCGGTGGAGGCATAGGCGGAGACCGCGTACAGGTAGTCTTCGGGCGCTGCGCCGACGCCGCCCTGGATATGCTGGCTGGCCACGCCCATCATCAGCGTGGAAGAAAAGTCGATGCCGGTGACCAGGCCGAGCGTCAGGCCGAACAATGAAAGACGCCAGTGACCCATTTCGGGGTGACTGGCGAGTTGCATGCGGGGGCGTGCTGGGGTGGAGGTCGGGATCGAAGCGGGGATCGAGGCGGGGGCGGAGGCTGTCGGGACTGTCGTTGCCAGCACTGGGGCTGAGCCGTCCGGTGCAGCCGGTACAGGCGTTTGTTGCATCGCTCAAGCATAATGTCGCCTGCCGCAGAGAACTACAGGCTGTCAGGGAAACATTGTCCGGTGAATCAAACAATTCAATGGAACGACTGGGAAGCGTTCTGCTGCGTCGTCGAGCAGGGAACGTTTACGGCCGCGGCGGAGCAGCTCGATTGCCCCAAGTCGCGCGTCTCGGCCGCGGTGGCGCGGCTGGAAACCGCCATCGGCGCCAAGCTGCTGGAGCGCACCACGCGGCGCATGCGCCTCACCGATGCCGGCAAGGCCGTGTATCGCGATGTGGCGCCGCTGTTCGCGCGGCTGCGCGAGATCCGGCAGGAGACGCTGGCCCGCGAGGAGCGCGTGCAGGGCGTGCTGCGTATCGCCACGCCTTATGAATTCGGCGCCCAGCAGCTGGGCGGGGTGATCTGCCGCACACTCGCCGCGCATCCGGCGCTGGATGTGGCGGTGGAGATCACGCAGGGACTGGTCGACCCGATCCGCGACGGGTTTGACGTGGCCTTCGTCATCGTCGATGCCGACCTGCCCGACTCCGGCACGGTGGCCCGCCGCATCTACCACGTCGAGCGCGGGCTGTTCGCCGCGCCGTCGCTGGCGGACAGCCTGCCGGCGCAGTTGCGCCCGGAAGACCTGGCCAACATGCCGACGCTGACCACGCCGGGTGACACGGTCTGGGAATTCACCCGCGACGGCGAGACCGTCTCCGTGCCGATCCGTCCGCGCATGCAGACCTTCAACGCCGAGCTGCGGCTGCAGGGCGCGCTGGCGGGGCTCGGCATCGCGCGCCTGTCGGTGAACTACTGCGAGGCAGAGATCGCGCAGGGCCGACTGGTGCGGGTGCTGCCGGACTTCCCGCTGCCGCCGCTGCGCGTGTTCGCGCTGCTGCCGGACCGGCGCCTGCAACCGCGCAAGGTGCGCGTGTTCATGGAAGCGATTGAATCGATGATGGTGTCGGAGCTGGGGCCCGAGTCAGGCCTGGAAGGGATCGAGCCCGGCGAGTGGGCGAGGGAGGGCGCTGGGCCCGAAGACGACGCGCAGGCGGAGGGAAGCGGCCTGGCAGAGGGAGAGGCCCGGCCAGCGGGTTGAGGGCGCCGGCGGGCCACCACGGCGCGAGGCCGTGGCAAGGGAATGCACAGGAACTCAGGCGCCTTCGGTGAAGCTGTCGCGGCGGTCGGTGATGGCGGCGCCGTCGGTGAACGGATCGACCTTGCCTTGCTTGGCACCGTCGGTGTACGGATCGGCGCGGCCGATGCGCGCGCCGTCCAGGAACGGGTCGGCCTTGCCGGCGTGGGCGATGCCGCCGTCCAGCCGTGCGATATCGGAAACGGGCTCAGAGGCGTGCGCGGCGACGGCGGCAAACGACAGGCCGGCCGCGCACAGCAGGGTAAGCGCCAGGCTGCGGCGTGGTGCGAGGGTCTTCATGGAGTGTGGTCCTTCTTGGCAGGGTTCGTGGCTGCAGCGCCACGTCGCCTGTAATGTAGGACTTCACACTAAGCAGAAAAAGCGTCAATTCTCGAAACACTGTCCAGGCATCTGGACAATGCGCCAGTCTGCACCGGCGCCATCGCAGCGGCCTTGGGCCTCAAAAATGCATGTTGAAGACGCTCGCGCCCAGCCTGGCGATCACCATCAGCAGGATCTGCGCGATCACGAACAGCACCAGCGGCGAGACATCGAAGCCCCCCAGGCGCGGCACCACGCGCTGGATCGGGCGCAGCACCGGCGCGGTCAGGTGGTCGATGGCGGGCGTGATCGGCGAATGCGGGTTGACCCACGACAGGATCGCCATCAGCAGCGTGACCCACATCACCAGGCTGATCGCCCACTTCAGCACGTACAGCAACGCGGTCAGCAGCACCGCCGGAAGGAACGCCAGCAGGTCGGCGTTGCTGAGCAGCGCGACCAGCAACAGGAACACGACCGCCGTCAGCCAGGCCGCCACCACCGTCGCCCAGTCGATGCCGCCCACGCCCGGGATGATCCGGCGCAGCGGCCGCACCAGCCAGTCGGTGATCTGGAACACGCCCTGCGAGACCGGGTTGCGTGTCGGCAGCCGCGTCAGCTGCATCCAGACGCGCAGCAGCAGGGCCATGCCGAACAGGGTAAAGATGGTATCCAGCAGGAAGAGGGCGATTTCCGTAAACATCGATGCGGTTTCCGGTGGGTTAGGGTGTCTGCAACCGCACAGATTCTGCCATAGCCCGGCGTCACACCGGCACATCCGGGGCACATGCCTGTGGCGCGTCCAACATGCCGGCGTCGCCCTATAATTGCGAGCGCTCGTGGCCGCACTGCGCCGGTGGCGGGCACGTTCCCGTTTTTCCGCGCTTTTCGTCGCGTTCTTCCGTCTAGTCCTATGCCCAGCAAGCCAGCCTCGTCCCGCAACCCTGCGCCGCTCACCAAGGCGGACTTCGAGGCGCTCTCGGACTTCCGCTACCAGCTGCGGCGCTTCCTGCGGTTTTCCGAGGATGCGGCGCGCGAGGAGGGGCTGACCGTGCAGCAGTACTTGCTGCTGCTGCATATCCGCGGCAGCGCCGAGAAGGAATGGGCCTCGATCGGAGAGCTGGCCGAACGCCTGCAGGCCAAGCAGCACGGCGTGGTGGCGCTGGTCAACCGCTGCGAGGCGGCCGGGCTGGTCAAGCGCCGCCTCAATCCCGAGGACCGGCGCGTGGTGCAGGTACACCTGCTGGCCAAGGGCGAGCGCAGCCTGAACCGGCTGGCGATGCTGCACCGGACCGAGCTGGAATCGCTGCGCAATACCTTCCGCGTGGCGCGCATCACACAGTTCAACGACGACGGGGCCGAGCGCGGCTGAGCCCGCCAACTTGTCGACAACCGCTCGCCAACCAGGCGCCGCGCATCCGGTTACAGGCAGTTACCAATCAAGAGCTCCGGTGACACCCGCCGCCCGCGGGCGGCCCTAGACTCGCGCGCATTCATCAACACGCGCAGTGCGCAGGAGTCGAGCCATGTCCATCCCCTTTCGTTCGGTTGTGCTTGCGGTGCTGGGCGCCGGTGCGCTGGCCGGGTGTGCCACGCCGTATGGCTATGACAACGGCTATGGCGCGGGGTATGGCAGCGGCTACGGCACCAATACGGCCTATGGCGGCAGCTATGGTGGAAGCTACGGCGGCAACTACGGCACCAGCGGCACCACCATCAGCGGCTACCCGGCGCAGCAGGGCTATCCACAACAGGGCTACCCGCAGCAGGGCTACCCCCAGCAACAGTATCCGCAGCAAGGCTATCCGCAACAGGGGTATCCGCAGCAGCAATATCCGGACGGCGGCTACGACAACAGCAACTATGGCAACAACAACTACGGCAACCCGGCGTACGGCGTGCGCTACGGCTGGGTAGAGGCCATCGAAGTGGTTGCCGGCCAGCCACCTTCGACCAGCGGCGCGGGCGCGGTGGTCGGGGGCATCGTCGGCGGCTTGCTCGGCCACCAGGTTGGCGGCGGCCGCGGCAATACGGTAGCGACCATCGGCGGCGCGGTGGTCGGCGCGGTGGCCGGCAACGAGGTCGAGAAGCGCACCGGCACCAGCGCGCCGGCCTACCGCGTGCGCGTGCGCACCAGCGACAACGGCTACCTGACGCTGACGCAGTCCGACGCTTACCACATGCGTATCGGCGATCGCGTCAAGGTCGAGAACGGCGTCGCGGTGCCGTACTGACCGATGCCGATGTGATGTCGATCCCGGCCGGCTAGGCTTCGGTGCTGAACAACTGCGCGTAATCCTCGCGCAGCTGGCGCTTGAGCAGCTTGCCGGCCGTATTGCGCGGCAGGTCGTCGACGAACACGATGCGCTTGGGCACCTTGAACGGCGCAAGCGCCCGGCGCGCATGCGCGATCAGCGCGTCTTCGCTGGCCTCCTGGTCGCGCTTGCGCACCACGCACGCGGCCACTGCCTCGACCCACTTCGGATGCGGCAGCGCGAACACGGCCGCTTCAGCCACCGCGCCATGCGTGTACAGGCACTCTTCCACTTCCCGGCTCGATACCAGCACGCCGCCTGAATTGATCACGTCCTTGATCCGGTCGACCACGTACAGGTAGCCCTCGGCATCCATGTAGCCAAGGTCTCCGGAATGGAACCAGCCGCCGGCAAAGGCTTCGGCGGTCTGTTCCGGCTTGTCCCAATATCCGCTCAGCAATTGCGGCGAGCGGTGCACGATCTCGCCCAGTTCGCCGGGAGGGACGTCCCCCATGGTCTCGTCGACGATGCGCGTCTCGACATTCAGCACAGGCCGTCCTGCCGACGCGGGACGCGCCGCATGCTCGTCGGGGCCCAGCACTGTCGCCAGCGGCCCGATTTCGCTTTGCCCGTAGCAGTTGTAGAAGCGCAGCGCCGGCAGCTTCTGCTGCAGCTCCAGCAGCACCGGCACCGGCATGATCGATGCCCCGTAGTAGGCCTTGACCAGCGCGCCGAGCCTGGCGGGATCGAACTCGGCATGGCGCAGCAGCGCGATCCAGACCGTGGGCGGGGCAAAGAAGCTGGTGATGCCTTCCGTGTGGATGGTGCGCAGGCAGTAGCCCGCCTCGGGGCTGTCGGCGATCAGCGTGGTGCCGCCGCACAGCAGCAGCGGCATCAGGAACACGTGCATCTGCGCCGAGTGGTACAGCGGCAGCGCGGCCAGCGAATAGTCCGTGGCGCGGATATCGCAGGCGGCGATGGTGCTGGCATACTCGGCCAGCAGTGCGCGGTGGGTCAGCACCGCGCCCTTGGGTGCGGAAGTCGTGCCGGACGTGTACAGGATCTGCGCCGGCGTGGTGTCGGCGAGGCTGTCGGGCACCGGTACCTCGGGTCCGTGGGCCGCTGCGGCCAGAATATCGCTCGCCGGGCCGCCACCATGCAGCGTGCCGCTGATGCGGCACGGCAGGCCCTCGATGCGCCCGGCCAGTGCCGGGTCGGCAAAGATCGCGCTGGCGCCAGATTGCGTGACCAGGTATTCCACTTCCGGCCGCGTCATCGAAAAGTTGACCGGCACATGGATCAGGCCGCTGCGCAGGCAGGCCAGCCACAGCAGCACGTACGCATCAGAGTTCTTGCCGAAGGCTGCGACGCGGTCGCCGGGGCGCAGGCCCCATTGTGCCAGCGCGCCAGCCACGCGGGCGGCGGCGAGGTCGAGTTCGCGATAGCTCCAGGCGCGCTCGCCGAAGCGGATCGCGGTCTTGGCCGGGCTGCGCCGTACCGCGCGCGCGATGGCATCGGGGATGGTGTTGCGCAGGGCGCGCTGCTGCTCTGACTGCATGGTGGTCTCCGTCGTTATGGTTTGAGGGGCCAGCAAGTCTTTGAAGCCAAGCGCCGAGGATAAGGGCTGCCGCCTTGCCATGGCAAGGCGGCGAGGCGCGCATGGGTGCCCCGGGCTGTTACAGCGTCTGCGCCAGGAATGCAAGCGCGCGCCCGTGTGCCAGCGCGGCACTGGGCTGGTGGTACGAGGCCCGAGCCCAGCAGTTGAAGCCGTGGTCGGCATTGTCGTAGACGTGGATCTCGGTGCCGGGTTTGCCCGCCATCGCATCGCGCACGCCTTGCACCGCTGCGGGCGGGATGTGCGCGTCGAGCGCGCCGTAGTGGAACTGCACCGGCACGCGGATATTCGCCGCTTCCTGCAGCCGGTTCTGGATACCGCCGCCGTAGTACGGCACCGCCGCGTCGACCAGCCCGCGTGCTGCGCTCAGGTACGTCAGCAGCCCGCCGAAGCAGTAGCCCACCGCGGCGACCTTGCCGGCGCCGGTGCGCTGGCGCAGCGTCCGCACGGTGGCGGCGATGTCGCCGAGCGTGGCTTCGATATCGACCGAATTAAGCAGCGCCATCGCTCGCGTCCTGTCGTTGCCGGCATAGCCCAGCTCGACGCGCGGCGCCTCGCGCCAGAACACGTCGGGTGCCAGCACGGCATAGCCGTCGGCGGCGTACTGGTCAGCCACCGCGCGGATGTGTTCGTTCACGCCGAAGATTTCCTGCAGCAGCACGATGGCGGGTGCGCCGGGCTGGACGCCCGCCGGCGGCAGGCTGAGGTAGGCGTCGAAGCTGCCCGCGTCGCTGTCGACGCGGATCCATTGGCTGTCGGGAATGGCGGTCATGGCAAAGGCTCTCCGGAATGGCTCATTAGGGGTAAGCGGAATGCGCGGCGCGTGCCGCGCGCCAGCCGCAAGTTTGCCATCGCGCGCGCCGTCGTGCTGGTGCTGTCCTTTGCCGGGCAGCAAGCGCGTCAATACGCGCGCGATTGCCGGTAGCGCTTGTGCCAGTTGTCGGTATAGGCCTTCACCACCGCCGCATCGCCGCGGATCAGCATGCCGTTCTCGGCATTGCGCTCCTGCGCCGACTTGGTGAAGTTGAACGAGCCGGTGAACACCGCCTGGTCGTCAAACACCATCACCTTGTTGTGCGCGATCGCGGGCTTGTTGTCGATCACCACCGGCACGCCCGCGTGCTTGAGGTACGTCGCGCTGGTATAGCGCTCCGACTGCTGACTCTTGTCCAGGATCACGCGCACGTCCACGCCGCGCCGGTGCGCCTGCGCCACGGCCTCGGCGATCGGCGCGCTGGTGAACGAGTAAGCCTGGATCAGCAGTTGCCGGCGCGTGCTGCGGATCGCATTGACCAGCAGCGCCTGGCAGCTCGCGCCATCGGGCACGAAGCACAGCGTGTATCCGCTGCCCTGCGCGAACGCCTTGCTCGGCGCCGGGCTGGCCTCGGGCGGCTGCACCGGTTTGCCAGAGCGCGAGGGCAGGTGCTTGGCCATCGCTTCGTTGAAGGTGTCGCTTATGCTGTCGGCGATGGACTCGGTGACCTGGTCGAAGCCAGACGCCGAACGCGCATGCGCGAGCAGGCCGAACGGGCTGAACGAGGTGAAGGCCGATACGGCGGCGGCGAGGGCAAGGCCCAGTAAGGTACGGCGGAACATTCGGTAAGTCACGGCGCGGGCTGTGGTGCGCGGGACCGCAGCGTAGCAGCCGCATACGCCACTGGCAAAGGGCGATGTGTAACAGGATCTGTGCCGGCGGCACTGGCCTTGGGACTATCGGCGCATGGCGCCTATGATGGATGGAACCCCACGGGTCCGCCCGCCAAGGAGAGGGACATGTCGAACCATACTTACAAGCTGGTCGAAATCGTCGGCTCTTCGCCGGATGGCTGCGATGCGGCCATCCGCAGTGCCATCGCCAAGGCTGGCGAAACCATCAAGAACATCGACTGGTTCGAAGTGGTGGAAACGCGCGGCCATATCGAGAACGGCAAGATCGCGCATTTCCAGGTCACGCTGAAGGTCGGCTTCCGCGTGACCTGAACCCGGCGCGCTCGCGGTTTGCGCCGCGTGTCGCTGACGGAGAGCACCTGCGCCACATCGGCCAGTACATAGGGCTGGATCGTGCGCAGAGGCCGCTCTAATCCTGCGCCAGAGAAGCGGCAGGTTGGTGCCGCCGAGCTGCGTGCCGAGGTCTCTGCAGCGCAGGCAAAGGTCCGCTCAGGGCAGGCGGATCTCCTTCACGTCGAAGTGCGATTCGCCGATCAGCTCCTTGTCGTACTCGCCGACCAGCTCCACCGTGGTGTTGCCGTCGACGGGCTTCTGCGCCGGCCACGCCTTCTGCTTGATCTTTACCTTCATCTGGCCGGTGCCGTCCGAGAACAGGTAGCGCTCGTCCCCGACGCTGCTGACGATCTTGCCGCGCAGGACCGCGTGCTGGTCGTCCTTGCCATCGGCCTGCAAGGCTTTCACGGTCATGACCGGGATCGACGAGGGGCCGGTGTATTGCGCGCTTGCGCCGGCGGCGGCAAGGCTAAGGGCGAGGGCCACGGCGGTGGCGGTCGGGATGTGTTTCATGGACGTTCTCCATCAAGGTTGGGATCCGGGGGCGATGGCATGGATGATGCGCCGGCACGGCTGAACCGTCGCTGAACGGCTGCCCGGGCGCCGCGAGGATTTATCATGCTGGCTTCGCGCGCCGCATCCACCTTTCCAACGGAATCCAGATTGCGTTTCCTGCACACCGCCGACTGGCATCTCGGCCGGCTCTTCCATGCCCGCAGCCTGCTGGAAGACCAGGCCCATATCCTCGGCCAGTTCGTTGAGCTGGTCAGAGCCGAACGACCCGACGCCGTGCTGATCGCCGGCGACGTCTATGACCGCGCCGTGCCCCCGCCCGAGGCCGTGGCGCTGCTCGACGACGTGCTGGGCCGCATCGTCGTCGATGCCGGCGTGCCCGTGGTGATGATCGCCGGCAACCATGACAGCGCGCAGCGGCTGGAATTCGGCGCGCGCCTGATGCGCGCGCAGGGCCTGCACGTGGCCGGCCGCACGCTGGCCGAGGCCGCCAGCGTGACGCTGCACGACGCGCACGGCGAAGTGCGCCTCTACGCGCTGCCCTATGCCGAGCCGGCGGTCGTGCGCGACGCCATGGGCGCCGAGCTGCCCTCGCACGAAGCCGCGCTGCGCGCGCAGCTCGATGCGATCCGCGCGGTCCATCCGCCGGGCGTGCGCGCGGTGGTGGTGGGCCATGCCTTCGTGGTCGGCGGCGCGGCCAGCGAATCGGAGCGGCCGCTGTCGGTCGGCGGCAGCGGCGCCGTGGCGGCGGACCTGTTCGCCGGTATCGACCTGGTGGCGCTGGGCCACCTGCACCGGCCGCAGACGCTGGGCGGCGGCCGCATCCATTACGCCGGTTCGCTGCTCAAGTACTCGCTGTCCGAATGCGCGCACGACAAGTCGGTGTCGCGCATCGAACTGGCTGCCGACGGCACCGTGTCGATCACGCCGGTGCCGCTGCAGCCGCTGCGCGACGTGCGCGTGGTGGAAGGCGAACTGGCCGCGCTGCTTGCCGCCGGCGCCGATGACCCGCGGCGCGACGACTATATCCACGCGCGCCTGACCGATGCCGGCGCGCTGCTCGATCCCATGGCCAGGCTGCGCCAGGTCTACCCCAATGCGCTGGCGATCGAGCGCACGGTGCTGGCGCGCAGCGGCACGGCCTCGGAAGCGGGCCGCCAGCTGCGCCAGCTTGGCACCGGCGAGCTGTTTGCCAGCTTTTTCCGCGAGGTGGCCGATGCCGAGCTCGAGCCGGGCCACCGCGAAGTGCTGGACCAGGTGCTGGCCGGCATGGCGGCGGCGGAGCGGGAGTCGGCATGAGACCGCTGCAACTGACCCTGCAGGCCTTCGGGCCATTTGCCGCGACCGAGCAGGTCGATTTCACGCGGCTCGGCGAGCAGGCCTTCTTCCTGATCCACGGCCCCACCGGCGCCGGCAAGACCACGCTGCTCGATGCGATCTGCTTCGCGCTGTATGGCGATACCTCCGGCGGCGAGCGCAGCGCGCAGGCCATGCGCAGCGCCAATGCCGCGCCGGGGCTGCGCACTGAAGTCACGCTGGAATTCAGCCTGGGCGCGCAGCGCTGGCGCGTGGTGCGCTCGCCCGCGCAGGAGCGGCCGAAGCAACGCGGCGAGGGCTGGCTGACGGAGCCCGCCAGGGCGCAGCTCGACCAGCATGACGGCAACGGCTGGGCCAGCAAGGCTGGCCAGCCGGGCAAGGTCAGCGATGCCATCCGCGAGCTGCTCGGCTTCGACAGCGCGCAGTTCCGGCAGGTCATCGTGCTGCCGCAAGGGCGCTTCCGCGAACTGCTGACCGCCAGCTCGCAGGCGCGGCAGGCGATCCTGGAGCGGTTGTTCCGCACCGAGGTCTATCGCCGGGTGGAGGAACTGCTGAAGACCCAGGCGGCGGGCATCCGCCGCGATGCCGAACGCATCGGCATCCAGCGCGACGAAGCGCTGCGGCAGGCCGGCATGGAGAGCGCGCAGGCGCTCGCGGACGGCATCGCCGCGCTGCAGGCGGAAATGCATGCGCTGCAGGCGCAGGAGCAGGGCGCACGCCAGGCGCTGGCCGCTGCGCAGGCGGCGCTGGGCGCGGGGGAACAGGTGGCGGCGCGGTTGCAGGAGCGCCAGCAGGCCGAAGCCGCGCACGCTGCGTTGCTGGTACAGCAGCCCGCGATGGAGGCCGAACGCGCGCGGCTGCAGGCCGCGCAGCGGGCGGCGCGCGTCAACCCGGCGTTGCAGCAGTGGCAGCTCGCGCAGCGGGACCATGCGGCGGCCGGGACAGCGTTTGCGCAAACCGAAGCGGCGGCGGCACGTGCCGCGCAGCAAGCCGTGCAAACCGCTGCCGCGCTGCAAGCCGAGACTGCCCGTGCCGAGCTGCGCTCGGCCGCACAGCGGCGTTGCACGGAGCTGGATGCCATGTTGCCGCGCGCGCGCCAGCTCGGCACCCTGAACGAGGCTTTCCAGTCGGCACGGCAGAAGCAGGCCGCCACCGCCGAGGCGCGCGAGCGTGCCGCGGCGAGGCTGGCCGCGAGCCAGGCCGATGCCGCGGCGGCAGAGACCGCGCTCGGGCAGGCGCGGCTTGCTGCCGCGCAGTTGCGGGGCACGCAATTGCAGCTCGCGGCGCTGCAGGAGAAGTCGCGGCAGTTCAGCCGCCACGCCCAGGCGACGCAGGCGCTTGCCAACGCCGCCGGCCAGGCAGCCGACGCCGACGCCGCGCAGCAACTGGCCGCGCGCATGCGCGAACGCCGCCGTGCCGCGCTGGCCGAAGCCGAAGCCGCATGGCGCGCGGGCCAGGCGGCCCGGCTGGCCGCGTCGCTCGCCACCGGCGAGGCGTGTCCGGTGTGCGGCAGCAGTTCGCATCCCACCCCGGCGCAGCAGGTCGACACGCCGCTGTCCGATGAGGTGCTGGAACAGGCGCGCAGCGCCATGCTCGAGGCCGAGTCGCAGGCGGTGCGTTGCGCTGGCGCGGTACAGGCCGCGCAGGCCGCGACCACGCAGGCGCACGAGCGTGCCGACGAACTCGCGCAGTCGCTGGGCGACGTCTCGGACGAAGCCGCGCGTCAGCTGAAGGCAGACATTGCCACGCTGGAAGCCGCTCTGGCGGCAGGCCAGCAGGCAGCGGCCAGCGTCGGCCAGTGCGAGGCAACCGTCGCCGCCAGCCGCACAGCGCGAGAGGCCGCTGAACTCGCCAGCCGCGACGCCGCCACCGCGGCGGAAGCGGCTTCGCAGGCGCTGGCGCAGTGCCAGGCCGAATGGCAGGTTGCCTGCGCGCAAGTCCCCGAGGATTCGCGCGATCCGGTGGTGCTGGCCGAAGCCCTGCGCCAGGCGCAGGCCGAGGCCGCCGCGCTGGAGCGCGCACTCGCCACTGCGCAGGCGGCTGAACGGCAGGCCGCAGCCGATGCCGCCGCCGCGCAGGCCGCGCTCGGCTCGGCCAGGCAGGTCCAGGCACAAGCCGCCGCGCGCCTCGCCGAAGCGGAAGACGCTCTGGCGCAAGCGTTGGGGCGGGAGGGTTTCGCCGATGCAGCGGCGCATGCCGTGGCCAGCCTGCCCGATGCCGACATGGCACGCATCGACCAGGCGCTGCGCGCCTTCGATGCGGAACTGGTTGCGGCTGCCAGGCTGCGCGAACGCGCCGAGGTCGCCGCGCAAGGACTCGGCGTGCCGGACCTGGACGGGCTGCGTGCCACCCGGCAGGCCGCCGCCGACGCGGTGGAAGCCCTGGTCCGGCAACAGGCGGATCGCGGCCGCTCGCGCGACACGCTGCAGCAATGCCAGCTGCGCCTGCAGCAGCTCGACGCGCAGGGCCGCGATATCGAAGCCCGCTATGCGGTGCTGGGCCGCCTGGCCGAGGTCGCCAACGGCAACAACCCGCGCCGCATGACCTTCCAGCGCTTCGTGCTGGCAACGCTGCTCGACGAGGTGCTGGAAGCCGCGTCGGCGCGGCTGCTGGCAATGAGCCGGGGCCGCTATGTGCTGCAGCGCGTGCGCGAGCAGGCCGACCAGCGCAGCGCGGGCGGGCTGGATATCGAAGTGTTCGACCACGACACCGGAGCGCCGCGCCCGGCCAATACGCTGTCAGGCGGCGAGGGGTTCCTGGCGTCGCTGTCGCTCGCGCTGGGCCTGGCCGACGTGGTGCAGTCGCGCGCCGGCGGCATCCAGCTCGATACGCTGTTCGTCGACGAAGGGTTCGGCACGCTGGATCCGGAAAGCCTGGACTTTGCCATCCGTACGCTGCTCGACCTGCAGCAAGCCGGCCGCTTGGTGGGGATCATTTCGCACGTGGCCGAGTTGCGCGAGCGCATCGACGTGCGTCTGGAAGTGCGGCCGGGGGTGGGCGGCAGCCGCGCCACGCTGAGCGGCGTGGCGGCTGCAACCTGAGAGCGGCCTGAGGGTACTCGCCGGCCGGATCGGCCAGCATGCCGGTCAGCCGACGAACACCTGCCGGCAGCGGATCGCCATGATCTGCGCCTCGAACGCGCGCGCGGCGGCCTGCGCCAGCCGCGCGCGGCGCGACAGCCTGGGCGCGCGTTGCCCGGAAGCGCCGCGAGTTGTGGCGGAGGCGATGCTTTCGTTGTTTTCCTGGCCCAATCCCCACGCCTGCTGCGTAACCTGCAGGATGCGCGCAAGGGCTGCGGCATGTCGCGTGGATGCATTCGGGACGGTGGCGGTGGCCATGGCGGACTCCTCTTTCTTGTCAGATGCGGGGCAGCGCGCCTGAGCCGGGTGGTCCGGGGGCTGCTGTGCGGGCGCTGCCTTCTTCTGATTCCAAGATAGCCGCCGCGACCCCGGCGCAACATCGACAGCGAACCGATTCCCCTGTCGGTTCTGTCCTACACGGGGCGCCGCCGTCACCCCGCGCGGTGATCGCCCAATGTCTGTTTGCCTGGCCGGCCGACGAGTTGACCGTCGCCCGCGCACAGGTGTAATCTGTTCATTCTGCGAATTCAAGTTCGAATGGCGAACATAGCCCGGCCAGCCCCGGCCGCATTTCGGATCGCGGCTGTGCCAGACCGCACAGTTCCAACAACACCACGCAGACTGCTGGACCGTTCAACGGGCGGCACAGGCGGCACCAACGCCGCCCGGCCGCAAACGAACATCCTTCCGGCGGGCATCTGGAGACAGTCTTTCATGCGCCGCGCCTTGCGGCCCGCTCCGGTAGCCTGCGGATCTTCCGACCTGGAACGCAAGTGATCAACAAGCTATACGACACGGTGGAAGCGGCGGTGGCCGGCATCCACGACGGCGCCACCATCCTCATTGGCGGCTTTGGCCTCGCAGGCATGCCCGCGGAACTGATCGACGCGCTGATCGAGCAAGGCGCGCGCGACCTGACCATCGTCAACAACAACGCCGGCAACGGCGACACCGGCCTGGCCGCGCTGCTGAAGGCCAGGCGCGTGCGCAAGATCATCTGCTCGTTCCCGCGCCAGTCGGACTCGTACGTGTTCGACTCGCTGTACCACGCTGGCGAGATCGAACTGGAACTGGTGCCGCAGGGCAACCTGGCCGAGCGCATCCGCGCTGCCGGTGCCGGCATCGGCGGCTTCTTTACCCGCACCGCCTACGGCACGCCGCTGGCCGAGGGCAAGGAAACCCGCATCATCGATGGCCAGGGCTACGTGTTCGAAGCGCCGATCCACGCCGACTTCGCGCTGATCAAGGCCGAGACCGCCGACCGCTGGGGCAACCTCACCTACCGCAAGACCGCGCGCAACTTCGGCCCGATCATGGCCATGGCCGCCAAGTGCGCCATTGTGCAGGTCAGCAAGGTGGTGGAGCTGGGCGAGATGAATCCCGAACACATCGTGACGCCGGGCCTCTTCGTCAAGCGCGTCGTCAAGGTCGCCTGAGCGCGGCAACAGGAGAAACAGCATGCAACGCCTGACCCGCGATCAGATGGCCGCCCGCGTGGCCAAAGACATTCCAGAAGGTGCCGTGGTCAACCTCGGCATCGGCCTGCCGACGCTCGTCGGCAACCACCTGCCCGCAGACAAGGAAATCCTGCTGCACAGCGAGAACGGCCTGCTCGGCATGGGCCCCGCGCCCGCTGCCGGTGAAGAAGACGGCGACCTGATCAACGCCGGCAAGCAGCCGGTGACGATCAAGCCGGGCGGCTCGTACTTCCACCACGCCGATTCGTTCGCGATGATGCGCGGCGGCCATCTCGACTTCTGTGTGCTGGGCGCGTTCCAGGTGTCGGAAAAGGGCGACCTGGCCAACTGGCACACCGGCGCACCCGGCGCCATCCCCGCGGTGGGCGGCGCGATGGACCTGGCGATCGGCGCCAAGCAGGTGTTCGTGATGATGGAGCACCAGACCAAGCAGGGCGAGAGCAAGATCGTGCCGCAGTGCACTTATCCGCTCACCGGCATCGGTTGCGTGACGCGCATCTACACTGACCTTGCCACGCTCGACGTGACCCCCGACGGCCTGGTCGCGCGCGACCTGGTAGAGGGCCTGGGCTTTGAAGAACTGCAGCGCCTGACCGGCGTGCCCCTGAAGCAGGCCTGAGCGCCGGCATCGATATCCATCACAAAGAGAGAGACACACCATGACCGAAGCCTTTATCTGCGACGCCATCCGCACGCCCATCGGCCGCTACGGCGGCAGCCTGTCCGCGGTGCGCCCGGACGACCTTGGCGCGGTGCCGCTGAAGGCGCTGATGGCCCGCAATCCCAACGTCGACTGGAAGGCCATCGACGACGTGATCTACGGCAACGCCAACCAGGCCGGCGAAGACAACCGCAACGTGGCGCGCATGTCGTCGCTGCTGGCGGGCCTGCCGCAGGACGTGCCGGGCGCCACCATCAACCGCCTGTGCGGCTCCGGCATGGACGCCACCGGCACCGCCGCGCGCGCCATCAAGGCGGGTGAAGCGCAACTGATGATCGCCGGCGGCGTGGAAAGCATGAGCCGCGCCCCGTTCGTGATGGGCAAGGCCACCAGCGCTTTCTCGCGCGATGCGCAGATCTTCGACACCACCATCGGCTGGCGCTTCATCAACCCGGCCATGCGCGCGGCGTATGGCGTGGACTCGATGCCCGAGACCGCCGAGAACGTTGCCACCGACTACAAGATCAGCCGCGAAGACCAGGACCTGATGGCGCTGCGCAGCCAGGAGAAGGCTTCGCGCGCGCAGGCCGACGGCACGCTGGCGCAGGAAATCACCGCGGTCACCATCGCCCAGAAGAAGGGCGACCCGATCGTGGTCGAGCGCGACGAGCACCCGCGCGCCACCAGCATGGAAGCGCTGGCCAAGCTGCGCGGCGTGGTCCGTCCTGACGGCACCGTGACCGCCGGCAACGCCTCGGGCGTGAACGACGGCGCCTGCGCGCTGCTGCTGGCGAGCGAAGCCGGCATCAAGCAACACGGCCTGACCCCGCGTGCGCGCATCGTCGGCATGGCCACCGCCGGCGTGGCGCCGCGCGTGATGGGCATCGGCCCGGCACCGGCCACGCAGAAGCTGCTCAAGCAACTGGGCATGACGCTGGACCAGATCGACGTGATCGAGCTGAATGAAGCGTTTGCCGCGCAAGGCCTGGCCGTGCTGCGCGAACTGGGCGTGGCCGACGACGACAAGCGCGTCAACCCCAACGGCGGCGCGATCGCGCTGGGCCACCCGCTGGGCATGAGCGGCGCCCGCCTGGTCACCACCGCGATGTACCAGCTGTACCGCACCGGCGGCCGCTTCGCGCTGTGCACGATGTGCATCGGCGTGGGCCAGGGTATTGCCATGGTGATCGAGTGCGTTTAAGCGCAGCTAGGTAGCTCTACCGCTTGTTTGCTCCCCTCTCCCGCGAGCGGGAGAGGGGCCGGGGGTGAGGGCAGGCGCTTGCAATCGCGACGCGCTGCAAGAATGCGTTGGCAGGCGTCAGCACGGATTGCCGTGCAGTCGTTCCTGCAAACGCCCGCCTTCACCCCAACCCTCTCCCGCAAGCGGGAGAGGGAGCAAGACCGCAGTCGTTTGAAAGTGAGTCAAAGATGTCCCTCCCCGTAGCCACCCTCGTCACCGGCGGCAGTTCCGGCATCGGCCGCGCCATCTGTGAAATGCTGCTGGCCGATGGCGTGACCCAGGTGGTCAATGTCGACTACGCCGCGCCGGCGTGGTCGCATCCCAACATGAGCTTCGTCCAGGCCGACCTGACCGACGCCGCGGCGACCCGTGCCGCGGCGGAGCAGGTCACGTCGCGCTTTGCCGTCACGCGCCTGGTGAACAATGCCGGCGCCACCCGCCCCGGCACCGCCGACAGCGCCACCGTTGCCGACCTGGACTACGTGACCGGCCTGCACCTGCAAGCGCCGCTGCTGCTGCTGCAAGCCTGCCTGCCCGCGATGCGCGCCGCGGGCTTCGGCCGCATCGTCAACATGGCCTCGCGCGCCGCGCTGGGCAAGCCCGAGCGCGTGGTTTACTCGGCCACCAAGGCCGGCCTGATCGGCATGACCCGCACGCTTGCGATGGAACTGGGCGGCGACGGCATCACCGTCAACGCCGTGGCCCCGGGCCCGATCGCCACCGAGCTGTTCCGCAAGAGCAACCCGGAAGGCGCCGAGCAGACCAAACGCATCCTCGCCAGCATCACCGTCAAGCGCATGGGCACGCCGGAAGACGTCGCCCGCGCCGCGCTGTTCTTCCTGTCGCCGGACAACGGCTTCGTCACCGGCCAGGTGATGTACGTGTGCGGCGGCACCACGCTGGGCGTTGCGCCGGTATAGGCGCGCCCCGGCACTCAAAGATTCGAAAAGAAGAGACGTTAACCAAGCGTCACGCATGGCGGCCCGGAGCCGGGCCGCCAACCGGATGCGCGCGAGTGCGCAGCATCCGTTCGGGAACGGCAATCACGCCATTTCAGCACAACGTCCTGCACGGGCCACAATCTCCGTCGGGACAGCTTTACCGGAGTAATACCGATGAGACACGATTCCCAGACCTCCACCACGCGCCGCCGCCTGCTTGCCGCCGGCGTGGCGCTGGCCGCCACCTTTGCCGGCTTCGCTGGTGCCGCGCACGCACAAGGCGGCTACCCGACCAAGCCGATCACGCTGATCGTGCCGTTCTCGGCCGGCGGCACCACCGACATCCTGGCCCGCATCGTCGGCCTGCAGCTGGGCAAGGCGCTCGGCCAGCCGGTGGTGATCGACAACCGTCCGGGCGCGGGCGGCAATATCGGCGCTTCGCTGGCGGCCAAGGCGCCGGGCGACGGCTACACGCTGTTCATGGGCACCATCGGCACGCACGCGATCAACCAGTCGCTGTATTCCAAGTTGCCGTATGACCCGGTCAAGGACTTCGCGCCGATCACGCGCGTGGCGATGGTGCCGAACCTGGTGGTGGTGAATCCCAAGGTGCCGGTCAATAACGTCAAGGAACTGATCGCCTACGTCAAGGCCAATCCGGACAAGCTGTCGTACGGCTCGTCGGGCAGCGGTTCGTCGATGCACCTGTCGGGCGAGTTGTTCAACTCGATGACCGGCCTGCATATCCAGCACATCCCGTACAAGGGCAGCGCCCCGGCGGTGAACGACCTGCTGGGCAACCAGATCGGCCTGATGTTCGACAACATGCCGTCGTCGTATCCGCACGTGAAGGCCGGCAAGCTGCGCGCGCTCGCGGTGACCTCGGCCAAGCGCTCGCCGGCGCTGCCGAACGTGCCGACCGTGGCCGAGTCGGGCGTGCCGGGCTATGAAGCGACTTCGTGGTTCGCGCTGTACGCCACGGGCGGCACGCCGCAGCCGATCGTCGATCGCCTGAACGCGGAAGTGGTCAAGATCCTTGCCATGCCGGAAGTGAAGAAGCAGATGGCAGACCAGGGTGCTGAACCCAACCCGGAAAAGCCGGCACAGCTGGCCGCGTTCATGAAGTCGGAAACGGCCAAGTGGGCGAAGGTTGTGAAGGCCTCGGGCGCTACGGTGGACTGAGCTTTTCGATCTGGTTTTGGCGTTGAAATGCCGGCTCGTTGGGCCGGCATTTTGCTTTGCGCATTATCCCCTCGCCGGGGCCGTCGGCTGCGCGGCGTTCTCCGATTTCGGCACACTCTGCTGTGGTGCCTTCGGCTTGACTGATTCGGGCTTCGCACCGACCAGTTCGAGCACGTTGTCACTCGCGATAATCTTCACGGGATCGGTCGCCTTCCATTGGCTCCTCGGAATCAGCAGTTTCCACACCGCGTCCTTGCCAGAGTCACGGAAGAGCGCGACGACACCGATGTACTGCGCGTCTTCGTTCATCGGCTCACTGATGCTTGCTGTGGCGTCCGGCCTCAGCACGACATCCCTGGTGGCAAGCAAGTCGGCTTTCAGCAGTTCGAGGTCATTGGCCTGAAGCTGGTCGTAACCGAATTGCTCGAATGCCTGCGGCGTCTTCAGCTGATAGATCCGCACCACGGTCGACAACGGTCGCCCGGCGCCGTTTGTATTCAACGACGACCGGCTGGTCAGGTCGATGTTCATGGCCTTGACTTGCGTCGTGAACACCCACTTCGCCGCAGCCGCTGTGCCGTCCTTGACGGCCTGACCCATGCCGCAGCCGGCTAAAAGGGTGAAGCCCAGCGCCGCGACGCGGCTTCGCATCTGCCACCTCATTGTCTTGATCCTCCTGCGTTTTCGTTTTCGTTTTCGTTTGCGTGTTGCCGTGTTCCATTGGGCGCCGCGTGGCCCGTCCAGGTGCCCAGTTGCACGCGTGTGATCGCATCATCGGTATCCACCCTGGATTCCCCCGCGTCCTGCTTCAGTTGCGAGGTCAAGCCGAGGCTGACTTCGTTCGAATTCAACGCTGGCGGCGGCATCAATGAACGCCGCACATGCATTTCCAGGTGGGCATGCGCCACATAGCCGAGGTAGAAGCGCAGCAAGCCCATCACTTCCTGGTGGATGCGTTGCCCAGGCATCAGACCGAGTACCGATTCGCGCCGGCTCGGGGTGATCACCACGCGCACGGTGTTGGTGCGGTCATGGAAGCCGCGTCCGAGCACGCAGTTTTCCCCGAGTGGCTGTCGTTCACGCGTATCCAGACGCACCCAGACAGGATGGAATTCCGTGGCCGTGATCGTGGCATCCGGTACCGCATGCTGCAGCACGCCCGTAAGGCCTTCGGCGGTACGCGTACGCTGGCTGGCGAGCCCTAGCATCGACAAGAGCTTGCGGACCGGCACCGATCGTTCGACCGGCGACTGGCCGATGCCGAGTCCCAGCAGGCTAAGCAGATAGCGCGAAACCTTGTCCTCGCCGCTGTTGCGGAAGCCCACCGGATAGCGGTACTTGTGCCCCACGCGGTAAAACTGCGTTGTGATCCGATGGTGGAACAGGTCCAGGAACGCGGCCAGCGGCTCGGCCCCGTCGCGGCGCTGGGCAATCTCGTCCACAAAGTAGGACGGCATGCGCGCATCGACGCCGTAGAGCCCCAGGAAAGTCGTCCGAAGCACCGGCGGCAAGCCTGGCTGATCTGCATCCCGCTCGACGCGATCGATCTCCCGCCCCGGAAACCCGAGTTGCCCGGACGAACGGAACCGTACCGGCTCGTCCGCGGGCGAATCGGTGGTGCCTAGCGCCGCGCGTTCCGGTGCCGCCAGCTCGATCAGCTCGCACAGCCGGAAGACATTCATTCGCGGCGCCTCGGCAAGCAGGGCGGGCAGCAGCTTGCCGGTGCCTTGGGTGGCGGTGTCGGACCGGCTCAAAACGGGGCTCCCTCACCCTTGCTATCGGGCCATTCCAGGCGCTTGCCGCTTGGCTGCGAGACGATGACCAGCCGGGTATACAGGTTCAGGGTGGCATAGAGTGCCAGGAAGCGGTTCAGCACCTCGCCGAACAACTCGACATCGCCCTCTCCGGCAAAGCGGATGCTGTCCAGGCTTACCTCGATTTCCACGCCGCGCTGCAAGCCGCCCCTCACCAGCTTCTGCAGGGGCCGGTGACGGACATCGGTAATGGCATCGATCCGGCGCCGGTTCAGTTCGCCGTCGGTCCAGTCGTAGAGTGCCAGGCTGCCACGCAGGACCTCGGCGTCGAGCAGGGACAGGTAATTTGGCGCCAGATGTGACAGGACACGCCAATGGAAACGGTCACCGGTGGGTGGGTACACCGGCAAAGTCGGCGCCGTCAGGTTGCGCACGGTGCCGATATTGGTGAAGCCGCCGCGCATGCGGCTAATGCCGGCCTCACGCAGCCCTTTCCTCGGCAGCATGCCGTTGGTGCCGGTGACCGACAGCGACAGGGTCTCTTGCGGCAGCGTGTCCTGATGCTCCCAGGCATGGCCGCCCAGCACCAGCCAGGTATCGAAGCGTCCAGAGGGCCCCCGCCGCACGCGGGTGTGGAAGTAGCGCTCGGGCATTTCGTGGCGCAGCATCCCGCCCCGGTGCCGGAAGGCGGCAAAAGGTGCGTACTCGAAGCGCTCGCCGGTCGCCGCCTCGAATCCGCGCACGGTATCGACCGAGTAGGCCTCGACGTGCTGGCCATAGTGTTCCGTGGCCCGAACCCGATACTCGGTCTCATATTGCGTGACCGTGATGGGGTCAGCCTCCAGATCGAACAGGTTGATGATCGGCGTGCAGAAAAGCCGGATGTTCTCGGCCGAAAAACGCATGTCGTCCGGAACAGGCCTGGCGAGCACGACTTCGATATCGAAGTGCTGGACATCTGCCGGGATCGCCGCCATGTCCAGCCCGACCAGATCCACGAACATGAACTTCTCGGGGAACGCAAAGTACTCCAGCAATAGCTGGTAGCCGCCAAAGGCGGTGTCGGGCTTGGGCCATAGCCGCTCGCCGGCACCGAACCCAACCGGCTCCAGGCACAGGCCAGCCATGGCCTGCGGCGTGCCGGGCCGGTCGGGTGGGTAGCCTGGAATGCGCAACTGCATGGCCAGGGGTTGCGCGGTGAGCGCCGCATAGAGCGACAACGCTACGGGGCGGTCCGCATGAAGATAGAGCCGCAGGCGTGGCACCTCCAGCTGTTCGCGACGCGCCTGGGCCTGCACCGCCAGTCGCAGGCGAATGACGGAACGGCCGTCCTCGCGCGCGTAGGCGCCAGCGTCGGTCAGGCTCAGTGGGTACAGATCGACCGGCTGGGTCGTCCGGTACACGCACTCGACGCTGCCGTCAGCTCCATGTTGGCCGCCCAGTGCAACCGGATCGGAAACGGCCTCCAGCCCCGCTGGCAGCGTCTCATGGCATTGCAGCACGCCAGCGCTCGGAATCATCTCAAGGACCGACAGCGACGGGATCATGCGCAGGTAGTGCGGCCACAGCATGCTGACGAGTCCTTCCGTCAGTTCGGGCAACTCGTCGTCGAGCTTGTGGCGCAGCCGCCCCATCAGGAAGGCAAAGCCCTCGAACAGGCGTTCGACGTGGGGATCGCGTTCGCCGATGCGGTCGATGTTGAGCATCCGCGCGCGGTCGGGAAAGGCCTGGGCGAACTCCTTGCCGGCCTCGCGCAGGTAGCGCATCTCCGCCTCGTAGTAGCGCAGGATTTCGTTGTCTTGGGTGGGATGATCCATGGAATTGGGAGTTAGCTTGCCTTTCAGGCCATGGCGACGGCTCGGGCCGGGTCAATGGCGGTCAACTCTCCCACCAGGGTGTCGATACGTTGCACCATGGCGGGCTTGTCGGCGTCCTTGCGCGTCATGCGGGCCTTCAGCAGTCGCACCAGGTGTTGCTTCGCCTCGAAGGCGAGGGAGGGCTCCCAGACGGCCAGCTCATAGCGCTGGACGGCCAGGTCAAGGGCAGACAGCAGGTGCAGGGCCGTGTCGGCGCGGTCGGCCCGCTCCGCGACACGCGCCATCACCAGTTGCCGAACAAAGCGGCTGCGCTCGCCGTCCGGCACGGGCAGGCCTTGCAGCCAGGCGAACGCGGCGTCAAGGCTCTCCTGGGCGGCGAGGTCTGCTGCCTGGGCCTCCGTTTCCGCCCAGTCGGTGCTGCCGGCGGAGGCAACCGAGACCGGCACCACAGGCTCGCCACGCTCGATGTCGCGCACGGTGGCGTGGCGGGCGATCCATTCCAGCGTGGCGTCATCCGCGAATGGCGTGCCATCGGCAAAGGCGAGCTGATCCACGCCGGGCAGGCGCTCCAGCATCAATGCGCAATCCGTTGCCAGCAGGTCGCGCACGCGCGCGTACTGGCCGCCAGCCTGGTCCTGCGCGGTGAACGCGTAGTACTGCAGATCCAGCCAGAAATGATTGGCGCCCTCGGCGAAAGCCTGCTCCACGCGGTCTAGCAACTCCGGCCACTGCTTCTGCAGTGCCAGGCGTTTGAGCTGGGCACGCAGTTCGGCGCGAGGCGCCACCAGGCGCGTCTTGCCGCTGGCTTCGTGCGGCGGAACCTCGGTCAGCGTATCCCAGCGCACACAGCGCATCAGCCTGTAGGCAGCGAGATAGCCCTCGGGCTGTTCCCGAAGGAACTGCGCCATTTGGCGGGCCCGGTCCAGCAGATCCCGCGTGGACGCCACTTCGCCGGTTGCCAATGCAGCAGATGGTTGGGGTGGCCGCGGAGGCTCGCCAGGCTCGCCGCCATCAGCCGCCATTGGCGATTCGACCCGGCCTTCGAATCGGCGGAACAAGGCGTCCAGCGCCGGGCGCGCGGCTTCCGGCCACTGCGCGGTATGTTCGAGGATCAGCGCCAACGCCGAGAGGGTTCGTTCCAGATGGGCGCCAGAGAGGCCTTGCACGCGCTCAAGCCGGTCTGCGAAGGTCGTGCCGGCCAGCCATTCGAGCGCGGCCTTGCGGCTTTCCGGGCGGGTGGGCAGCAACTGTTCGCCAAACCGGTCGATCAGCGCGGAAAGCATCTCGAAGCCAGCGGCCACCCCTTCGGCGCCATCACGGCGCATGCGTCCGTAGACGTAGTAGACGGCCAGGCGAACATCCTTGGCGCTGACCTTGAGCAGCTGCTCCGCCGATTCGATGATCAAGGTCTCGTTGATGTCCGACAGCTTGGCGACCTCTTCCTTGATGGCGAGAAAGTCGTCGTCGTAGCCGGGGTCGTCTCCAACCGGGGCATCGGGGCGGATCGGCTGCAGCCATGGCTCCCAGCGCGCCTGCGTGGAGCGTGCAAGATCCGTGGGCGCGCGCGAGCCAAACAGCGCATTGAGGAGATGGTTGAACATGGTGGTCCTCTATTTGCGCGAAACGGGCGCCAGGCGGGTTGCCGGTTCCTTGCCCGTGAAGATCCGCGAGGGGAGCACAAATCCGCGCAGCCCCAGCAACTCCAGCGGACCCTGGCCAACTTCGGTGCGCAGTTGGTAGCTGATCGGGTACGTCATCTCGACTGGCGCGGATGCCTTCGCACCGCGGGCGTTCGGGCTGTCGGAATTGGCGAGGTTGGAGGCATCTCCTTCGGAAGCAGTCTCGCCTCTGGTCGATTTCCGCTCCCTCGTGTCGGGGCTTGCCTGCCAGGTCAGCTGGAACGTGGCGCTGTCGACCGGCACGATGCGCGCACGCTCGAGCATGCGCACCAGACCCCAGCGTCCGATGAATTCATAGTTCTTGCTGGTGCCTGCCTTATCCGTCTGCCATTGCAGGCAGGTGCCAGGATCCTGCAGGTTGTTGGCCGGCCAGATCATGGACTGCCAGGACTCGCGCTGGTTGAAGTAGTGCAGCTTCTGGTTGTCCACGGTCAGCAGCGTGTCAGTCAGCCCAGGAGTGGGAATCGGCCTGAGTTCGAATCGGTATGAAGGCTCACCCTGCGCCAGCAGGTGGGCGGCAATACGCTGCAGGCTGTTGATCGCCTGGAGGAAGGCCGGATCAAAGGTCAAGGCCTGTGCGCCGTTTGCCGACGGCACCCATTGGTCGCCCTGGAGTTCGAGCACGCCGGCAAGGTTCGTTGCCAGGAAGGCGCTGATCAAGCCGCTCTGTGGCCGCAGGAAGCGCGCCAGTTCCGGCAGCGAGGCGTCATTGGCGGTATCGGCAAACGGATAGCGTCCGGCAAACGATCTGCCCCATGCCATGGCAATGCTCTCGCGCCAGGCCTCGTTCAGGCTCGCCTGGGCCGGAACCAACACCGTCTGGGTTGCTTGCGCAATGGGGCGCACGAACAGCGTCTCGCCCATTCCCGCCCACTGCGTGCCCAGGCTGGCCGCGATCAACTGCGCATAAGCCTGGGTCTCGGCCAGCTCCGAGCCCTTGCCCTGGAAGAGTGCCTGCGCCATCTGCCGCGCCTGGGCATCGCCATCGCCGCTGCTGCTGATCTGCTGCAGGCGCAACCGCAGGGCCGTGGCCCGGTCCAGGAAGCGCTGCAGGCTCAGGTCGCCATTGCCTCCCGGTTGCCCCTGGCCGGCCTGGCCGACCAGCCGCAGCACCGGACCGAACGCCACGCCGAGCGGACCGGCCGGATCGGTCCTGGCGACTTCCGGCGTCTCGGTCTTCTTGCCGATCAAGTCCCTGGCCTTGTTCACCAGTGTGTCGGACAGGGAATCCTTGCGGGCACCGGCGCCGCCCTGGTACTCGAGTGACTTCATCAGCGCGATCACCGGCGACTGCCTGGCATCGGCCATCAGCTTGAGCTGGTCGACCGCGGCGGGCAGCGTCGGCGCGGGCTCCCATTGCGTGCTGTTCATGAACTGCTGCCAGTGCTCGGCGTATTCGGCAAAGTACTGCTCGGTCAAGGCGGACTGGAGATCCTTGCCGGAACCTTTGTCGGCCGCTAACGGCGATGGCTTGCCGCCTGCCAGCACCCAGTCGCTGGCGACCTGCTTGCGCTTGGCGGCTTCCTCGATGGCCGCCGCCACGTAGCCCTCATAGGCCTGGCGGGTGAAGACGCCGGGCACGATGGCCGAAGCACGCAGCTGCCCGCGCGGGTCCGTGCCGGCCGTCAGCGAGGCCAGCGTCTGGTCGGGGTACTTGCTGCCGGCACCGTCGAGGATGCCCTGATAAACCGTGTCCTGCGCGTTGCGTTCCCCGATTACCTCCACCAGCGTCTGACGCGCCCCCGCGATCAGCTCCGGGCGGGGCTCGATGCGCCAGGCCGGGTTGGCCTTCAGGTGTTCGGCGTAGAACTTGAACAGCCGCTCGGCCATGTCCTGCTTCTCGCCGGGCGTGATCCGCGCGTCGGTCGGCCAGTGCTGCGCCAACTGCTGCGCAAGGAACGGAGCGTCCGCGCGCTCGGGTTGGGCGAGCATGAGATAAGCCTTCAGGGTGTTGTGCCCCGCCAGCGCCCACTTGCTGGCTTCCTCGCTGATTCCGCCGGCTTGCAGTTGAGACAGGTCGACCAGCGCGGCTTCCAGGTCCTGAGCCGCAGGCGCGACCAGGATGTCGCGGCTGGCCTTGGCATAAGGTTTCCACAAGGCGGCCAGCACATCGGCATCGTGGTTCAGGCCGAAGCGCGTGGACAGCGGTGCGTGGTGCTGGACGCGGTACTCATAGCGTTGGATCTGCTGCTGCAGGGTATCGAGGGCCTTCAGCTGCACGGCGGCATTGGGGGCCGACTGGATGTCCCGCACCGCTTGTTGGGCCATACGGATGTCACGCCCATTCTGCAGACCCGATACCAGCATGCCTGCGATCCACAGGCCAAGGGCGACCAGCGCCAGACCAGCGCTGAGGGTTAGCGGATGCCATCCAGTCCCTCGTCCAGGCTGACGTTGTGCCGCTTGCCCCAGGTATTGCCAGAGCGGCAAGTCGGCGCCTCGGCTGGCAGGCTCATTGGCTTGGATCGGAGCAGGATAGGGGGCAAAGGCGATACCATGGATAGGCAGTCGGCGATGTGCGTCACCTGCCAGAACGGCCAACCAATCAGCCAGCGCCTTGCCCCGACTGTCCAGCCGTTGGGAAAGTTTGCCCAGATAGCGTTCTGCGGCATTCTGGGGCAGTTGAGTCAGACTGCGGTGCGATAGTTGATCCCGCAGGTCTTGCAGCGCTCCCTCTATTGCAGTAGCGCTGGGTTGCCGAGGCACCTCGCAAGCAATGATTGGCGCATCCCAGACGGATGGTGAGCTGGTCGGTCCAACTTCGAGCAAGTAAATGGGGGCGGACCAGTGCAAAGCCTCAGTGATCCGCGCCAGACGGGTCGCGACGGCTCTTGGGCCATGGTGCTCCCTGGGTGGCACTGTCTGCTCTCCCTGCATTAGCACAATCGCTTCGATTGGGCGACGGCGCCGCAGCCTGTACAGTTGCTTGAGCCAGGAAGCGTCCGGCTGACCGTCATTGCTGCACTTGCTCGACAGTAGGACCGCATCCTCGGTCACCAGCCAACCTTGTTCATTGATTTCAGGCACCAGTCGGGCAATGGCGTCGTCGTCGCCTATCAACAGGAGCCAGGGCAGACGGTACCGCCAGCGCAGGCCGTGCCGACGTTGCAACTCGAAACGTAGCGTGTCAAAGTCATTGCGTGAGTGCTGTGCAGCGGGGGGCGCTAGCAGGCTTGCCTGCGTGGTGCCAGCTAGCTCAGGCTCACGCTGACGTAGCCACATACTCAGCGCGCGCGCCGCATCCCACCAACGGCCCACGCGATCGAATGAAAAAATCACCGCAAGAACAAGGGTGCCGATAGCCAGCAAGGATAGCCAGAGACTCCGTGCGTCTGGAGTCTTGATGCCAAGCCAGTCCCCCCATATCACGATAGCGCCAGCGATCATCAGGGCTAGCACAAGGAGGGAAAGCAAATCTATCCGCAGCTTCTTCATGGCACTTAGACTTCAAATAGCAATCGGCGTCTCGCATGAATTGCGGCAGCAGCAAGCATGGGATTCCACCTCCGTCAATCAAATGTCCATATAGGAGGTGTGCTGTGTGGGGACCAGGCGAGGGCTCGGGTGACACCGGCAGACACACAGGTCATCGCTTAACGCCGCTTCCCGCCCGTCAGGCCCCTTCATCGACAGGCGAGGCCCGGTACAAACAATTCTGCCCATCGTCTTGCAGACCGGACACCAAACGGGGTCACCTTCATAGGCCTGCTCTCGCCCAGCCAGAAGATCGCTCCCATCCCCTCCAGCGACAACGCCGCCGGCCGTGGTCAAATCCCCTTTCGTGATGTCGTAACGTCGTGCCATAGATCGCTCCTTGTTTTCCGTACGTCCCGCCGAGCAGCTTGCCGGAAATCTCCAGGTTCAATTGATGCAGTTCGCTTAGACTGGATCTCTTTCTACCCACCGCACAACCGCAACATCCGCGCCGTCAGGTAGGCCCGCAAAGACAATTTGACTTTGCATTGAAGCGGACGGCGCCTCAGCGGCGCAGGCAATTGCAAGCCACGGCGCAGCAGTGGCTGCATGCCCAACGGTCTGGTCAAGGTCCGTTGACTGCGTGTTCAGCCCCAGTCGTACTGCAGCCTCGCACAAGACACCAGTCTGCACCGGACCTAGCCCGGTCTGCCAACTGGCGGCAATCTCCGCTGCAGTGACTGCTCCCCATGCCAAGGCATGCGGCAAGGCACCGTTCGACTGGTCCAGCGGACCCCGTACCGGGCGAGACACGGTTGCCTCATGCACCACAGCATGCTGGCGCGCCAATTCGCCTGGCATGAGAAGGAGAGCAACGCCAGCTTCTGCCGCGCCAACGGGCGGTGTATCGCTCAGTAACGGATACAAGTGAATGGCGACAATAAGCTTTGCTTCGAGCATGCTGCCGCTAGCAACCCGATCGAGCCAGTTGTCGAGCGTAGCAAGACCGGCAGGCTCGGTTTGTTCCAGGATGCGCATCTTTCGCTGGTGCCGTTCCCGCCAGCATTCCTGCCAGAGCGCCATATATTCATGGCGAGTCAGGCGCCCGGACACCCACAGGCAAACACCAAGATTGATCCTCGAGGGTATCAGTCGGATGCGATTGGCGAGGTCGTCAAGTAGCTGCTCATACAACCACCGTGTCAGCTGGCGATGACGGGCGTCGTCGGCCTCCTTTCCGCCAGGCCGAAGCTTCACGCCAGGTACGGTCAGCCAGCGTGCCTTGATGGGATTGCCATCGCTGGCGATGGGCTCCTGAGTGGCGAGCCTCACGGCGCCGGTCTGAACAGCGGTGGCATTATTTTCCTTTCGGTCCGACGAGAAACGAAAGGCCGTGCCGACTATGGCGAGCGGGCGTGCCGCTATGGCATGGACGCGCTCGTTGTACTTGCGGATCGCCTCATTGCGCATCAGAACATCGAGTCTGCGGCCTTCGCAAATGCTGTACCTGCGCAGTACTATCCACGCAGGAATCCCTACGGGAAAGAGGATAAGGCTGGCCCAGAATTTCCACGTGTGGGTCGACAATTGTCTCGGCCAGAGCAAAACAATTGCCAATGCGACTCCCAGGGCCGTGACGACGAAAAAGGCCATCCAGACCGGTCGCGATGGCGGATCGTCGGGTTCTGGTTCCTCTTTCGGCAGAAGCGAGAAATCAACAGCCATGCCGTGCCCCGATCAGATAGGCCTCTCTCTGGTGAGCCGAAGGAAAGACTTCCTCGCACAGGTAGCGCATGGCTGCCTTGACGGACAGGGCGGGTGGCGCCGCGAAAGAGGGGCGCCGGGTCAGGATAGCGACCGGCGCGACGGCAAGTGCCTGTAGTACGCTGCGGCGTGATAGGTTCTTCATACCGACCCCGGACGCAGGCGAATGGAGTCCACCACGGCATCCCACAATTCCAGCGCCTCTTCATCGCTGGCAAAGGATTCCTTGTTGGTGGTGTAGGCGCTCTCCCTGACCTCAAGCGTGACGTTCAGATTGGGCTTGGCCAGAGAACCGGCCTTGCCCGGCCCTTCCCACTTGAAGCCGTAGCCACGCTTGCCGGCCTGGGTGCCAGACAGAAGGATTTCGTCGGCCTCGATTGGCCCGACCGGCCGCGCTCGATTGCGCAGTCGTGAAAGCCCTGCCACTTTGCCTAACAGACCGGCTAAGGCTCCTCCTGCGCGTTCGCGCAAGCTGGGACTGACTTTATCCTGTGCATACGAGGCGATCTCGAACGATACATCAGGCTTGCCGGCCAACCGAATCGCCATGCGCCAGCTTTCCAAGTTCATGTCCCTATCGACCAGGATTGTGTCGTCGACTACATAGCCAACGCCTGATGGTGCCTCTCCCAATGGAATTTCGCGCCATTCTCGGGATAGTTCATCGCACTCACTTAGTGCCGATTCTCGAAGGCTTGGGGATACATGCCCCGCGTACTTCAGAAACCTTGAGCCCGATTGAAAGTAAGTATCAAAGCGGTAAATGCTTTCTGAATACGAAGCAGCCCATGAAATTAGTGTCAGCGAACCATTAGCATGGGCCACACGTTCAATAAACATGCTTCCCCCATTTTTATGCTTGGACGCACGCAATGAACGTTCCTGCTCAGAAACCATCTTATCGAAGCGCTCTCGTGTCCGGATGTCCGATAACGGCTCGATCGGAACTTTGTTGAACTTATATTGCTCGATCGTTCTGGCATCCGCAGGAAGATCGACCAGGTGCCGACCAATAGCGCGCGTTTTCCATCCTTCTTTCATGCCGATTCTTTGTTGTGCCAAGTGGCTTGCCCGGTGACTTTGACGATGGCGTAAATCGTGGCGCGATTCTGCGTCTCGCTCCTGTCAAAAGAGGAGCCAGAGGCCGACGACCTCCCACCGCTTTGGATAGTCGTGTTCAAATCAACGGTCATGCCGTGCCCCGATCAGATCGGCCTCTCTCTGGTGGACCGAAGGAAAGACTTCCTCGCACAGGTAGCGCATGGCTGCCTCGACGGACAGGGCGGGTGGCGCCGCGAAAGAGGGGCGCCAGGTCAGCATAGTGACCGGCGCGGCGGCAAGTGCCCGGATTACGCTGCGGCGTGATAGCGTCTTCATACTGCCCCCGAACGCAGGCGAATGGAGTCCACTACGGCATCCCAGATTTCCAGCGCCTCTTCATCGCTGGCAAAGGATTCCTTGTTGGTGAGGTAAGCGCTTTCGCCAACCCGCAGGGAAACATTCAGATTGGGCTCTCCCAGAGAACGGGTCTTGCCAGGCGCCTCCCACTTGAAGCCATAGGTTCGCTTGCCATCCTGTGTGCCCGCCACCAGGATCTCATCGGCCTCGATAGGACCCACTGGACGCGCACGGTTGCGCAACTGACTGACCCCCGCGACCGCTCTCAGCAATCCGGCCAGAACGCCGCCAGCACGGTCGCGCAGTCCGGGCTCTACTCTGTATTGGGCGTACGACGTGATTCTGAAGGAAACATCAGGCCTGCCCGCCAGCTTGATTTGCATGCTCCAGCTTTCGAGGTTCATCTTCTTGTTGGACAAGATTGTGTCGTCGACTACGTAGCCAACCCCTGACGGGGCCTCTCCCAAAGGAATTTCGCGCCATTCTTGCGATAGCTCCTGGCATACTCTAAGCGCCGATTCCCGAAGCTCTGGCGACACATCTCCCGCGTACTTCAAAAACCTTGACCCCAATTGGAAGTAGGTATCAAAACGGTACATACTTTCTGAGTACGGCGCAGTCCATGAAATCAGTGTTAGCGAACCATTAGCATGAGCCACGCGTTCAATAAACATGCTTCCCCGCGTATCGTGCCTGGCCCCACGCAAGGATCGCTCTTGTTCAGCAACCATCTCATCGAAGCGTTCTCGAGTCCGGATGGCCGGTAACGGCTCTATTGGAACGTCGTTGAACTTGTATCCTTCGATCGTTCTGGCATCCGCAGGCAGATCAACCAGATGCCGACCAATAGCGCGTGTTTTCCATCCTTCTTTCATGCTGACTCCTTCTTCCTGTGCCAATTGGCCTGTTTGGCGATCTTGATGATGGCGTACATCGTGGCGTAGAGCGCACGCTCGTCCTCATAGCTATCCTGGTGCTCATAGCCGAACGCTTCGTTGCGCTGACCAGGATTGCCTTGCCCATGCGCAAAGCACATTTCAATACCTGCTTTACCTCATGTGGTTATACACAATTGTCCCCGTCGTCGACGGCTCGTAAGCCTCGCAGTGTCTTCGCCGCGACATGAACTT